>JACQVR010000135.1 GCA_016209705.1 Planctomycetota bacterium
CGAAGAAAAACCGAGGAAGACAGTCACGGAAGGGGAAAAGACAGACGGCAGACTCCGTCTGCCGACGGGCATCGGCCCGTCGTGGGCTCCGCCCCCGAACCCCTGCCCATCGCCTTGACCGTGCGTGCGCTTTCAGAGATGTGCGGTCAACGGAGGAGCGCATGGACATCGAGACCAACGTGGACACGTTCCGGGCGGGGGAATCGGATCGGGTGCGGGTGACCGCCGCCGCGCTGCGCGGGCTCGCGGGCGACGCGGGCGGCTTGTCGGAGCTGCAAGGTACTTGAGGTCATGGAGAGTTTGAGGATGGGGGAGAAGTAGACGCATCGCGAGGCGGCTGGATGCGGCGCGGGAGCGAGTATGTGAGCGATGCCGAATGTTCGAGAGGGCGAGGAACAGGTGAACGTGGGGTAAGCAGAGCTGCTATGGGCGGGAGCGAATTTCCATCCTGCCTAAATTCGCTCCTCGCCCATGAGTTCTTCTTGGCTATTATCTACCGGCAGGCATGATTTGTCCGCGGATCTCTCCTCCAGGAAAGTCGCCCGCTCCGGTGTCGGTGGGATCCGCGCCGTCATTCGTGTGGACGTTTACGTATGTCTGACCGGCGTTCATCGCGTCCAGCAAAGCAGATAATGGCTGGCCTTCGAGAGGTCCAATCAGGTCTCCGGCTAGAATGGTTCCCGTAGCGAGAACCCCGTTCGTTCTGCCCCCTCCCGCAGGCGCCGGGCCGTAGAGAAAGGCCACGATCGGGCCGTTTTCTCCCGGCGCACCACTGTGGATATGTGCCGCCACGACATTGTGGATGTTCGCTACCTGAAGGCGGTAGCTTAAGCCGGCCTCATCCCTTGTGAGCCGAAAAACGGCCTGCCCGGAGGCGTTCGTCGTTCTAGCCGGGACTTCCTGTCCTCCCGTGCAGTGCGCCACAAATTTGAACGCTTCGCTTTGTTTGCCCGATGCCGCCGTTGCGGCCGTCCAAGCGAGCGAAAGCGTCACGACCACCCCGCACAGCAGGTTACGGTTCATCATATCCCCTCCTTGCGTGATCGGCTACCCAACCCAGGTCGCTAGTCTTTCGGGTGCGGCGTTTCCGCAGCCATGTACCTGACAAAGCTTCGCCCACATTCTTATCCTACTGCATTATCTACAGGCTTCGTCATGAGGGTTCCTCTCTCCGTCTGCACCTCGTGGGCGTACGTGAGCATTATCCTGCCATTCCGATCTGCATTCAAGACGCAGTCCGCGCACTGCCTGAACCCTTGCTCTCCCCGCGCCTCGTTGCCGTCATGGCGGCATGGAGGGCTTATGGAAATCGAAACGGACGTGGACACGTTCCTGGCGGGGGAGGCGGATCGGCTGCGGGTCGTGGCGTTCGCGCTTCGGGGCTCGCTGGCGAACACGGGCGAGGCCAGCATCGAGCCGATGGTGCTTCACTCCTGGGCCGTCCTGGCTTTTGACGATTTGAACGCTGGCGCAGCCGGGGGCCTATTCAGAATTCACGCCTCCCCTGATCTTTGCCCCTGATGTCGCTCAATTTCGGTGGCAGGGGTGTCTTGTCAGCGAGCAAGGCCAACATTGCAAACGCCGTTCCGACGTTGCGCGAACGGTTGTGGAGCTTGCGGAAGCGATCGTTCCACGTGCCGTCTTCAGCGCGCGTCTTGAAGACCGTTTCCGCCAGGCGCTCACGCTCCCGGGAACGTATCTCCACCGGCAACAGCTCGATCAGTTGGGCGGCGTAGCGGTGGGCGAAATAGAAGTAATAGGGCGCGATGTTATACGGTCCCTTGTGAGTGCCGGATTTTCCGCGGCGAATGTTCAGGTCGTCCCAGTGCTTGTAGAAGTTGTCCAGAGCGAACTGAACTGCCTCGGCCGAACTGCCGCCCAGAAGCGTGAGCGTCGTCTCGCACACCAGGGATCGTCCCGCACTGCCGCCTAATGAACTGCCTTTCAGTGCTCTCACCCCGCGGTCTTTGGGCGAACCGGCGTACACGAAGGCGCCGTCCTCCATGCGCGCGGCTTCGAGCAACTTGCGGGAACGGCTGAGAAGTTCGACAGGGACTTCTTCGCCCTGCGAATGCGCGAGCAACAGCGATTGCACCACTGGGGCGGTCACGAACGATCCCGATACTCCCCCCGAATAGTTCCAGCCCCCTTTGGGATGTTCTTCCTCCGCGATCGCCTTCACCAGGCGCGGAATCCACTCGGCCAC
>JACQVR010000013.1 GCA_016209705.1 Planctomycetota bacterium
TGTTACAATATATTTTGAAAATATTTTGTAACGTTACAAATAGTTTTGAGAATATTTTGTAGCGTTACGATAAGTTTTGAGAATTATTTGTAACGGTCACGCCTTCAACAGCGATTCGGGAAGCTCGAAGTTGGAATAGATCTTCTGGACGTCGTCGCTTTCGTCGAGCGCTTCCATGAGCTTCAAGATGCGCTGGCCGGTGGCCTCGTCGACGGGCATGCTTTGCCGCGCCACCATGCCCAGTTCGCTGGATTCGATCTTGTAGTGCTTGTTGTCCAGGGCCTTCTTGAGCGCGTCGAAGTCTGGCGGGGCGGTGGTGATTTCATGGAAATCGCCGCTGCGGGTCATGTTTTCGGCCCCCGCGTCGAGGACGTCGCCCATGAGCCGGTCCTCATCGACGCCGGAGGCGGCGATCCGCAGGATGCCTTTGCGGTCGAACATGTGGCGGACGCAGCCGGACGCGCCCAGGTTTCCTCCGTTCGTCTCGAAGATCTTGCGGATTTCGTGGGCGGACCGATTTTTGTTGTCGGTCAGGGCCTCCACGAGGAAGGCGACGCCGCCCGGGCCGTACCCTTCGTAGGTCACTTCCTCGAAGGTCACGCCTTCCAGTTCGCCGGTGCCGCGCTTGATGGCGCGCTCCACGTTGTCCTTGGGCATGTTCGCTTCGCGGGCTTCATCCAGGGCGTACTGGAGCTTGAGATTCGTTTTCGGATCGCCGCCCCCTTGGCGCGCCGCCTGGATGATCAAGCGGGCGATCTTCGAGAAGAGCTTTCCTTTTTTGGCGTCGGCGGCGCCCTTCTTGTGTTTGATCGTCGCCCAATGCGAATGGCCGGACATGAGTCACCTCGTAACCTTTTTAATTATAAAGGTTGGCGGCGGCGGACGTCAATTTGGGGGAGATAGGGAGATGCGGGAGATAGGGGAGATAGGAAGATGCAGGAGATAGGGAGATGCGGGAGATAGGGAGATAAGAGCGGAATTTCCAGCTCAGGATCTCCTGGGAGTTCGTTGACGCCGCCCACCGTGTTGCCTATAGTGTCTCGGCTTCAAGGGACCCCGCATGCCGATCACTTCCCGTCTTACGGATGAGGTCCGCGCCGTCGCCACCGATGTCATCGCCACCCGACGCGACCTTCATCGTCATCCCGAGATGGGATTCAGGGAAACGCGCACCTCCGGGCTGATCGAGCGCAAGCTGCGCGCCTGCGGATGGGAGACGCGGCGGATCGCCGGCACCGGGATCCTCGGGATCCTGCGCGGCGAAAAACCCGGTCCCACGATGCTGATGCGGGCGGATATCGACGCCTTGCCTGTCCGTGAGCTGAACGACGTGCCGTACCGCTCCCAGAACGAGGGCGTCATGCACGCGTGCGGGCACGACGGGCACGTCGCCGCGGCGCTGGGCGCGGCCGCAGTGCTCGCCCGCCGGCGGCACGCCCTGACGGGCGTCCTCAAGCTCATGTTCCAGCCGGCCGAAGAGGGACCCGGCGGAGCCATGCCCATGATCGAGGCGGGCATTCTCGACAAACCGAAGGTCGACGCGGCGTTCGCCATGCACATGTGGAACGACCTTCCGGTTGGCAAGATCGGGGTCCGCTCGGGACCCGTGTTCGCCAGCGCGGACGAATACACGATCCGGATTCGAGGCCGCGGCGGTCACGGCGCGGCGCCGCATCAGACGGTCGATCCGGTCGTCGCGGCCGCGCACGTCACCGTGGCGCTCCAGTCCATCGTCAGCCGGCGCGTGCATCCACTGAAATCCGCGGTCGTGACGGTAGGGCAGATCCACGGGGGCGTCCGGCACAACATCATCTCGGACGCCGCGACGCTCAACGGCACCGTGCGCGCGCTGGAGCAACCGGTGCGCGCCATGGTGAAGCGGGAGCTCTACCGCATCGCCAGGGGCGTCGCCGCGTCGCTGGGCGCGACGGCCGAGATCGAGTGGCGCGACGGGTATCCCCCGACCGTCAATGACCGGCGCATGGCGGAGCTGGCCCGCGCCGCGGCGGTCGAGGTCGTGGGCGCCCGCAACGTCATCGAGCAGGAGATCACCATGGGAGCCGAGGACATGTCGTACGTCCTCGAACGCGTCCCCGGCTGCTACTGGCTGCTCGGATCGGCCAACACCAGGAAGGGATTGGCCTATCCGCATCACAGCGCGCGGTTCGATTTCGACGAGTCCAGCCTGCCCATCGGCGTCGAGGTGTGGGTCAAGATCGCGGAGCGACTGCTGGGAGGGGCATCACGGAGATGAGCTGGCTTGGCCGGCTGTACGATTCCACGATCGGCAAGAAGGCGATCATGGCCGTCACCGGCGTCATCCTTTTCGCGTTCATCATCGGACACCTGGCGGGGAATCTTCAGATCCTCATTCCGGACGGCGGCGCGCGCATCGACGCGTACGGCCGGTTCTTGCACGAGTCCCCCGTGCTGCTCTGGGGAAGCCGGCTGGTGCTGTTGGCGTCGGTCTTCCTGCACATCCTGACGTCGGTCCAACTGGCGCTTCGCAATCGGCGGGCGCGGCCGCAACCCTACGAATTCCGGGAGTGGAGAGAAGCGAGTTACGCCTCGCGCACGATGATGATCAGCGGACCGCTGATCGCGTTGTTCGTCGTGTATCATCTGGGCCACTTCACGACGGGACATTTCCATGGCTCGTTCGAGCCGCTCAAGGTGCACGACAACATGATTTCGGGATTGCAGGTGTGGTGGGCTTCGGCCGCCTACGTGGCGGCGATGATCCTGTTGGGAACGCATGTGTATCACGGCGGCTGGAGCCTGTTCCAGTCCCTCGGGATCAGCCATCCGCGCTACACCCCGTTGTTGAAGAAAGGGGCCGCGGTGGTCGCCGTGCTGATCACCCTCGGATATGTCTTGATTCCCGCGACCATCTGGATGGGTTTGGTGCGCTGATTCCCATGGAATTGAAAGCGAACGTGCCGGACGGTTCCCTCGAGAAGAAATGGGACCGACATCGCTTCGAGCTGAAGCTGGTCAATCCGGCCAACAAACGCAAGTACCGGATCCTGGTCGTCGGCACGGGGCTGGCCGGCGCGTCGGCCGCCGCCACGCTCGCGGAACTGGGATACGAGGTGGAGGTCTTCTGCTTCCAGGACAGCCCGCGCCGCGCCCACAGCATCGCCGCCCAGGGCGGCATCAACGCGGCCAAGAACTACGCCAACGACGGCGACAGCATCTGGCGGCTCTTCTACGACACCGTCAAGGGCGGCGATTTCCGCTCCCGCGAGGCCAACGTCTATCGCCTGGCGCAGATCAGCGTGCACATCATCGACCAATGCGTTGCCCAGGGAGTTCCCTTCGCGCGGGAATACGGCGGCCAGCTCGTGACGCGGTCATTCGGGGGCACGCAGGTCGCCCGCACGTTCTACGCGCGCGGCCAGACGGGCCAGCAGCTCCTGCTCGGCGCGTACCAGGCCATGATGCGCCAGGTGGGCGCCGGCAAGGTGCGGTTGAGGCCTCGTTCGGAGATGCTCGATCTCGTCGTCGTGGACGGGCGGGCGCGCGGCCTCGTCGTGCGCGATCTCGTGAGCGGCGAACTGAGCGTCGCGCTCGGAGACGCCGTCGTGCTGGCCACGGGCGGCTACGGCAACCTGTTCTACCTTTCGACGAACGCGAAGGGATCCAACGTCACGGCGATCTGGCGCGCGTACAAGCGCGGCGCCGCGTTCGGCAATCCGTGCTTCACCCAGATTCACCCGACGTGCATCCCCGTCAGCGGGGAATACCAATCCAAGCTGACGCTGATGAGCGAATCGTTGCGCAACGACGGCCGCATCTGGGTGCCCCAGCGCCAGGGCGACGCCCGGCCGCCGAGTCAGATTCCCGAAAACGAGCGGGACTACTACCTCGAGCGCATGTATCCGAGCTTCGGCAACCTCGTGCCGCGGGACATCGCCTCGCGCGCCGCCAAGAAGGTGTGCGACGAAGGTCGCGGCGTCGGTCCCGGGGGGCTCGGCGTCTACCTGGATTTCGCCGACGCGATCCGGCGGCTGGGCGAAAACGTCATCCGCGACAAGTACGGAAACCTCTTCGAGATGTACGAGCGCATCACGGACGAGAATCCGTACCAGGCGCCCATGCGCATCTATCCCGCCGTCCACTACACCATGGGCGGCCTGTGGGTGGATTACAACCTGATGAGCACCGTGCCCGGCTTGTACGTGATCGGAGAAGCCAACTTCTCCGATCACGGCGCCAATCGACTCGGCGCCAGCGCGCTCATGCAGGGTCTGGCGGACGGGTACTTCATCCTCCCGTATACGATCGGCGACTACCTGGCGAGGAGCCGATTCGAAAAGATCGGCCCCGATCGGCCGGAGGTTCGCCAGGCGCGGACCGACGCGGAGACGCGCATCCAGCGGTTGCTCTCCGTCAACGGAAAGCGCAGCGTCGATTCGTTCCATCGCGAGCTGGGCCGGCTCATGTGGGATGACTGCGGGATGTCGCGCAACGAGAAAGGCTTGCAACGCGCCCTGAGCCGCATTCCCGCCCTTCGGGAAGAATTCTGGCGCGACGTGCGCGTGCTGGGCGAGAACGAGCAGCTCAACCAGTCGCTGGAGAAGGCGGGACGCGTGGCGGATTTTCTGGAGTTCGGGGAACTCGTCTGCCGGGACGCGCTCGAACGGCGCGAATCCTGCGGGGGACATTTCCGTGAAGAGTATCAGACGCCGGAAGGGGATCCGATGCGGGACGACGCGAACCTCTGCCACGTGGCTGCATGGGAATACGCCGGGGAGGATTCACCGCCGAAGCTGAATAAGGAACCATTGACGTTCGAATCGGTGCACTTGGCGCAGAGAAGCTACCAATAAGCTAGGAGCTCGTAGCTCATAGCTTGTAGCCGCTACGAACTACGAGCTACGAGCTACCAGCTATCGGCTATCGAGATGAGACTCACGCTTCACGTGTGGCGGCAGAAAGGGCCCAAGGACCCGGGCCGGATCGTGACCTACGACATGCCGGACGTCAATCCGGACATGTCGTTCCTGGAGGCGCTCGATGTCCTCAACGAGCGGCTGATCCAGCGCGGGGAGGATCCGATCGCGTTCGATCACGACTGTCGCGAGGGCATTTGCGGCGCCTGCGGGATGGTGATCAACGGGATTCCGCACGGCCCGCGGCGCGCCACGACGGCCTGCCAGCTTCATCTGCGGACGTTCAAGGACGGGGACGAGATCTGGGTCGAGCCCTGGCGCGCGCGGGCGTTCCCGACCATCAAGGATCTGGTCGTGGACCGCAGCGCCTTCGACCGGATCATCGCCGCGGGCGGGTTCGTCTCGGTTCCGACGGGCAGCGCTCCCGACGGGAACGCCCTCCCGGTGCCGAAAAAAGTCGCCGATTTGGCCATGGATGCCGCGCAATGCATCGGGTGCGGCGCCTGCGTGGCGAGTTGTCCCAACGGTTCCGCGATGCTGTTCGTTGCCGCCAAAGTGAGCCACCTGGGGTTGCTCCCGCAGGGGCGGCCGGAGCGCCGCGACCGCGCGCGCAAGATGGTTGAGCAGATGGACCGGGAGGGGTTCGGCGCCTGCACGAACACGGGCGAATGCGAGGCGGCGTGTCCGAAGGAAATCCGCCTGGAGTTCATCGCGCGGATGAATCGGGATTTCCTGAGGGGGACCTTCGCGGAACGTCCGGAGGCCGAATAGGACGGGGGAGCCACGTGTAGCAGTGTTCGAACCGATTACCGCCGATGACCCGAGACGAGATAGTTGAGGCCATCAAGAAGACCGCCAAGGCGGTCGGTCGCGTCCCCTCCAAACGCGAGTTCCACGCACAGTCAGGGATTTCCGAGTACAAGGCCACCAATCACTTCGCGTCTTGGAATGAGGCCGTTCAGGCGGCCGGACTCGATCCCAATCTTTCGAACGTCAGAATCGAGGACGAGCAGTTGCTAAAGGATTGGGCGGCAGTGGTCCGCATCCTTCGGAGGATCCCCACTGTCGTGCAGTTCCGCCGTCATGGAAAGCACAACCATCGCGTACTTGAGAAGCGGTTCGGTCCCTGGTCGGTAATGCCGAATAAGTTTCGGGAACTCTTCGGCAGCAATCGCGAGTATGCCGACGTGATTGCCCTCCTGCCAGCACCGACGGATCGAGCGGACGCTGGCGTTCCTACCGCAACGGTCAATTCCGAACCCTTGGTGACCCACCGACATGCCCGCCCGGATTCTCGACCTACTTACGGGAATCCACTGGGGTTTCGCGGACTTCGCCATGAACCGGTCAACGAACAGGGGGTCGTTTTCCTTTTTGGCATGGTGGCTCACGAACTCGGCTACCTGGTCGAGGCGGTCCAAGAAGGGTTTCCCGATTGCGAGGCCAAGCGTCAAATCGGCCCCGGCAAGTGGCCGCGGGTTCGGATCGAGTTCGAGTACGAGAGCCGCACGTTCCGTGACCACGGCCATGCGGTGGACGGATGCGACATCGTCGTCTGCTGGCGGCACAACTGGCCGGAATGCCCGCCTCACCTGGAAGTCGTGGAACTTTCCAGCGTCATCAAGTCGCTTCCCAAGTCCGAAGAATAGCCTTCGGCTCGGCTCACGCCTTCGGCGACAACGAGCTTGACCATACTCCGGTGTGACCGCACTGTGGTCGGACTTGACCATAGTGAGGTTAATCCTTACTATGGTCAGTATGCGACACCGGCATCTGAAGAACGCCATCGAGGAATTCTGCTTCGCCGATCACAAGATCGCGATGGTATCAGGCCCCCGCCAGTGTGGGAAGACGACCTTCGCCAAGATGCTGCTCGGGGAACGCTCCGAAGGCCGCTACTTCAACTGGGACGATGCCGAGTTCCGGCGTCTGTGGGTCAGGACGCCTTCGGCCCTCATTCCGCCTCAGCAGGGAAAGATCGTTCCGCTTCTGGTCCTGGATGAGATCCACAAGGAGCGGTTCTGGAAGCGCAACCTCAAGGGCTTGTATGACACGCTGCAACGCCCCTGCGACATCCTGGTGACCGGCAGCGCGCGATTGGACATCTACCGTCGCGGCAGCGACAGCATGATGGGTCGCTATTTTCCGTTCCGCCTCCACCCGTTCAGCATGCGAGAACTGAATTACAGGGACGTCCTGCGCCCAGACGACGTGCTCCAGGCGCTGTTCACCCGGTCCTTGCGGCCCGAGAAGAGCAGCCTCAAGCACTTGGATGACTTCATGGCCTTTGGCCCTTTTCCCGAACCCTTCCTGAAGCAGGATGCGCGATATGCCGGAAGGTGGAGGCAGGTCCACAGCCAAGCCGTGATTCGGGAAGACCTGCGCGACATCAGCCGCTTGCCCGATCTGGGGCGTGTCGAGCTGCTGGCCGCCCTCCTTCCCGAACGCGTGGGTTCGATCTTCAGCCTCAAGAGCATGACGGAGGACATGGAGATCAGCTTCGATGTCCTCAAGCGCTGGCTGACTTATTTGAAGGCGGTCTACTACATCTTCGAAATCAAGCCTTACAGCCGGAAAATCCCGCGCTCGCTTCGGCGCGAGGGCAAGGTCTATCTCTGGGACTACGGCGCGATCAGGAACGAAGCGGCACGATTCGAAAACCTCGTCGCTCTTCATCTTCTCAAGACGTGCCATTTCTGGACGGATACGGGCGAAGGCGTGTTTGACCTCTTCTTTCTCCGCAACAAGGAGAAGCAGGAGATCGACTTTCTCATCGTCCGTGACGACGAGCCCTGGCTGCCCGTCGAGGTCAAGATGTCCGACGCTGACGTGTCGCCCAACTGGAGGAAGTTTGCACCGATGCTCCCCTGCAGGCGGGGGCTCCAGCTCATCCGCAAGGCGGAATGGAAGCCCCACGACTTCGGCGACTCCCAGGTGCTCGTCGCCGGCGCGGCGGAGGCGCTGAACTACTTCGCTTGATCCGGCCGTTCCGGCACGGGCTCAAGCGCCACCTCGACGATCTGCCGCCGGTATCGGGCGGTGTCCAGGCCTGTGTCGAGATCCGTGTACACGATCCGGCATACCGCCTGGGGCACGACAGGCCGCCGTGGCGGTCGAGAACTGGGACAGAACCGCGACCGTGTGTGCCAGTCCTCGACGGTTCGAGCACTGGCACGCCCGGGGATCCAAATGTTCCAGTCTTCGAACCCACGAATGTCGGGAGCACATGGCGGAAGCTCTCATGGAAACCTCAAGGAAAACCGCTGATCGGGAAACTCTTCTGCAGGCTATTCGTGAAGCCATCGCCCGCAACGGTGGACAGAGGTTGAGCCGGCAGCCAGCCCCAGAGCGCGGCATTCCCGCTGACCTATCCGCTGCCCGACCCGCTCCTTCCGAGGCCGTCCTGGGTGCAAATCAGCCAGATCCGAACCTTTTCTACCGAGCGGCTGGGCCGGAAGCTGGGCCGCCTCCCGGAGGTCGAACTGGATCGCATCATCGAAGGTCTCCTTGACATCATCGGTCCGTAGGTTCAAAGACGGCATCAAGGGGCCGTTCGCGGATATGGGACGGGCCGCTTCGTCAAGGCTCGCCTATCTCCTCGGCTTGGCGCGCAAATCCGCGTCCATCTGCTCGAGTTCCTCGTCGAGATCGGGCCGCAGGCCCAGAGGCCGGGCCGTGATCGTCGTGATCGTGCCCAAACCCGGAATGCGGCTGCGGCGCGGCTGATCCGCCATGATGTCGTGATAGCCGGTGAGCGGCGTCTTCAGGATGGTGGATTCGAACGTCACTTCGCCCATCTTGGCGCGGCTGAGAACCTTCGACGCGCGGTCGAACCCCGGACCGGAGGGATTGCCGGACGACGAGGGTCCGACCCCTTGGGCGAGCGCGATGCGGCAGCCGGGAATCGTCAGCACTTCGCGCGCCAGGTCCATGGAATGCAGCGCGTGAAGCGCGGCCCGCAGCGCCTCGAACGGCTCCTCGAACGTGGCGAGGAGTCCGTCGGGCATCTCGCGGACGACCCACCCTCCGAAGGCCTGCACCGCCGCTTCCTGGATCGCGTTGAGCGCGCGCAACGGAAGGTAGCCGTTCCGTGCCGCTCCGCCGGCGGGCTTGAAGGCGCGCGAGATATACACCACCGTCGCGCGATCCATGGCCCGCGCTTCCAGCTTGCGGATGGAAATGGCGGCGTCGAAAATTCGCTTGAGGCGCTGCCGGTCGAGAAATGTGGCCATAATGTTCGGTGTCTTTGCCGGACGGTATCTTTCTCTGGCGGGCCCGCATTCATTCTAGTCAGGAAGCCGGGCGCCGTCAAACCGGCGGATTGCCGGCGCGGGCTTGATTCCGTTGATGAACCGCCAAAACGCAAAAGCGCCATCGGCCGTCCGTCCGGCCGCAACGACGGCGTTGCGTCCGGATGGACGGCTGGGGGGCAGGAATCCGCTTTGGCGGTTCAAGCCTTTCACAAGAAATCGCATCGGTTATTTCTTTGCGAATCCTTGGGGTAGCGGCTTCGTCGCGCTCGGAGCTTCGCGGTGAAAAAGGCAGACTGATCCGGTAGGCCGCGGTTAGAATTCTGCGCGGTAACGGGCCGTTCGCAGATCCGTCTAATCAGAATCAGCATGCCGGTCATCGAGACTCGCGGTCTGGTCAAGCATTACCGCAACGTCCAGGCCCTCAAGGGCGTGAGCGTGGCGGTCGAGGCGGGCGAAATCTACGGGCTGCTGGGACGAAACGGCGCGGGCAAGACCACGATGGTCAAGATCCTCCTGGGGATCGCCCATCGTACGGCGGGCGAGGCTTTCCTGCTCGGACGGCCCGTCGGAGATCCGGCGGCCCGGGCCCGCGTCGGCTTCTTGCCCGAAGATCATCGCTTTCCGGACTACCACACCGCGGAGTCGGCGCTCGATTTCTACGCCTCCCTCTCCGGCATGTCCCGCCGCGACCGCCGCGCGCGCATTCCGGAAATGATTGAACGGGTCGGCTTGAAAGAGGCCGCGCGGCGCAAGATCCGCACCTATTCGAAGGGAATGAAGCAGCGCCTGGGGCTGGGCCAGGCGATGATCCACGATCCCGACGTCCTCTTCCTGGACGAGCCGACGGACGGCGTCGATCCCGTCGGGCGCAAGCAGATCCGCGACGTGCTGGTGGATCTCAAGTCGCGCGGCAAGACGATATTCCTGAACTCGCATCTGCTGAGCGAAGTGGAACTGGTCAGCGACCGGGTCGCCATCCTGGAACTCGGCTTGCTGCGGCGCGAAGGCGACGTGCCTTCGATGACGACCGCCAAGGACGTCTACGAACTGCGTTTCGACGGACGGATCGACCCGCTGCTTCCCGAGATCCAGAAGCGCGTGCGCGGCCTGCGGCGCATCGACCAGGGGATCGAGGTGGACGTCGACGGTCGCGACGCGCTGAACGGTGTGATCGATTTCGTGCGCGACCGCGGCATCGGCCTGGTCGGATTGACGCCCAAGAAGCAGACGCTGGAAGACGTGTTCCTACAGACCATCGATTCGCCGCCCGGAGCGCCGACCTCATGAGACGATACGCCGCCGTCTTGAAGGATTCGCTGGTCGAGACGCTCGACCGCAAGTCGCTCACCTTTCTCCTGGCGGTCTCCGCGTTCATCATCCTGCTGTGCGCCTCGGTCGGTTACCGGGAGCTGGACGCGGAGGGCACGCTCCGGCATCTCGTCCGCCATTTCAACACGGTCGCCACGTTCCGGGGAATGAACGCTCGCGCGACGAGGTTCGACGTGCACTTCGACGTCTCGGACGTGCGCGAGGTCGTCGGCGGAGAAGGCGACTCGTCCGTCGAATACGAGTGCACGTTGACCGCGGCTCCGGTGAAGGAGTTCCATCGCTGCGTTCTGGCGTGGCAGGCGGCGAAATCGGAGGAAAGCCGGGTGGAGGGCGACTCCGTTCCGGAGCCCGGGCCCGAAGCCGAGGAATCGTTCGTTCAGGCGAAATTCCGCGAGCGGTTCATTCCTCGAGTGACCGTGCGAGGGAAGTCCGCCGAAGGCGACGCGCGCGCCTTCGACGTGCGGATCCGAACGAGCCGCCGCGCGGTGCTGGAAGGATCGCACGAGATCAGCGTTCTGTTCGGCGCGTGGAGCACCCGGCTGCCGACGAGCGTGGCCGTCTTTCTCATCGGCGTGGAGGTCCTGGTCGCGGAGTACATCGCCGGGATCTTCGGCCTCCTGATCGCGATCGTCTTCACGGCCGGCTTCGTGCCCGCGATGCTTCAGAAGGGGACGCTCGACCTGGTGCTGGCGCGCCCGATCCGCAGGCCGGGGCTCCTGTTGACCAAGTACGTGGGAGGCTTTCTCTATATCGTCTTTCCCGCCGTGCTCCTGATCGGCGGATGCTGGCTCATTCTTTCGTGGCGCGCCGATTTCTTCAACTTCGGATTCCTGGCGTCGATCGGCCTGCTCCTGGCGACGTTTGCGTTGCTGCACTCGTTCAGCGTATTGTGCGGCGTGCTTTTCCGGAGCTCGATTGCGTCGATCATGATGACCGTCGGTCTGTGGGGCGTTTCATGGTTGGTCGGCGTGGTGCGGGACGGCGTGCACGCCTTCCAGGTGGACTGGGCGGCTCCGGGCGCGCTCGTCAAGGCGCTGGATGCGCTGCATTTGATCCTGCCGAAGACGCGGGACCTGGGGCGTGCGGCGGTCGAGCTGATCGCGCGGGGAAATCTGGGCGCGGAGGCCTCGACCATGATGGCCCAGCAGGCGGGGGCGGAGGCGCTTCCGGTTCAGTGGGGAAGCTGCATCGCGAGTTCCGCGCTCTTCGTCGCGGTGATGCTGACGGCGGCGTGCTGGGTGTTTTCGAGGAGGGATTACTAAAGCCAGGAGCTAGGCAGCCCCGAGTAAATATTTGCATCCCTATGGGGCTGCTTACCCCGAGCGAAGCGCAGCGAAGTCGAGGGGTTCCTGGTGAATCCTTCGACTCGCTCTTGCGGCTCGCTCAGGATAAGCGGCCCGCAAGGAGTGCAGGAAATTTCTTCGGGCCGCTTAGAAGCCAAAACGCGGGTTCCGCTTCCGGCTCCTAGCCCGATTACTTCAACGTCCTCGCGATCAGCGTGTGCATGGAGGGCACGCCCTGGAGCACGTACGCGCTGAACGTGTCGCTCGTCGTGCCCTGCGGCAGCCCCTCGATTCCCACCTGGACGTTCGCCGCGCCGAAGTTCAGAAGCGTCACGACGGATCCGCTGAGCGTGATCGCGTCCTGGTCGAACGTCGGCTCCGGAACGAGCGGGAAGGGCAGGCTGACGGCGTCGGCGAAGACGTCAACGTACGCGCTGGTGGCGAAGCCCGCCTTCACGGCGCGGAGCAAGTACCGGCCCGGCGGCAGGTTGTAGATGTAGTAGATGCCGTCGGGTTGCGTTGAGAGTACGTCGACTCCGGGCCTTCCGAAGTTACTGTAGTCGCCGTACCCCACGTCGCCTTGGACGGTTCCCGTTTCATCCCGCGCTTCGACGGTGAAGCCTCCCTGGCCGTTCTGCACGATTCCGCGGATCATTCCCGTTCCCGTCTCCAGCGTGACGGAGCCGGGGACCAGTTCGTTGTCCCGATCCGTGGGATCGACGATCAGCAGATCGCCGTCGGGGCCGCCGTTCAGAGTGGATGCCTCCGTCTTCTTGTATTGGTAGGTGTCTACGAATCCCGTCTTGGAGCACTTCACGAGCCAGGTGTGGTTCGCGTGGACGGAACCCACATTGAAGGCACCGTCGGAGGCGCCGGACGTCACGGATCCGTTCGTGCCCAGCCGCTCGATCTTGACTCCGAACTCCTCGCCCGCGGGGAGCGCGGTGCCCGTGTCCCCCAGCTTTCGGGTGACGCCGGTCCAGGAGACGGCATTCTTGGTAGGCGTCGCCACGAGGGCCGCGATGACGGAGGTCCCGCTCGGCACGTGAACGTACAGGTTTCCGTCCGCCCCGCTGGCGCATTTGAGGTTCACGCGACCGGGCTGGATGTTGAACGCGATGAAGCGGCCGGTGCCGCTGGTCTGGGCGAGAAAGGGCGTGTAGGCCTTCGTGGCCTCGTCCTGATAATACACCTGTCCCACGGGGAAGCCCTGGTCTCCATGGACGTTTACCGAGACGCCGGCCAGAGGGACGCCGTCCGGATCCAGGATGCGGGCTCCGATGAAGCCGAGGCTTTCCGTCTGGACCGCGCCGGTCTGGTCCTGGAAGGTCTGGAGATCCTGGCCGCTCATGATGAGCATGGTCTGGTCCATGGACGTATTACCGGTCTTCAGGAAATATCCGTACGTCGTCCGGTACGACAGATCGTCGTCCTCGTCGTTCTTGAGACAGGAGCCCAGGAGCAACGCCAAGCTCCCTACCGCGAAGACGACCATGGACTGTGGACTCCGGACCAGCAACTTTCGGTTCATGGCGGTTCCTTCTACAGGACGGGCGCCGGCGCGGCAAGTCCTGCGCTCCTTCTGGTGCTGCATAAATTCTGTGTGAAAGACTTGATTTATGTATCTCCGGAGATAGAATAAAAATATCCTTCCGTGAACCGAGCCGCCGGCGGGGAGGGCGCATGGCGCTGGAACGGCACCCTGGCGCGCAACCCAGGATCGGCCCCTTGGAATCGGCGCGCGCCGCCTTTTATTTTTCCCGCCTCTTTCCTATTTTTGTTGAGTGCAAGGTCTTGCCCATAGAAGTACGCATGTGGATTGCAGCGGTCCCCGGAAACCTCCGCGGCCAGGCAATCAAGGAGTAAGCCATGGCGACGTCGGTTCTGGAACGAAGCGCAGCGCTCCCGCGCACGTCTCGCGATCTGATCGTGTTCGTGGACGATGAATCCCACGTCCTCTCCGCCTTTCAGCGGCTCGTCCGCCAAGAACCCTACGAACTGGCGACGACCGAGAGTCCGGAACAGGCTCTCCAGTGGGTGCGGGACCGGGACGTGAGCCTGCTCATCACCGACCAGCGCATGCCGGGGATGGCGGGAACGCGCCTCCTGGAGCTCGTGCATGAATGCTCCCCGCATACAAAGTGCGTCATGCTGACCGCTTTTCCCGACAGCCAGACCATCTTCCAGAGGATGACGCGCACCATTCACCGGCTGATCACCAAGCCATGGAACGACGAGGAGCTCAAAGGGGTCGTCCGCCATCTGCTGCGCCAACGGCGCGAGTCGAAGGGGGCCGAGGACCACCCGTTCCCTGAAGCGTTCCCGGGCGCGGGAGACGTGCTGGCGTCCCGGGACTTGAAGGAACTGGTCGTGCGTGTCGACGGCGCCGGGCACGACGGCGGTCACGTGCTGTCGGCGATCCGGGAGGCGATGAGGCGTCCCGAGGCGCGGCGCGCCGGGCTGCTCCTCGTGCTGGATCACGTCATGCAGGTGCGGGATTCCCTGATCAAGCTCTTGAACGGAATCGCCGAGCAGGTCGCCTCGGCCGGCGCGCGCGTCGCGCTGCTGGATCCTTCCGGCGCCGCCTTCGCGCTGAGAAAAGCGTGGGGCTCCGACTTTCCGCTGGCCGTCTTCGGTCCCGAGCCGGGGCGGCACCGGCCCAAGCGGATCCTGGTGATCGAAGGCCACGAGGAGACGCGCGCGATCATGCGCACGCTCGTCGCGACCGCCGGCCATTTCTGCGAAACGGCATCGGATGCCGAGGAGGGAGAACGGCGAATCCAGGCGAACGCCTTCGATCTGGCGCTCATGGATCTGGACGTGCTCGGCGTCCGCGGCGTCGACATTGTGCTGCGCCTGGCACAGCGGGAACGGAAGGTGCCGATCGTCGCTCTGTCCCACCTTTCCAGCCACTGGGACGCGGCGGCCTGCGCGCGCCTGGGGATCCGGCGGCGACTTTCCAAGCCCTGCTCGGTCCACGAACTGTTCGACTCGATTCGGGAGCTCTAAGCAGATGTGAATGAATAACTGATGCGATTACGAGTGGAAGGCTTGAACCGCCAAAACAGCCAAACCGCCAAAAGGCCGCGCCAAAAGAGACTCGAATGGCGATTTGGTTTTTGCGGTTTATCCTGAAATAGAGCATTTATTTTTGCACGAACCCTAAGTGCCGCCACCCGCAAATGAAAGACCAGATTGCGGGTGGGAGGTGACGGAGGAGCCTCTCTCCGACCCGGCGGCGGGGTGCGCACGGAGAGGAGTTTCCACACGGAGACACGGAGAAAAATTGGGAGATGTGGAGATTGCTGGAGGTATGGAGATCGAAAGGAGTCCGATGAAGCTGACTCTCCCAAAAAGCTATCTCCCCATCTCCCCCCTATCTCCAGATCTCCTACGGAGAAAGATTTGGGGGATGTGGAGATTGCCGGAGTTATGGAGATCGAAAGGAGCCCGATGGAGCTGACTCTACCCAAAAAAATATCTCCCTATCTCCCCCCTATCTCCCGATCTCCTCAAAAAATCCTCCTCCGTGTCTGCGTGCCTCCGTGGTGAAACCTCCTCCGTGAACTCCGTCTCCTCGGCGGGCTCGGACCCGGAGGATTCGCGACAGGCTATGGTCGGCGACAGACCCCGCACCTTCGCCGTTCGCGTGCGGTTATGGATCAGTTCGTAACGTGGCTCGTCGATACGGCGGGATTCGTCTCCCGGCGCGACTGAGGGACGTGGACCCCGGGGCTCGTGTGGCTCCACAACTCCTCCGACCTCCTGATCTGGCTGGCCTATCTGACGATTCCCGCCCTGCTCGTCCTGTTCGCGCGGCGGCGCGCCGACCTGCCGTTCAAGGGCGTCTTCTGGCTGTTCGGCGCCTTCCTCGTGAGCTGCGGGTTCGCTCATCTGGTGGAGGCGCTGACCTTTTACCATCCGATGTATCGCCTGTCCGGCGGAATGAAACTCGCCACCGCGGGACTGTCGTGGGCCGCCGTGCTCGCCCTGGTGCCGGTCCTTCCCAGGGCCCTGGCGATGAAAGGGCCGGAGGAGCTCGACGCCATCAATCGAAAACTCCAGGAGGAGATCGAGGAGCGCAAGCGGACGGCGGAGGCGCTTCATCAGAAGAACAAGGAGTTGCAGCGCAGCGAGCGGGCCAAGGACGAGTTTTTCGCCGGCGTCTCGCACGAGCTGCGCACGCCGCTGACGTTGATCCTGGCGCCCGTCGAATCGCTCCTGGGCGGAATTCACGGTTCGCTGTCCGAGGCCCAGCAGCGCACGCTGGAGCCGGTGCACAACAACGCCGTCCGGCTGCTGCACATGGTGACCGGGCTGCTCGACTTCGCCAAGGTGGAGGCGCAGCAGGTTCAGGTGCGCCGCGAGCCGTCGCACGTGGCGCTTCTGACGCGGCGCGTGGTGGCCGACTTCCGGCCCATCGCCCAGAGCAAGGGCTTGGAGCTGCGGCTCTCCGCTCCGGACGTGGAATCGCCGCGGGAGATGGACCGATACCTGTACGAGCGGATTCTTTTCAATCTCCTTTCCAACGCGATCAAGTTCACGCCGGAAGGCTCGGTGCGCGTGTCGCTGGAATTCCAGGGAGACCGGATCCGTCTGGCCGTGGCGGACACGGGCGTCGGTATCGCGGAATCGGAGCGGGACGCGCTCTTCCGCAGGTTCCGCCAGCTTGGAAGCGTGGCCACGCGCCGCTTCGAGGGCACGGGCCTCGGGCTGGCCCTGGTGCAGGAGTTCGCCAAGCTGCTCGACGGATCCGTGTCGGTGGAAACCCGCGCCGGCGCGGGCAGCGTCTTGACCGTCGAGTGCGAGGCGCCGCTCTCGGCCGCGGGGGCGGCGCCCGACGACAGCGAAAAGACCCGGCTTTTTCTGTTGCCGCGGTACGCGTCGGTCGCGCCTCCCGAGGTCCGGGCGCCGGCGGCGGAGGAGCTTCCGAAGGTATTGATCGCCGAAGACAATGAGGACCTCGCCGCGTACGTCTCCGATCTCTTGAAATCCCTCTGCCTCCCGCGCGCCGTACGCGACGGCCAGGAAGCGCTCCGGCAGGTATACGAATGGTTTCCGGATATCGTCCTCGCCGACGTCATGATGCCCAAGCTGGACGGTCTGGCCCTGTGCCGGGAGATGAAATCGCAGGCGGGGACGGCTCACATTCCGGTCGTGCTGTTGACGGCGTTGACGCACCGGCAGGCGCTTCTGAAGGGGTGGGAAGCCGGGGCGGACGAATATCTTTTCAAGCCGTTCCATCCGACCGAGCTCGTCACGCGGATTCGCACGCTCCTGGCCGGCACGTTGCAGCGGCGGCGGTTCGAAGAAGAGCGGGAGCAGATGAAGGCGCAGCTTCGCCAGGGACAGAAGCTCCAGGCGGTGGGCCGTCTGGCCGCGGGCGTGGCGCACGAGATCAACAACCCGGCGGCGTATGTGTTGTCGAACCTGCACACGCTGGGCAAGTACTGTTCCGGCCTGGTGCGGCTGCTGGGAGAAACGGAGCGCGCCCTGGAACGGGCGGCGGCGGGAGAGCCGCTGGAACCGATCCGGCGGGACCTGCGGCGCGCGCGGGAGGAGGAGGACGCCGATTACGCCTTGCGGGATCTGGACCAGGCGCTGGAGGAATGTCGGGAAGGGGGGCGCCGGATCCAGGAAATCGTGCGGAGTTTGCGGGATTTCTCCCACGCCGACGAAGGGGTGCGCCGGCCGGCGGATCTCCATCATGAACTGGACGCCGCCCTGCGCATGTGCGCCGGCGTCCTGAAGCGCAAGGACGCGGCCGTGGAGCGCGACTACGGGGCTATGCCCCCGGTGCCCTGCAATCCGCAGCAGATCGACCAGGTGTTTCTCAATCTGTTGATCAACGCCGCGGACGCGATTCGCGAAGGGGGGTCGATCCGCATCTCGACCCGCGTCGAGGGATCGTTCGCCGCGGTTCGCATCCGCGACGACGGCGTGGGAATCGCGCCCGAACAACTGGATCGCGTCTTCGAGCCGTTCTTCACGACGAAGCCGGTCGGCGAAGGAACCGGCTTGGGGTTGCACCTGGCGTATACGATCGTGCGGGCGCATCGCGGGCAGATCGAGTTTCAATCCAAAGCCGGCCGGGGAACCGAATTCACGGTCCGGTTGCCGTTGGGCGATTAGATGGTTTCGGCCATGTGAAATGGCGACACCCCATAACCTGAGTAATTTCTGGCTTGACGGCCTCCAAGGGTGCCGCTAGACTCCACCGCTCGCAGGGGCCTTATGGTATCGAACGCGGACGATCTCAGGAAAAAAGTCGAGGAGCTGAAGAAGCAGCTCGCCGGGCTTGGAGAAGCTTCGAAGGGCGATCCTCGCCGGCGGACGCTGCGCAAGGAGCTGAAGCGGGCGCAACGCCGCCTGGCTGGCTTGACGCCGCTGTCGCTGGAGCAGCAGCTCGCGCGCAGCCAGAAGTTCTCGGATCTCATCGCCAAGAGATTGTCCGACATGACCAAGAGCGGGAAAAAATCCCAGGCGGATCCGTTCGTTCACTCCCTGCGCAAGAAGACCAAGTCGTTCAATCGGCGCATCAAGAAGCTGAACCGCCTGATCGAGAAGGGAAAGCGGTCCAACCCGCCGCCGACCGAAGCGAAGCCGACCTCCTAGGAGATTGTCGGACAGAAGGGTTGACACGCTCCTAGCCGGGGCGGCACGTCGAGATCATGATCGAGTCCGTTCGCCCGCACGTCGATTACGCCCGCCATCTGAATCCCCAGCAGCTCGACGTCGTCCTCGCCGGCGAAGGCCCGCTGCTCGTCATCGCCGGCGCGGGCTCGGGCAAGACGCGAACGCTGACGTACCGCGTGGCACGGCTGGTCGAGTCGGGCGTGGCCGCGGAACGCATCCTGCTTCTGACCTTCACCAACCGGGCCGCCCGCGAGATGCTCGGGCGCGTCCACCATCTGCTCGGGCGGGACGTGGGCCGGATCCTCGGAGGCACCTTTCACCACGTGGGCCATGTCCTGCTCCGCCGCTGGCCGGAGCGGGCGGGACGCAAGCCGGGATTCACGATCATCGATCGGGACGACTCCAAGGAACTGATGAAGGAGATCCTCGGGCGCTTCCACGGCGCGGAAGCGGAGCGCGGTTTCCCGAAGCCGGAGGTCGCGATCGACATGTTGAGCTACGCGGTCAATACGCTGAGCCCGCCGGAGCGCGTGCTTCAGGAACGCTTTCCGATGTTTCGCGAGCACGAGGAGACGCTGCTTCGCGCGTTCCACAGGTACGAGCACCGGAAGAGCGAAGCGAATCTGGTCGATTTCGACGACCTGCTCATGCTGTGCTTAAACCTGTTGCGCGGACCTTCCGACATCCTCGATGCCCTCCGGGAGGAATTCCGGCATGTGCTGGTGGACGAATATCAGGACACGAACCGGCTTCAGGCGCGCATCGTCGAGACGCTGGCCGGCGAGAACGGCAACCTCATGGTCGTCGGCGACGACGCGCAGAGCATCTATTCGTTCCGCGGCGCGAACTTCGGCAACATCATCGACTTTCCCAAGCGGTACCCGGCGGCCAAGCTCTTCAAGCTGGAAACCAATTACCGATCCACGCCGGAGGTCCTCGACCTGGCGAACTCGACCATCCGGAACAATCGGCTCCAGTTTCCCAAGACGCTGCGGGCGGCGCGGCCGTCGGGGCCGAGGCCGGAGCGGGTGACATGCGGCGACGTGGCCGAGCAGGCTCGGTTCGTGGCCGACCGGATCGAGGCCCTGCGCGGCGAGGGCGTGGAGCCGGCGGACGTCGCGATTCTCTATCGGGCGCACTGGCATTCGATGGAGATTCAGATGGAGCTGACGCGCCGCGGCGTCCCTTTCCAGGTGCGGTCCGGGCTGCGCTTTTTCGAGCAAGCGCACATCAAGGACGTGGCGGCCTACCTGAAAATCATCGCCAATCCCCGGGATGAGATCTCCTGGAAGCGCGTGTTGCGGCTTTATCCCAAGGTCGGTCCGGCCGCGGCGCACCGGGTCTGGGAAACGGTCTCGATGAGCCCGGATCCGATCGCGGCATTGGGCTCCGACGCGGTACGGAAGCTCGTGTCCGCGCCCGCCCGCCAGGGAATCGGCGAGCTGGCGCGGCTGGTGAGAGGGTTGGCCGCTCTCGGCCGGAGCGTCGCGCCGGCGGAGATGATCCGCGTCGTGATCGAAGGCGGCTACGGCGAGCACTTGACCTCGAGCTACCTCAACGCGGGCGCGCGCGCGGACGATGTGCGGCGGCTGGCCGATTACGGCGAGACGTTTGCCGATCTCCAGTCGTTCCTGGGCGAGCTGGCCCTGGCGGGCATGGAGAACGGCGCGGGAGTGGCGAGGGGCGAGTCCGAAGGGGCCGTTCAACTCACGACGGTGCATCAGGCGAAGGGACTGGAGTGGCGCGCCGTCTTCCTGGTCTGGCTGGCGGAGGGCAAGCTGCCGGACGCGCGGTCCAGCCGCGAACCCGGCGGCGAGGAGGAGGAGCGGCGGCTCTTCTACGTGGCGTGCACGCGCGCGATGGAGCGCCTCTTCCTGGTGCGGCCGTGCCTGGCCGACGAGCGCCGCCTGCGCGGCGTCATCCAGCACGCCTCGATCTTCCTGGATGAACTGGATCCCGGGACGTATGAAGATTATACCGCCTGAAGGATCCACGAACGCAGCTTCGCCGTTTCTGAAAACGCGGGATCGGGTTGCGGGTGCCCGCGATTTCTGATCAACCGCCAAAACGTCGAATCGCCATCGGAGGTATCCGGCACTCACCTCAATCCTTCCGCTTCCAGCCACCGGAGGAGGATTCGTACGTCGATACGCTCGATGGTCTGACCCAAGTCCCGCCGATTCACGATGCGAAGGATGACCACTTTATTTCCATGAGGCCAAAAGATGGTGCGGAAATTCCCGCTTTTGATCTCCCAGAATTCATGGCCGCGGAGTTTTTTGACTTTCATCGACTGCCATGGTGGCTCTTCGAGCAGTTTCAAGTCGTCGAGGATTCGGAGCGCGTCGCGCTGCTCCAGTCCCTCGATGTCCCGTTGAGCGCGTGGCGCGTAGAGAAGCGTCCGCCTATCCACGGCGGCGTTCGATGCGCTTCTTCATAGCGGAATGACCGATCCCTCCGCGCCTGAGGTATTCCGCGCGCGCGGATTCAACCTCCTTGAGGAAGGTAGGATGGTGAAGGAGGATGAAGTCGTCCAACAGGTCTTCGTCAAGGAAGACGAGCGCGGCCGCGGGCTTTCCGTGACGCGTGACGACTACGTCCTCCCGGCCGAGGCACTCGACGACCTTCGAAGGGTTGATTTTCAGGTCTCTCAAGGTCACGAATTTCATGGTTCCTTGTACGTAGCCTAAATTAGCTACATAGTATGGCACGCGGTGACGTCGAGATCAAGGGCGATGCGGGGGACGCCGAAAAGGCAGCCCGGGAGACTTACAACTGTTGTGGAAGCCCCGCCCCTTGGAGGGGTGTTTCCGCTTCCCGGCGGGCGGGGTCGGAAGCTCCGCCCGCCCACTGGAATTCCGGATCGGCGGTCGAAGATCGTCGATCCGGAATTCCATGAGCGAGCGCCATCAAGGCGCGAGCGTCACACGGCGCTTTGGCGTTTTGGCGGTTCATTCCTCCTCCCCGCCAGCGGCGGGCAGCGCTCGTTCTCCTCGCGCGCCAGGGACCCCAGCGTCCCCGCCCGGATCGCGTCCCGGATGCGTTGCATGAGGTTCAGGTAATACGTCACGTTGTGCAAGGATAGCATCGTCAACCCCAGGATCTCCTCCGTGACATAGCAGTGCCGCAAGTAGGCGCGGGAGAACGACCGGCAGGCCGGACAAGAGCAGTCGGGATCCAGAGGTCTGTCGTCTTCCGCAAAGCTGGCCTTCTTGATCTTCAGCATGCCTTCGCTCGTGAACGCCCATCCGTTCCGGCCCAGCCGAGTGGGCAAGGCGCAGTCGAAGAGATCGACGCCCTCGAGCACCGCGCGCGCGATGTCGCCCGGCGTTCCGACGCCCATCAGGTATCGCGGCTTGGATTCCGGAACCGCCTGGCAGACCGTGCCGGTCGTCTCGATCATCGCGTCCGCCGGCTCGCCGACCGAGAGACCGCCGATGGCGATTCCCGGCGGATCGTGGCGCAACGCGTCCTCGACGGACCGCAGGCGCAGCGGCTTCGAGATGCCTCCCTGAACGATGGCGAACACGGTCTCGCCGGCTCGGGCGCGGACGGTCCGCTCCAGCCAGACGCCCGTGCGGCGCACCGCTTCCTCGACTTGGGCGGGGGGCGCGGGGAAGGGGGCCGGTTGATCGAGCGGCATGGCGATGTCCACGCCCAGGCGGCGCTGGATCTCCAGCGCGCGTTCGGGCGTCCAGCGGACCGTCGCGCCATCCAGGTGCGATTGGAACTCCACGCCGCCGTCGTCGATGCGCCGCAGCTTGGCCAGGCTGAAGACCTGATAGCCGCCGCTGTCGGTCAAGAGGGGGCGCGTCCATCCCATGAAGCGGTGCAGGCCGCCCCGCCGCTCGATGAGCTCCTCCCCCGGCCGAAGCGCGAGATGGTAGGCGTTGGAGAGCAGGATCTGCGCTCCCGCCGCTTCGAGCTGCGAAGGCGCCAGCGTCTTGACCGCCGCCTTCGTGCCGACCGGCATGAACGCAGGCGTATCCACGCCGCCGTGCGGGGTTTCCAGGAGACCGACCCGCGCTCGGCTGTGAGCGTCTTTGGCGAGGATGGTGAACTGGATCATGATGCAGTCATGACTCGCGACTCTATTCCCCCATCACCTGCACCACGATCTCCCGATCGCGAGCTCGCGTGTCGAAGTCCGCGACGACGATCTGCTGCCACGTACCCAGAAGCAGCTTGCCCGATTCGAACGGAACGACGAGGGAAGGGCCCAGCAGCGACGCCCGCACGTGCGAGTGGCCGTTGTCGTCGCCCCAGCGCTCGTGATGCTTGTATTCCGCCGCCTCGGGCGCGATGCGCTCGAACGCGGTCTTGAGGTCGGCGACCAGGCCGGGCTCGAACTCGACGGTCGTCACCCCGGCGGTCGATCCGGTGACGAACACGGTGGCGATTCCCCGCCGCAGTCCGGAGCGATCCACGACCGCTTGGATCTGGGAGGTGAGGTCGCGGATGTCCGTGTGGCCGCGCGTCCTGAGCAGAATCGTTTCCGAAAGCCAGCCCATCGCCGGGATTGTAGGAAGGCGAGGGCCGGGTGTCCATTTTGAAACGGCGTGGGCCCGCCGAATATGGACGGAACCTTCTTCGTTCGCTACTTTGTCCGCGGAGGAAGGCGATGCCCAAGCCGCCCTTTGCGCTGATCTCGGATCTGCACGCGAATCTGGAGGCCACGGAAGCGGTCCTCGCCGACATCGAACGCGAGGGCGTCAAGGACATCGTGTGTCTGGGCGACATCGTCGGCTACGGGCCGGACCCCGACAAGGTCGTCGATATCGTCAAGCGGCGGGCCGCGGTCGTCATCGCGGGCAACCACGACTGGGCCGTCCTCAACAAGCCGCACGGGTTCAACCCGCTGGCGCGGAACGTGATCGAGTACACGCGCGACATGATGGAGCCCAAGCTGTACCATGTCTTCGGCAAGACCCGCGAGCGCTGGACGTTCCTGGAAAACCTTGCCGCGGTGATTCAGGACGGCGACCTCACCTACGTGCACGGTTCCTTGCGCGATCCGCTCATGGACTACTGCTTCGGCGACCGCCACGCGTTGTGGAATCCCGCGCAGCTCGATCAGATCTTCCCCAAGGTGAAGTGGCTTTGCTTCTGCGGGCACACGCATTTTCCGACCGTCATCCGCGAGGACAAGGTCTGCTGGTATCCGGCGGAAGGCCGCATGGAGCATGCGCTGGATCGCGGCCGCAAGTACATCATCAACACGGGCTCCGTCGGCCAGCCGCGCGACGGCGACCCGCGCGCGTGCTACGCCATCCTCACGGGAGAAGCGGTCCGCTACCGCCGCGTTCCCTACGACATCGAGAAGACCCGCGGGAAGATCCTGGCCATCGATGCCTATGAGAAGGTGCTCGCCGACCGGCTTCAGAAAGGTAAATAGCCCTCAGCTCTCAGCGTGGACAGCGCCTTGCCCACTGCTGATAGCTGACAGCTAATAGCTGATAGCTGACAGCTTTCTTGACCATGCGCGTCTTGAGCGGCGTCAAACCGAGCGGGCGGCCCCATCTGGGGAACTATTTCGGCGCCATCCGCCAGTTCATCGACTTCCAGCAACGCTACGAGGGATTCTATTTCATCGCCGACCTGCACGCCCTGGACCAGGTCCGCGACGCGAAACAGATGCGGGAGCTGTCGGCCGGCGTCGCGCTCGATTTCCTCGCGCTGGGGTTGGATCCCGCCAAGAGCGCGCTGTTCCGGCAATCGGACATCCCCGAGGTCGCCGAACTCCAGTGGATCCTCGGGACGGTGACGCCGCTGGGGCTCTTGCAGCGCGCGCACGCCTACAAGGATGCGATGGCGAAGGGCCGGAACGTCGAGTTCGGGCTCTTCGCGTATCCGGTGCTGATGGCCGCGGACATCCTGCTCTACGACAGCGACCGCGTTCCGGTGGGGAAGGACCAGAGCCAGCACATCGAGATCACGCGGGACATCGCGATCAAGTTCAACGCGACGTACTGCGCCGAGTTCGATCCCAGGACGGGCAAAGGCGGGGCGTTGAAGCTGCCCGCGGGGGTGATTCTGGAAGAGACGGGCGTCGTGCCGGGCACCGACGGGCGCAAGATGTCCAAGAGTTACGGCAACACGATTCCGCTCTTCGGCACGGACGCGGAATGGAAGAAAGCGGTCATGGGCATCGTGACCGATTCGACGCCCCTGGAGGCGCCCAAGAACCCCGAAACGTGCAACGTGTTCGCGCTCCTGAAGCTGTTTTGCGCGCCGGACGAACTGGCCGAGATCGAAAAACAATACCGCGCCGGCGGCGTGGGTTATGGAGAGTTCAAGAAGCGGTTGCTGGGCAAGCTGGTGGAACAGTTCGGTCCGGCGAGACGGCGCCGCGAGGATCTGGCCAAGGATCCGACGTACGTCCACGGCGTCCTGGAGGCTGGCGCGTCCCGCGCCCGCGCGGTCGCGGCGGGGGTGATGGGGCGCGTGAAAGCGGCGTGCGGTTTGAAGTGAAAGTCCATAGTCCACAGTCCAGAGTCCATAGTCGGAGGGGATCTGGAGTCCGGCGCCCCTGGAGCTGGCCTCTTCTTCAAGCTACAAGCTTCGAGCTTCAAGCGCTCCTCGACCTCGGAATCACCCTCGCGCCAAAGAGTTCCTTAAAGGTGAGTACCTCCCCCTGAACGGATGCGGAAATTTTAGGATTTGTGAATAAACAAAGGATCGATTTCTGGTGGAAGACGTGAACCGTCAAAGCGGCCAAACCGCCAAAAGGCTCGCCAAAGGAGACGCCGGTGGCGATGTGGCGTTTTGGCGGTTGATCAGGAAAAAAGAGCAGTTATTTTTTCACGAACCTTTATGTCCGAACTTCTCGCCTCGCGATATCTCCTCGTTGCCGGACTCTTTCTGGGAACCCTCCTTCTGAGCGGCGCGGCGGCTGCGACGGTCTTGATCCGCCTTCCGACGGATTATTTCGTCAATCCGAGGCGGCGCTCGCCCGTCGGGAACGCGCATCCGCTGTTGAGGGCGGCGCTCTTGGTCGCGAAAAACGCGATGGGATGGATCCTCATCGTGATCGGTCTTTTTCTTTCGTTCCCCGGGGTACCCGGCCAGGGCTTGCTGACCATGTTCGTGGGGCTGCTGTTGGTCGACTTTCCGGGCAAATATCGGCTGGAGCGCCGGATGCTTCGCTTCCGGCGGTTCGGCCGCGCCGTGAATTGGATTCGCCGCCGCTTCGGCCGCCCTCCGCTGGAGTTGCCGGATCGGCGGGATGCCGGCGCGGAGTCCTGAACCGCCAACGTGCAAATCCTTCGCGTAGCGCACCTGTATTTTCCTGCGGCCCACAACCAAGCGAAGGCGGCTCCCAGCGCGGAAGTTGTTCGGAAACCGCTCCCCATGTGCTATGATTATCTGGTACAGCGCATGGGTCAATAGAAGGTGCGTACGGGAGGTCCAGATCTTCGATGGGCATGATGCCGCTCGGCTCCACGGAAGGCTGGGGTTCGGCGGAACTTCTTCTGGTCGAGGACAATCCGGGGGATGTCCGCCTCATCCTGGAAGCCTGCCGGGAGGCGAACATCCGCGCCCCCGTTCGGGTCGTGGCGGACGGCGTGGAGGCGCTCGCTTACCTGCGGCGCGAGGCGGGCTACGTCAACGCCAAGACGCCGGCGCTGATCCTCCTCGATCTGAACCTGCCCCGCAAGTCCGGGCATGAAGTCCTGGAGGAGATCAAGAGAGATCCCGACCTGAGGCGCATTCCCGTGGTCATCCTGAGCATCTCCAGGTCCAAAGAGGATCTCGTGTCCGCGTACTCGCATCACGCGAACTGCTTCATCACCAAGCCCCCGAACATGGATCAGTTCATCGACGTCGTCAAAGGGCTCGAGGCGTTCTGGCTGCGCATCGTGCAACTGCCGACGCAGCGATGAACGCCGGCCTATTTTTCTCGGAGCACACCAAACGTCGCTCCGAGAAAAATAGGAGCCAACCCTCCGAACGCGGGCTCCTAGAAAAGCGTGTAGATCAGCGGGGCCACCACGCTGCTGGTGGTGAAGAGGAAGAGCAGGCCCACCAGAACGAGGATCAGGATGATGGGGAGC
Source organism: Planctomycetota bacterium (assembly GCA_016209705.1). GTDB lineage: Bacteria > Planctomycetota > MHYJ01 > MHYJ01 > JACPRB01 > JACQVR01. Next base: position 26,451 of record JACQVR010000013.1, read on the forward strand.
ATCCACCATTTCTTGCGCCGCCGCGCGTAGTGGATCAGGTCCTTCCAGAAGCTTCCGCGGCTTTCCATGCGTCAATCCGGCTTGAATTCCTTCTTCCACTTCTCGCCGACTTCGATGAGCTCGGGAGCGACCGCCTTCTTGTCCACCAGGCAGTTTCCGATTACGAGATAATCGAGACCGGTGCGGCAAAAGCATCGAAACGCGTCTTCCGGCGTGCACACGATCGGTTCGCCGCGCACGTTGAAGCTGGTGTTGACCAGGACGGGGCAGCCGCTCTCCCGCGCGAAACGCTCGATGAGATCGTAATACACCGGATTGTCCTCCCGCGCCACCGTCTGGACCCGCGCCGAGTAATCGATGTGCGTGACGGCGGGAATGTCCGAGCGCGCTACGTTGAGCTGGTCGATCCCCCATAGCTTCCGCTCGTCATCGGACATCGCCCGCCGCCGCTCTTCCCGCACCGGCGCGACCAGGAGCATGTAAGGGCTTTCGCCCTCCAGCGCGAAGTAGCGGGACGCCTCGTCGCTCAGCACGGAAGGGGCGAAGGGCCGGAAGCCCTCCCGGAACTTGATCTTGAGGTTCATGCGAGCCTGCATCGTGGGGTCGCGCGGATCTCCGAGGATCGAACGCGCTCCCAGCGCGCGCGGACCGAACTCCATCCTACCCTGAAACCATCCGACGACGTTGCCTTGCGCCAGGAGCTCCGCCGTCGTGGTGAGGATCTCTTCCCGGGAAAGGACTTGATAATGCGCTCCCTTGCGCGCCAGGAACGCCTCGATCTCCGCCTGGGAAAACGACGGCCCCAGGAGCGCTCCCTCCATCGCGTCCCGGCGTTCCGGCTTCCGCGGCCGATCGTAATAGTGATGCCAGATCGTAAGCGCCGCGCCCAGTGATCCGCCGGCGTCGCCAGAGGCCGGCTGGATCCAGATCCGCTCGAAGCAGCCGTCGCGGAGGAGCTTCCCGTTGGCCACGCAGTTCAAGGCCACGCCCCCCGCAAGGCAGAGGTTCTTCATGCCGGTCGTCTTCGCCACGTGGCGGCCCATGCGCAACATGGCCAGTTCGCACACCTCCTGGATCGATCGGGCCAGGTCCATCTCCCGCTGCGTGAGCTTCGTCTCCGGAATCCTCGGCGGCCCGCCGAAGAGTCGGTGGAATTTCTCGTTGGTCATGGTGAGGCCGCCGAGGAAGTTGAAGTACTCCATGTTCAGCCGGAGCGAGCCGTCCTCCCGCAGATCGACCAGAGGGTCGAGGATGGTTTGGACGTATTTCGGCTCGCCGTAGGGCGCCAGGCCCATGACCTTGTATTCGCCGCTGTTGATCTTGAATCCCGTGTAGGACGTGAACGCCGCGTAAAGCAGTCCGAGCGAGTGCGGGAAATGGAGCTCCTGAAGCAGCTCGACCCGATTGCCCTTGCCCACGCCGAAACTGGCGGTGGTCCATTCTCCCACTCCGTCCACGGTGAGGACGGCCGCCTCCTCGAACGGGGAGGGGAAGAATGCGGACGCGGCGTGCGATTCGTGGTGTTCCGTGAAGAGGATGTCTCCGGCATAGCCGGGCAATCGCTTGCGAATCAGGCGCCGCATCCACAGTTTTTCGCGGACCCAAAGCGGAATCGCCATGAGGAACGAGCGGATGCCCAGGGGAGCGACCCGCAGGTGCGTATCTAAGATGCGCTCGAACTTGAGGAGCGGTTTGTCGTAGAACGCCACCGCGTCGAGATCTTCGGGCGAGATCCCGCCTTCCCGGAGGCAATAATCGATGGCGCACGTGGGGAACTCGGCATCGTGTCGTTTTCTCGTGAAGCGTTCTTCCTGTGCTGCCGCCACTATGTCCCCGTCCCTCAGCAGCGCCGCCGCCGAGTCGTGGTAGAAGCAGGAAATTCCGAGGATGTTCATGGTTCAGAACGTCCTATGGTAGCGCTCGCGGGAGAGCGGCTCCCGCGGCCGGGCGATCCAGTAGGTCGGAAGCGACGGGTCGGGACGCGTAGTGGTCTGAAGGCTTCCCGTGAGGCGCAGGAACAAGCCCGCCGGGGCGATGACCAGGAAGTAGATGAGGCCGAGCAGGATCAAGGAGAGCGTGTGGACCGCCGTGACGAGGAGAAACGCCAGGACCTTGTGGATGCCTCGCGCGAGGGATGGCACGGCCGCGGCCGAGACGAGCAAAACGCCGGCGATGGCGGCGCAGATCCAGCCTCGAAGCGTGTGGTGCAGGACGAATGAGATCGCCGCCAGGGCCGACCAAAGAAGCCCCGTGAGGAGGATCTGGATGCGCGCGCGCGATTCGCTCATGCTCTATTGGGGTCCGTTACAAAATAGTTTCTCAACCGCCAAATCGCCAAAACGCCATCGGATGTGTCCTTTTTTGAGTTTTTTTGGGCGCTTTGGCGGTTCATACATCACCTATAAGGCCCTTACCTCGATTTGAAGTCCAGAAGCGTTCGCAGCCATTCCGCGATGGCGCGCCCGATTCGTTCATTCGCGGCCGCCGAGTAATGCCAATCGTGGGGCGAAGGCCAGGAATGTGGACGAAAAAAGAGTCAGCGCGATGAGGAATTTCCGTCGTCTCGACAAGAGGTCGCTCCTGGGTATGCGAATTCTCATGATCGCAGCTTTCTAGGTTCGGGTCCAATCAAAATGTTACAACAATCGTGGCAAGTGTCATAGTTCCTTACGACCTAATTTCCATGCGCAGGGGGGAACGCCCAGTTGAGGCGGCGTATTGTCGAGCAGGACCGCCGCATCGCCGAGTTGAGCACGTGGTCGGACATCGAGACGAGCTTTTCACATTTCTGACGATTCCGGGCATCGAAGCAACGAGTTGGCCGGCGGATCAAGTGATTCGGCCCGCCGTCGTGAACCGCAAGGTGTTCGGGAGAAACCGCACTCCGGCCGGAGCCTACATCAAGTCCCGCAACGCGCGGTCGAGCTGACTGCGGTGGACGACGCGGAGGATGTAGACCCGATGAGTGGCTTCGTCGAGTTCGAAGATCGCCCGGTAGTTGCCGATCCGGAGGCGAAAGGTCGGTTGCGCTCGTCCGTAGATCCATTTGATCGTGTCGCCGCGCGGATGCGCATTGACTCCGAGCTCCAGGACCTTCTTGGCGATCCGGACGGCGACGTCCGATGAAAGCGACTGGAGATCTTCGTGGGCGTGCGGGGCGTATTCAACGGCGTAACCGGTCACGCTGCTTCTCCCTGCGCGCCTTGGCCTCCAGTTGCCGGAGCACCTTCTCGGCCGGGATTCCACGCCCCCGCCGCACGTCTCGGGAGGCCTGCTCGATCGATGCGCGCAGCGCCGGATGGGTGGAGATCACATAGTCCTCGATTTCGTCTTCCGTCATCCCCTGGATCATCGCGACCGGCTTGCCGTGCGAAGTCACCAGAACCCTCTTCCCTTTGGCCGCCAGGCGGATCATTTCGCTGAAGCGGCTCTTCGCCTCCCTCACCGTCGCAAATTTCATGGTCGGCTCCTGTAGTCACATCTGTAACCACAGAATACGAGACCAGGAAGCCGGTGTCAAGGCTAGGGCATGCCCAACTTCCTTCGCTGGCCCTGGAGGCCTCGCGCGAGGGGCGGCACGGCCGCGGCCGAGACGAGCATGACGCCGGCGATGGCGGCGCAGATCCAGCCTCGAAGCGGGTGGTGCAGGACGAACGAGACGGCCGCCAGGGCCGACCAGAGAATGCCCGTGACGAGGATCTGGATTCGCGCGCGCGATTCGCTCATGCTCTATTGGGATCCGTTACAAAATAATTTCTCAACCGCCAAATCGCCATTCGAGTCTCTTTTGGCGCGGCCTTTTGGCGGTTCAAGCCTTTCAGCAGTAATCGCATCAGTTATTTATTCACATCTGCTTAGGCGGTTTGGCGGTTCATACATCACCTATAAGGTCCTTACCTCGATCTGAAGTCCAGAAGTGTTCGCAGTCGTCCTGCGATGGCGCGTCCGATACGTTCATTCGCGGCGGCCGAGTAATGCCAATCGTGGGGCGAGACGGCATACTCCCGGTGCGTCATTCCGGCGAGGCAGCCGCGCAGGTCGATGTACGTTGCACCGGCTTCTTCGGTCATCTCCCTGAGAATGTCGCAGGCGGCATGGTAGGTCTTGGCCTGCTCCTCCACTTCCTGCTGTGACCATCCGGTCAGGTCCAGGAAGTCTCGCCGGGACGGTCCGACGTCGTCCCAGGCCGGATAGACGCACGAGGAGACAAAGAGCGGCACGTTTCGAGCCGCGCACTCTTTCGCGAGGGCCGCCAGCAGATAGCTCATGCCTTTCTGCAAGTGAGGCTCGTCCAAAAGCCGCTTGAAATAGTCGTATGAAACACCGTGGTTTGCGGTCCCCCCACGTTTGAACCCTTCGTCGGAGGTATCCAGTCCCGCGGCGCGGATCGCGGCCACCAGTGCGAGGTTATCCAGGAAGGCCGTCTTCAGCCGGAATTTGATGCCGCGCCGGGGCCAAGCTTGAGGGGACAGGATGCGCGCCGATCCGATCTCGGGAGGCGTGGCGCCCGCGGCGAATTCCTTCCGATCCAGTTTCGGGCCTTTGCCTTCGAAGTTCTCGATGGGATCGTTGATGCAGAAGTGGTAGACCACGGCGCGCGCATTCTGGGCCACATGCTCGTCCTGGAACGCGAGGCGGAGCGCCAGAAGCTCTTGAAGAAGGCTGTATCCTCCGACGCCCCGATTGAGCATTCTGCACGGGGGCCCGATTTGCGAGAGGGCTTTGGCGGCGGCTTCGGGCCAGGTTTCCTCATCGCGGACTTCGGCGCAGAAGGTGGTGCTGTCGCCCAGGCAGATGACGATCGGCGATCGGGATTGCTCGGGGCCGGGGCTGAGGGGGCGATAGCCGTCCTTGCCGGTCGAACCCTGGACCCAGCCCTCGGTCGCAAGATAGCTGAACTCGCCGTCGGGTGCGCAGCGCCAGCCCAGCTCGGGATCCGGAACAAAGAGGTCTTGGTGGTAGAGGCGTGGCGCGCCGCGGTATCCCAGCGCCCTGGCGCCTAGCTCAAGGATCAGTAGGAGGGCCAGGAACGTGGTGGAAGACAGAGTCAACGCGATGAGGAATTTGCGTTGTTTCGGCACTTAATCATTCCCCGCACACAGTGATCTCATCATCTCTTCCGGCAGGTCGAAGTTCCAATTAAAATTTCACCTGATTTTTCCCCATGGTATATTTTCAGCGGGTTGCCGTCACGAGGGCGTGGTTTAGGCAGGCACTATTGTGAAACGTATCCATCCTGGATCGCGGGACATGGTGTTCACAGGTGTGCTCGCGTTTGGAAGACGTGGTGCGGTCCTGTCGGTGGTTCAACCGCTCAGAGCTCGGCAGGAAATTGTCTCCACGGGAGATCGGCGTCGGGAAACCTGCGATAGACGTCTTGCGTCGCGGGTTTTCCGATGGGGTGGTACCTTGGACCGGATTTTCTCAAGAGCTTTCAGACAAAGGCGCGGGGAAGGTGTCGATTCCGAGGCCAGCTCGTGGCCGAGTAATGGCCCGGCAATCCCGTTAAGCAATGGTTCGTAACGATAGGAATGATCAAGGATGACCGGATCAGGTCGTGAGGAATCCTACCGCTCGGCGCTCGCTTTGGTGGAGAAGATGCTCCTGGAAACGTTGAGAAGCGAGCTGAGGATTCACGAGCTGAGGCGCGGCACCCTCCTTTGTTTACCTAGGGAAGTTCCGGATGATGTGGCGAAAGTTGCGGTTCAGGATTCAAACGGGGTGACGCGTGTCGTGGTGCTATGCTCCTCCCCGGCGTTCCCTCATCAGGTGGAGAAGGGTCTGAAGGCGGCTGAGGATGCCAGACGCGCACTTGGCGAGGAACTGGGGTCCGTGATTCTGGAACCGCTGCTCACCGGTTTCCTGGAGGGGCGCTCCTTCGCGGCAGTTCCGTATTGCAAGCCGTTCAGCGATCACCCTGTCTGGAGGCCGCTTCAGGATTGGAAGCTTAGGCCCAGGGTTCTAGGATGGCTTCGCGCCGCCACCACGCGAACCGTCATGGAACCGACCGGGGCGGACGCATTCACGTCGCCGCTCCAATATCTTTCATCCCTAGCCTGGGTTTCGCAGAACTTGCGTGATAGGGCGCGGGCGGCGTACCGAGAAATTGAGAGGGATGGTTGGCGACCCCGTCACGTTCTCACGCACGGTGACTTGACAAGGGGCAACGTGCTAAGGGCGTCGACGGAGAAAGCCGGGAATGACCATCCGAAACAGACACCGAAGTTTGTCTTAATCGATTGGTACGGTTCTCGAATTCGAGGCTACCCCTTCTACGATCTGATAAGGTTAGCGATGTCAATGAAGCTCTCTCACCGAGGGCTCCGGAACGAAATCATCGCTCATTGCGAGATATTGGGTTGCAACGTCCATCACGCCCGCCACTACCTTTCGGCCGCTTTGGGCTATCTTGGAAGGAATCTGAATTATTTTCCATTCAAGAGCTATCTCCGACTGGTGGAGAATTGCGATAATATGTTGAACCGAGCGCTTTCATGAATTCGGAAGCGAAGTCACTCCAAATTGATTTAGTATGTCCAAGGACTGGAATGCCTCTGCGCCCATGCAAGGTAGGGTGGAGCACCGAAGGAGGTTCCATAACGTATCCCATACGGCGAGATGTCATTCATATGTTGCGATACGCACCTATCGAGGACGACAAAACGAAGGCTGACTTGATTCGTCTCAACCGAATTGCCGAAGAGCGAGGGTGGCGGCAGGCGATCCTCGAGGTGTACAGGACCAGTTCAGGCATGATGCGCTACGTGCTTGATCCTTCGCGATCACGCTTTCTCGACATCCTTCCCCTGAGCAAGGATAAGACCGTTCTGGAGGTCGGGTCTGGACTCGGGCAGATTACTACTGCCTTGGCCGTGAGAGCGGGGATGGTGGAGGCTATCGAAGTCGTGTCGGGACAGGCCATATTCACCCATCGCCGCTGCCAACAGGAAGGGCTGGAAAACGTCCGCGTGGTGTGCGGAGGTGATGATAGCCGGTTGCCTTATTCGTCGGCACAATTTGACGTTGCAATCCTCAACTTGGTCTTGGAATGGTGTTTTCGGCGCGAGGCGACGGTCTCTCCTGCCGAATCCCAGGAGCGCCTTCTCCGTGAGACGGCACGCGTCCTCAAGCCTGGAGGGCTGCTGTATCTATGCACGAAGAACCGTTATTCGATTCGCTTGCTGCTGGGAGGCCGGGACGAGCATGTGGGTGGCCTACGCTTCGGAAGCGCGCTTCCGCGGTGGATGGTGGGGCTTATTTCCCGAATACGTGGGACCGCTGGCCTGTCGGGATACATCCATTCTTATCAAGGTGTGGATCAGATGCTGCGCCGGTGTGGTTTCGAAGAGCGTCGATCTTATTGGGCGGCACCTGAGATGCGTTATCCGGCATGGTTCATCCCCGCTCGGGCTTCAGACATCGCGCGAGCCCGGCGGCATCCCGGGTTCATGGCGTGCGACGGCAAAAGGAGCCGATGGCTCATGGAACGGGTCCCGGCGCCCTTGGTTAAGAACCTTACGCCGGGTCTCATCTTTCTGGCGAGAAAGCGATGCCCGGTCGGAATGGGCATACGAGGCTAAGGTGCCGCCGTTGGCAAGGCCACCTTTGGGCATGGGATGTCGGAGTTCTCCTGCTCGCCTCCAGGCCATTCAAAGACCGCTCCGCACGGACCCGCCCCAGGTCCCGCAGGGACCTTTGCTCCTGCTGGAGCTATGAGAAGCCCTCTTAAGCGAAGGGGAAGCGTCGCATGAACGACACTGGAGCGGTCGTAATCGGCCGGAACGAGGGGGAGCGTCTCCGGCGGTGCCTGAGCACAGTGCTTCGGTGGAGCCTACCGGTCGTCTACGTGGATTCCGGGTCCACCGACGGAAGCCCGGAGCTCGCGCGGTCGATGGGATGCGACGTCCTCGAGCTCGATCCTACCCTACCGTTCAGCGCAGCCCGGGCGCGGAATGAAGGGTTCCAGAAGCTGACGGAGAGTCGGCCGAACGTATCCTTCATTCATTTCGTGGACGGTGACACCGAGATTGAGGAAGCTTGGCTCGCCTACGCCAAAGGGGTGCTCCGGACGCACGCGACCTGCGGCGCGGTCTTCGGCGTCCTTCGCGAACGGGAGCCCGAGCGGTCGATCTACAACGCGATATCGGAGTTGGAGTGGCGCATGCCCTTCGGCGAGGTGCACTGCTTCGGCGGCAACGTTCTCATGCGGGCCGGAGCGTTCGGCGAGGTGGGCGGATTCGACCTTTCGCTGCCCGCCGGAGAGGAGCCGGAGCTTTCCCAACGTTTGCGCCGCGCCGGATGGACGATCCTCAGCGTGGATCATCCGATGGGCGTTCACGACGCCAACATGACCCGGCTTTGCCAATGGTGGATGCGATCCCGCCGCTCGGGGCACGCGTACGCCCAGGTCTGCTGGCTCGGGTCCGGCCTCCGCGACCGCTTCGGACTCCGGCAGTCGTTGCGGACTTGGTTCTGGATGTTCGGACTCCCGCTGGTCGTTCTGGGAGTAACCTGGGGACTTCATCCGTATTTCGGCTTGGCGCTCCCCGGAATCTATCTCGTCCAATTTCTCCGCGTGGCCGTGGGACGGTGGCGGATGGGTACCACATTCGGGCGCGCGATCCGCTACTGCCTGCTGTGGTTCCCTGCTCAGTTCGCCCAGCTCCTGGGGCAGGCCCGCTTCCTGTCCGGGCTTCTCTTTCGGCGCAAGCCGCAGCTTATGGAACACAAACGACCCACCGCGGAGAGGAGCGCATGAGCGGCTGGCTCGCGGCGAAGGGAGGCGCGACCGCGTGGGAGAGGGCGCTCCGCCGGATACCCGAGGCAGTCGTGGAGACGTGGCGGTCAGATGCGAGGGAGGTTTCGCTCGCGGTCTGGAGAAAGGAGCGCGGCGAGTATCGGCACAGCGGTCGGATTCATGCCTCCCCTGACGGCCGCGTGCGGCTGGGATGGGTCGGCATCGCACCGGGTGACGACGGCGACCGGACGATGGAAACCATCGGGCGGCTCTCCGGAAGCGACCTCTCCGCCGACGAGCTGGCCGGACTCAACGCCGCATTCGCCGCGGTGCGGGTGGACGCCGGTTCGGGGGAGCTTCATATCTGGTCGGACCGGCACCGCCAGTATCCGGTTTATCTGCTGGAAGGCGACGGGACGTTCGTGGCATCCACGGATTTCGGGTGCGTCGCCGCCTTTCTCGACGGTCCGAGACTCGATCCAGGGGCGGCAGACCTCCTGCTTCACCTGGGGCATTTGGTCGAGGACCAGACGCTCCTCTCCGGCATCCGCCTGCTCCAGGCGGGCGCGGAGGCGCGCGTTTCCGCCGACGGCGGCGCGGACGTGAAGCAATACTGGAGGCTGCGGCATCGTCTCGAGAACGGTGCCAGCTTGTCGGAGCTGGCCGACGAGATCGCCCGTCGCGTCGCCGCAGCGGTCCGCCGGATTCAGCGCAGCGGCCTCCGTCTGGCCGTGCCGGTCAGCGGCGGCCTCGACTCGCGATTGCTGCTCTCCCTCACGGAGCATCCCGAACGGGTGCCGAGCCTGACGTGGGGGGAGGAGGGAAGCCGCGATCTGCGGTACGGCGAGCGCATCGCCGCGCGGCTCGGATCGCCGCACACGAGGATGGTGCTCGATCCGGCGGAGTATCCCCCCCTCTGGGAGAGGGGCGTCGCGGCCACCGGCGGGGCGTACTGCGTCGGCGACATGCACGTACTCCCCTTCGCCTGCCGGCTGGCGGAGAAAGCTGACGTGACGCTCAATGGCCTGGGGGGAGACGGCCTCCTCGGCGGGATCTATCTGAAGTCTCCCTGGATGAAGGAGACGAGTCTCGACCGGCTGGTCGATGCCGTCTGGCAATGGAGGATCCCCCACGCCGACGTCGCTGGGAGTCTCCTGCGCGACTCCTCCGCCCGCGGCGAAGGGCGCCGCCGGTTCGACGCCTCCTTCCGCGCGGTTACGGAGGGAACTCCAGCGGAGCGGCTCATGGACTGGACGTGCGACAACCGGCTGACCCGGTTCACGAACTGCGGGTCGACATTGCTGCGCACGGAGGTCGAGTCGTACGCGCCATTTCTCGACCGCGACGTCGTCGACTATCTGAGCCGGATTCCTCTTGCGATCCGGATCCGGCACCGGCTCTACCTGAAGGTGTTGAAACGTGCGAGCCCCACCGCCGCGAAGATCCCTTGGGAGCGGACCGCGCTGGCTCCGCGGTGGGGTTGTGCGGTCATGTACGGTTCGCTGGCGCTCCAGCGCGGAGGCCGCGAGATCGGGAAACTCGTGAAATGGGATCCCTTCCAGGCGCGCGTGTTCGTTTCGCAGGCGGACTGGTACCGCGGTCCATGGTCCGACGCCGTGCGTGGGATCCTTCTTGACGACCTGACACTGGAGCGTGGGGTGTTTGACCCGGACGCCGTCCGCGGCGTGTGGGAGGCGCATCAGAACGGGAGGGATCTGTCAAAGCTGTTGGGAAATCTGCTCGCGCTGGAGCTATTCCATCGCCGGTTCCTCGATCCGCCGTCCCGCGCCGGAGGAACCGATTAAAGACGGTCGCCGTGCTGCGCGCGCGCATTCGCGTGCTGAGCGAGACGTTCGTCGCGCGGGAGATCCCGGGCCTGCGCGCGCGCCAGATCCCCGTGGTGGTTGCGGTGCAGGGATTCTGAAGCGATCTGCTGCCTCAGATCATGATGTGGATTCCTTTTCTGCTCGGAATCGTGTTCTTTCTGACGGTACGCTGGAGGCGTCCGTCATGAGCTACCCGCGTTTGCCGGCTTGGAAGTCGCTCGGTTGGAGTGGGGTTTCCGCCTTAGCGGAGCTTCCAAAATCCATCGAAAGGATTACCTGCAAGAACTGACGGAGAGGCGCCGTTTTCGATTTGAACGCTCCGGTCCCCGCGTGGTGCGAGGAAGCCTAGCGGATCGCTGCAGGCCAACAGCACAACTAAGAAGCATAACTGCCAAAATAATTCGGGGGTCCCGATCAGCCAAAATGGCAGGAAATGACTCCGATGCCCCCGGATGCGGGGTATCGTCACTTGAGCGCGGTCTGTGCCCATTCTAGGGCCCGAAGCGTATGCTGCAAAGGAAGGGCTCCGACAGGTCGAGAGCCCCCTCTGAAGCGATTCTGAGATTAACTTGGCGGCTATGCGACCAGGAGGGGCGCGAGGACGCCCGCCGCGGACGCGGCGGCGATCAGGGCGTCTCGTTGGATTTGGACTTTCATACCATCCCGTTTCATGGGGACGATGAGTTTTTTCGCGAATTACTTGCTTTTGCGACTTGCATAGTGTAGACTTTCAATACATTGTTAATGGGGTCGATCCCAGGGCGGCTTCGTCGCCTCGGGGTCGATCTTTCCTGGCGATTTGTTCGTAGGGCTTGATGATGCGCACTCCCCAGGGGGCAGACGATAGGAGGGATTACATGTATCATGGGTACGCGCAGCGGGCGGCTTCGGCCGTCTTGGTCTTCGTCCTGACGGCAGGCGGTGGCTGTTTTGTGGACGATCTCGAGGTCCTGACAACGGCGGTTCAGCAATTCCTCAGCAAGAAGGATGGGAGCCGCGGAAATGGTCCCCCCGCGCATGCGGAATCGGGGCGCAGGCATTTGTTTCCCCCGCAAATCCTGGCGACCTCTCCGTTGCCGGAGGCCGCTCAAGGCGAGGCCTACTCGTTTCAGTTCGAATGTGTCGGCGGGCGTGGGCCATCATCTTGGAGCGTCACGGGGGGAAGTCCGCCCGGCAACCTTCTGCTCAGCGCCGAAGGGCTGCTTAGCGGAGTCCCGGCGACGGCCGGCGCGTACACGTTCACTGTCACGGTGAGCGACGACGCCGGAACGGATAGCGGGGAGTTCGCGATGGTCGTCAATGCGCTGCCCCCTGTGCCGCCGGTTCCTCCAGCAATCACGACGACTTCTCCCCTGCTGGATGCCACGCAGGGCGCGGCCTACTGGTTGCAGTTTGGATACACGGCCGGTAGCGGGTCAGCAACGTGGAGCGTCACTGGGGGAACCCTCCCCGAGGGACTGACGCTCACCGCGGATGGATTGCTCAGCGGAACTCCGTCGGCCGCCGGAGCATACACGTTCACGGTCACGGTGACCGACGACGCCGGAGCGGATAACGGTGATTTTTCACTTGCCGTCACTGCGGCGCCTCTGCCTGGCCCCAGTGCCCCCGTGATTACTTCGACGTCTCCTCTTCCGGACGCCACCCAAGGCGAGGCCTACTCCTATCAGTTTGAGCATAGCGGCGGCCTGGGGCTGGCGGCGTGGAGCGTTACGGGTGGAACCCTCCCCAGTGGGCTTACGTTAAGTGCCGGCGGTCTGCTCAGCGGATCCCTGGCGTCGGCTGGCGCGTACACTTTCACGGTAAGGGTGGCCGACGATACCGGAAGCGATAGCAGGGAATTCTCCGTCTCGGTCAATCCACAGGGGGAAGTGGGAACATTTGCCAACCGTACGACTGGGGTAGCGCCATTAGCGGTATTTTTTGACGCGGTGAACGCGAGCAATCTTGCGTATAATAGTGGGGTGGTCCAACCGGGAGACCTTGATTATGCGTCATTCCAGTATGAGTGGGATTTTGGAGATCCATCCTCGGGTAATTGGCCTACGAATGGACGAAGCAAAAATGGTGATAGCGGATATGTAGCAGCACATGTTTACGAAAACGCTGGCATGTACAATGTCACACTCACGGTGATTGACAGCATGGGAGGGACCCATGTGTACACGCAGCAAATCACGGTAACCGCTTTTTCTGGAACGACCTACTATATATCGAATTCGGACGGAAACGACGGCAATGACGGTCTTTCGACTGGGACGGCGTGGAAGACATTCGCCAAAGCGATTGCGAA
>JACQVR010000018.1 GCA_016209705.1 Planctomycetota bacterium
CTTCTGGCATGTTCGCGCCATCGATCGGGCCGGCAACGCCAGCCCGTGGAGTCCGACGATCCGCTTCTTTACCAAGGGCGATGACGGGATCGACCACGCGGCCGGCGACGCCCCCGACAGCTCGGCCGGATGCTCGGCGGGCCGTGCGCAGGCCTCGAACGGGATGCTCCTTTTGCTGGGGCTCCTCGCGGTCGCCGGCGTGAGAGTCACGCTGGCGCGTCGCGTGCCGCAGGAGTAGACGAGCGCCAGGAGGAGCCTGAGTTCACGGAGACACGGAGAAGATTTTTTAGAGGAGATATCGAGATCGGGGAGATAGGGAGATATTTTGTAGAGGTGGTTTCATCGGACTCCTTTCGATCTCCAAATCTCCAGCAATCTCCACATCCCCCGAATTTTTCTCCGTGCCTTCGTGTCTCCGTGGTGGATTTTCCCGTGCACCCCGATTTCTCCGCGATCTCCAGGATCAAGGTTGGGAAAGCCGATACGTTGCCCCATCCAGCGAAACGTTCCCCATGAATGCGGATCCTCAAGTCGAATCCCCCGGCCTAGCGAAATTCCGCTTTCTGGCACCTTCCGTGCATGGCCCGCTTCCGGTACTTACGTAAAGAGGGTGGGTGCCGGCCTGTCTTGCCCTCCGCCTGGACCCTGTTTCTCGAGGGAGGTTGGTCATGATCCGATGGGCATGCGCGGCCTTCTTCGCGACGTGCGCGGCGGCTCAAGAGGGCGACCATCAGGAACTCAGCCGCCTCTTGAGCGCAAAACTGAGGGAATTGGCCGAGCATTCCGCCGCCGCCCATCAGGCGCTGGACCGCTGCGACTATGAAGTCGCGGTGCAGCGGGCCAAGACGGCGCGCGCGCTCGAGGCCGAAGTGGCGCGGCTTCGCGAGAAAGAACGCGCGGTGATCTCGCGGGCCATCGACGCGGCGCAGGGCCAACGAATCTCGCTTCGCTTCGAACAGGCGGACCTCCTGGCCATCCTCGACGAGATCCAGGAACGCTCCGGTTTCCGGATCGAAATGGACCGCACCTCGCTCAAGGGCGTCGCGGATTTGGATGTGTCCTCGGTTACCGCCATGGAAGCCCTGGATGCGCTCTGTCTGAGCCAAAAAAATCTCACCTACGAATGGAAGGACGCCGGACACTTTCGGGTCATGGCCGGACAGCATGCCGCTCAGCCCTCCACCTACTGGGGCGCGTACAAGATCTACCTAACGTCGCTCGACGTCCAGCGGATGTGGGACTTTCAGGATTCACGCGTCAACGCCGTCTTCACCTTGGACGTCGTGCGGACGTCTCCGCTGAAGGCCCTACCGCGGATCGGCCTGCGGTTCGAAAAGGGGCAAGACGACACGGGCCACGAGTTCGCCGTCACGGGAAGCGGTTCCCGATATGTTCAGGGCTTGCCGTTTTTCGGCGGCGGCCCGATCCAGCCCGGTTACCCGTTCGTCATCAAGGGGCTGTCTCCCGAGGCCAAAACGCTTCCGCGATTGGCCGGCATGATGACGCTCTTTTATCCGCTGGCTCCCGTGGAGGTGTCGTTCGAGGCGCCTTTCCCGGACGATCGCCAGGAGTCCGGCGAGTTCGAATTCACGTTCAACAAAACCGGCAAGGGGTTCCTGGATTTCACCATCAAGAGGGCGGACGGCGGCGCGGTTCCTCCCGAGGAATTCGAACGCCGTTTGGATTCCGACAGCTTCCTCGTCCAGGACGATGACGGAGTGGATCACGAGGCCGACGGGGTCGCGCCCGGCGGCGGCCAAGGCGGCTTGGGAGGATTTTTCGGAGGTCTCTTCGGCGGGGGGGCGGCGGAGGCGGGGAAGTATCGCGCCACCTTCCCCACCTTCACCGGCGGCGGGATCAAGAGGTTCAGATTCCGGTTCGCCGATCGTACGTTCGAAAGGGAGGTGCCCTTCGAGCTGCGCGACGTGAAGCTGCCGTAGGGGTTTCCGCACGTTCTTGCCGGCCGGCGAATGCTGTAGGTCCAGAAATGAGATTGTCGCTAGGCCGGGCCGATGAGTCCGCGGTCGGTCCCCGTATGATATTCACGGCCGCGAAGGGCCATAAATACGGGTCAAGAAGAAGGGGGAAGGGCGGCTCAACATGAGGAAGACGATTTTCACGGTTTGGTGGGCCGCCAACGGGCTGCTGCTGGTGGCCATTGCGGCGGTCGGGCTTCGCATCGCATCGGCCTCCGAGGGATCCAACCTGTACGCGGGCTTGACTCCTCCGGACTCTCTGCCCGCCGTCAAATCAAGCGCCAAACGGGAGGCTCTGGGAACGGAGATGCTCCGGGACCTGCCGAATCCTTTGCGCCTGGATAAGAGCGGCGGGTCGGGGGGAGCGACCGCGGGCGGGCGTTCGGACCTGGCGCGGATCGCCCTTCTTCACGGGATCGATCAGTTGGCCGGAGATCTGAATTCAGCGACCGCCTATCTGTATCTTCCTTCGCGCAAGATTCAAGCCAATGCCTATTTCGGAGAGGACATTCGCGATAGCGCCACGGGGGAGGGAATACCCGAACTGGCCGGCTGGAAGCTCGCCGGGTTGATTCCCGGCGGCGCCGTGTTCCGCAACGGAAAGGCGGAGGAGACGCTGAGAATCGGGGAATCGCCTTGGTCCGGAGGCGGCGGGATCGCCGGTGGTCCGGGCGCAGGTTCGACGGACGTGGGTCTGGCGCCTCAAGTGGTGCGCCAGTGGGCGTTCTCCGCCAAGGCTTCTTCCGAGTACAGCCCGGACGGCTGGAGCGCCCAACAAACGTGCGGCCCCCCGAACACCGAGCAAGCGGGCGACCGGCAGACGGCGTGGACCACCAAACAACAGAATGACGGCGAAGAGTGGATCGAGTTGACCTACAGCTTGGCCGTGATTCCCGTCGGCGTGCGCATTCATGAGACGTGCGGCCCCGGGGCCGTCATCCGGGTCGAAGCCATCAACGCCGGCGGCGCCTGGCAAGTCCTCTGGCAGGGGTCCGATCCCACGAAAGGACAGCAGATCGCGTGGTTCGGAGTTCCCTTTGACCCGCCCCAGTTCAGCACGCGCTCGATCAAGATCACGTTGGATACCAGGCTCGTCCAGGGCTGGAACCAGATCGACGCCGTCGAACTCGTCGGCAAGACGGCCCAGGAAAGCGCGGTCTCGGAGACGAAGAAGAGCGAACCCCAACTTCCCTTTCCCAATCGAGAAAGGGCGCGGACGGCGCGCAGGCGCAGAGGGAGGTAACGCTCGCCGCTGGAACGGCGGAAATTTCGATTCCGGCTCTTTCAGCACCCGCCGTTCCTGCCCCCATGAGGAGATAGGGAGATAGTGGGAGATAGGGTGATGCGGGTGGAGGTCTTAGCTTCTGATCTCCGGTTATCTAAGCAGCTGTGAATAAATAACTGATGCGATTACGGGTGGAAGGCTTGAACCGCCAAATCAGCCAAACCGCCAAAAGGCCGCGCCAAAAGAGACTCGAATGGCGATTTGGCGTTTTTGCGGTTTATCCGGAAATAGAGCATTTATTTTTGCACGAACCCTAACTCCCAGAGGTTCTCGGAGCCTGAAGTCGATGGAGATCGAAGCGAACGGAACCCCGACCGCCAACGAAGCCCTGGCCGAAGTGAGCGCGCTGCTTCAGAAATACAGGGACGACGTTTTCTATTACATCCTGGCCGCCATCCACCGCCGGCAGGACGCGGACGATGTGATGCAGGAAGTCTGCCTGGCCGCGCTTCGACAAGCCCACAAGTATCAGCCGGGAACGAACTTCCGCGCCTGGGTGAGGGAAATCGCGCGGCTTTGCCTCCTGGTCCATGCGAGAGGCTGCCGGCACAAGCTGGCCCTCCTGCGGCCCGATGTCCTGGAGCAACTCGAAGTGGTCGCGAAGGAAGAGGACGCGGCGGAAACGGAGGAAGAGAACCTGCGGCGCCAGGCTTTGCGCGAATGCCTTCAATCCCTGGGCGGAGCGGCCCGCCGCGTCATTCATCTGCGCTACCACACCAAGCGGGACGTGTCCCAGATCGCCGCCTTGATCGGAAGAACCGTAGGTGCGACGTACACGCTGCTCTTCGAGGCGCGTCAGACCCTCCGGAAGTGCATCGAACGCAAATTAGGAAAAGCCCAGCATGAAACGCCGCCGGCCGAACGGGCGCGACCCGATCGAGTGCGTTTTTGACGGCGTCTTGACCCCTCGAGAAGAACTGGCGGTCGCGGATCGTGTCGGTTCCGACCCGGACGCCGCCAGGCGCCTCCTCCGAGCGGCGCGTTTCGAAGCGCTTCTGGACCGCGTGGTGCCTGAAGCGGGCGAAGCCGAGGCCGCGGAGGTTCGGCCGGAGTTCCCTGAAACGGCGGGATCGTGGGAACGTATCTCGTCGATGTCCTCGCTCCTGCTTGCTTTGGCGGGGACGGCCGCCGTCTTGCTCTTCATCATCAACCAACAGCCCCAAGAGATCGCGGTCCCCCCTTTGCAGGCGATGGCTCGCCAATCCCCGATTTCCGATACGAAGGGCGTTCCCGGGAAAGAGAAGGGGCTTGCCGTATCGATGGAAGCCTCGGAAAGCAGATATGGCGCCTGGCAACGCTTGGGGCAGGAGCGGGCGGAGAAGATGGCCGAGATGCCGCGGCTCACGCGGGCGGCGCATCAGGCGCTCGATCGCGGCGATTATCCGGCGGCCGTGGAGACGCATCAGAAAGCCCGGAGGCTGCGGTCCGACGTCGAAGCGCTGGGCGCCGCGAGGGACCGCCTCTTTCCCGAAGTCGTTCGGGAGCTTCTGGGGGAGATGAGCTCGGACGCCCGCGTTCGCGACCGCGCGACGACTCGAATGGTAGTGGAGGTGGGCTCCGCCGCCATCCCTGAATTGGAACGCGTGCTCGGCTCGGGCGATCCGGAGCCGCAGGCTCATGTGCGGAAGATTTTCAGGCTCCTGAATACGATCGGGGACGACGGCTTGTGCCGGCAGTGGGCGGCGCACGCGGAGGCTTCCTCGGAATACGGGAAGAACAACTGGAGCGCCCGGCAAGTGTGCGGCGAGCCGAATACCCCCACGGCGGGAGACCACCCGACGGCGTGGACTACCAAGCAGCAGGCGGCCGGACTCCAGTGGATCGAGCTGACCTACGAACTCCCCGTGCGACCGGTCGCGGTGCGCATCCACGAGACTTACAACCCCGGGGCCGTCATCCGGGTCGAGGGGCGCGACGACCGGAAGCAATGGAAGCTTCTATGGCAGGGAGCGGATCCCACGCGGGATTGCCCCGGCTGGTTCGACGTTCGGTTCTGTCCGCCGTCGTTTCTCACTTCCACGTTACGCGTGACTCTGGATACGTCACGGGTTCCGGGCTGGAACGAGATCGACGCCGTGCAACTGGTCGGCACGCCCTCGGCGGGCGAGCCGGAGCGCTAAGCGGCCCGAAGAAATTTCCTGCACTCCTTGCGGGCCGCTTATCCTGAGCGAGCCGCAAGCGAGTCGAAGGATTCACCAGGAACCCCTCGACTTCGCTGCGCTTCGCTCGGGGTAAGCAGCCCCGTAGGGATGCAAATATTTACTCGGGGCTGCTTAGATTTCCGGCACTTTGCCGAGGTAGTGGGTGGTGAAGGGGATTAACTTCTGCCGCCCGTAGAATTTGATCGCCCGATCGTTGGTGATGAGGACGGCCACGGAAAAATCCCGGATTCCCTGAAGGCGCAGTTCGTCATAGAACGCGTTCAAGAGCGCCGTTCCGACGCCCCTGCTTCGCTCGGCCGGCAGCACCGCGAGCGTCTCAAGCTCGGCCATGCGCTCGCCGGTCTGCCAGGTTTGGTGGCCCGACTGGATGGTGGCGTATGCGTAGCCGACCACCTCTCTCGAGATTTCCGCCACGAGAAGAAACGCGCGCCCCCCCTTCAGACCCGATTCATAAAAATTCCGCCGCAGGTGCCATGCCTGCTCGTACGGGTGCAGGGGGCCCAAGGACGGAGGAGAAATCGCGGCGTGATGATCGAATAGGCTCCTCCAGAGCGGCTCCACTTCATCCAGCCTCTCCAGTCCCGCGCGCACGACGTTCACTTTTCGGGGGTCCGTCATACCGTCCTCGTTCGAATGTCACGCTCGCGCCCTTCGGGCGCTCAAGCGGAAATAAGCCCGCCCGCGTCTGGAAATGGCGTACGAGGCGGCCTCAAAGTCGCCGAGTCGCCATTTCCGAAGCGAGCCCCGCCCGTTCTTCGAAAAGGCCCGAGCGACGGGCGGGGCGAGCGTCACTCCGGCCGGGCGCCGAGGATTTGCCGAACCCTCAGGTCGGCACCGTTGCGCCGGCCCGTGATCGTCACAAGGTCGCCCTCGCGAAGATTCGCGATGGTCTGCTGAAGCTGGTCGGGCGTGTCCGTCGAAATATCGTTCACTTTCGTGATGACATCGCCGGGCATGAGACCCGCCTGATGCGCGGCCGAACCGGGCTGCACCGATTCGAGGGGAACGCCTTTCAGGCCCTCCCTCGGGAATCCGATCGAGACGCCCAGATACGCCGGCCTTCCCGGCCTTTGCGGGGAAGGACTCGCATTCGTCGACGGCGGCGCCGGGTTGAAGGGTGGAGCGCTTGAAACGGCGGATGACGGCAGGGTATCGATTCTCAGGGTCTCTTCCGACGATCCCTTTCGGAACACGGCGCCGCCGGGAATCAACCGCGCCAGCTTCCAACCGGCCAGTTCGGGTATCTCTTGCCCCGTCGCGCTGTCCCGGATGACCTCGCCAAGATAGGCGTTGGCCTCGATCCTGCGGGATGGAAGGAAGAGATAGGCGGTCGCGGAATTTGAATCTCCCGTCACTTGATCGATTCCGTGAAGCAAGGCGACTTCCGAAAGCTCCGAACGCCTCGGCGAAGATGTCGATCCGCTCTCCTTGGGAACATTCAGCGGGTTGGGCAAGTCCCGGAGCAGCTCCGTTCCCCCCGCATCGCGGGCTTTCTGGAACGCGGCCGACGGCAAAGGTTGCGGGGGAAACAAGCCTGCGAGGAGGCCGGATCCATCCGAAGTCGATGCGACATAAAGGCTTTCGGCGACGAGGCCTAGAAAGAGGAGGCCGTTAGCGGCCCACCAGAAGCCGAAGACCGCATTCCTTATCTTCATGACTGCAAGAACCACGCCGCGCGCCTGTGCTTTGCCACGGCGTGGTCCTCCGAAGCCTTGGCGAAGGTTACTTGCGGCGGGGTTGTTCGGCTTGAAGCGAGCGCCCGACGGGCGCGAGCGTCACTCGATGGTTCCATCCCTGTTTTTACGGGCGTTCCTCGAAATACGCGAAATCACCCCACCAGAAATACGCCGGCAGGGTGCACGGGTGACAGATACAAATCCGTCATTATAGATGGTTACAGATGAACGCTCCTTCGAAGCTCTATGAACGGGTCGCGGACCGCGTCCTCCATCTCATCGAGAAGGGCGTCTACCCGGCTGGCCGGCGTTTGCCCTCCGTGAGGGCCTTGAGCCGCAGAATGCGGGTCAGCATCAATACCGTCCTGGCCGCCTACCGCTGGCTTGAACGGCGGGGCCGCGTGGAGCCACGCCCCCGGTCGGGTTACTTCGTGCGGATCCGTGCCGCGGGGTCGCTTCCCAGTCCCGCACCGCTCAAGGAGAAACCGGTTCCCGTCCGCGTGCACAGGCTCGTGCAGGAAATCGTGCAAGCCACGAGCGATCCGAAACTGGTTCCCTTGGGGTCGGCGACGGTCGATCCCCGTCTGCTCCCGCTCGCAAGACTGAACCGAATCCTCTCCTCGGTGGCGCGCCGGGACCCGATCACCGCCCACAGTTATGCCGATCCCGCGGGTTTTGGACCGCTCCGGATTCAAATTGGGCGAGTGGCGGCCGAGAGCGGCGCGAACTTCGGGCCGGACGAGATCGTGATCACCTCGGGGGCACAGGAGGCGCTGCACCTGGCCTTGGAGGTTGTGTGTCGTCCGAATGACGCGGTGGCCGTGGAAGTGCCGGTTTATTACGGAATCCTCCAAGCGATAGAATCGCTGGGCTTGCGGGCCATCGAAATCCCCGCGGATGCATCGGAAGGGATGGATCTGAATGCGCTTCGCATGGTGCTCAAGCGGCACCGGCCGCGCGCCGTCGTGGCGATTCCAACGTGCAACAACCCGCTCGGGAGCTCGCTGCCGGAGGACCACAAGCGGGACCTCGTCCGGCTTCTCGCGCAGGAACAAGTGCCTCTCATCGAAGATGACACCTCCGGAAGCCTGCATTTCGCCGCCGTTCGTCCGCCGCCGGCGAAAGCCTTTGACACCCACGGTCTGGTCCTTTATTGCTCTTCCATTTCCAAAGTGCTCTCGCCGGGATGGCGGGTAGGCTGGATCGCCTGCGGACGTTTTCGCGCCGAGGTGGAATACCGCAAGACGTTCCGCACGTCCGCCAATGCGACGGCGCCCCAGATGGCGTTGGCCGAGTATTTCGAGGGCGGAGCTTTCGGAAGCCATGTGGCGTCCCTCCGGAAGATCCTCCCCGGCCAGGTCGAACTGATGTCGCGTGCGATTCGGCGGTCATTTCCGACGGGAACGCAGCTTTCGAGTCCTTCCGGCGGCTTTCAATTGTGGCTCAAGCTGCCTTCACGCATCAATGCTCTCCACCTCTATCGTCTGGCGTTGCAGTCGAAGATCACCACGGTGCCGGGCCCGGTCTTCTCCGCTCGCGGGCGTTTCGGGCATTACGTTCGGCTCAGCGCCGGTCGCTGGACCGAGCAGGAGGATGCCGCTATTTCCACGTTAAGCCGCTTGGTCAGGCAGATGCAGAGCGGGTTCGGCGTGCCGCTTCCGGCCGATATCTCGCGCTCATCGTAGAGCGGAGATCGGACCGCGTCGTCCGCGTCATCACGGCCCGCGATATGGACGACCAGGAGTGCCGGTCTTACCGGCGATGAAGGAAGTGACGATGATTCGAAAGCTGAAACTGAAGAAGCGGCTCCTGGCACTGCGCCTCGAGGAGTGGCAGATCGAGCGCGCCAAGGAGATGGCCCGGCGCAAGCACGTTCCCTATCAGCAGTTGATGAGGGAGTGGATCAGCCGCGGCATCCGTTCCGAGGGGACCAAGAGGCGCCGGGTCCAGTGACCTCGACGTCAGGGGCCGGCGCCATGGATGGCAAGCCTCCCGCATACGGCAGGGCTTGTTCAGTTATCTCATGGAGGATCTGCGCCGCATGGGTTGGCGGAAATGGGCGCTGTTGAACGTGGCGCTCCTGGCCCTGATGATCCTGGCCAGCCGCGCTGCGCTCCTGATCCATGAAGTCGGCGGCCACGCCGTACCTGCGTGGGTCCTGGGCGCGAGAAAAGTCCAGTTCGGCTTTTCGTTGTTCGGCGGCGGTTACGTCAAGCCGGAATTCCCGCCGCAGAAGCGGCTGGCCGGCTGGGGACACCACGCCTTCTATCTCGGCGGACTCGTGCTGAACCTTCTCACCGGGGCGGCCGCCTGGTTTTTTGTTCGTCGCCGGCGGCGGCCAAGTCGCCTGGTCACGGCCTTTCTGCTCTTCCTGGGCGCGGGTTCGTTGGCCCAGGGTCTCTTTTACTTGGGCAACGGCTTCTACTACGGAACGGGGGACCCTGTCGGATTCGTTCGCCCCGGAGGAAATTTGAGCCCTTATCAATGGATGTGGCTCGCGTTCGTTCCGCTCGTAGGCGGCGTCGCTTTCTTCGCGACGGGCGACTACCTCAAATTCCTGGCCGGACACGCGGCGCTGGACACGGCGGGACGGCGGTTCGGATGGACGCTGGCTACCTTGGGGACGGTGACGGTCGTCTATGCGGGACTTTGGGGCGCGACCTGGAACGCCAAGGTGGACACGACGCTGGCGGAGCGGCGGGTGCAAGAGGAGATCCGCAAGGAGACGGCGCGCCGGGCGCGGCCGCCCTCGACCTTGGAACGTTCCACACCCCCGCCGCCCTCCGCTCCGGTCATGAGAAAGGATGTGGAGGATCGGGTGCCCGCACCGATTTCGACCCTCGCCCTGCTGTTCTCGATTGCGGCTGGAGCGGTGGTCGCTATGAGCATCCTCAAGCCGTCCTCGGAACCGGCGGAACTGAAAGCGGCGTGGTGCCTGGCACCCGCGGCCCTCGCGGCCGCAGTCATCGCGGTGTTTTTCGCCATGCGCGGCGGTGCATGAACCGCCAAAGCGCCAAATCGCAAAAAGAAGCAGAAAAAGAGCATCTGTTGGCGTTTTTGCGTTTTGGTGGTTTATTCCCGCTCATACACCGCCTGTCCTCCGAGGTACGTCGCCACGACCTGGGTTCGCAGAATCTGGTCCTCCGGCACGGTCATGATATCGGCGTCCAGAACGACGAAGTCGGCGTATTTGCCCGGGCTGAGCGAACCGAGCACGCCCTCCTGAAAGCCGGCGTAGGCCGCCCATGACGTCATCGACTTGAGCGCCTCCTCCCGGGTCATGCGTTCTTCGGGATACCAGCCGCCCGGCGGCCGATTGTCCGCGTCCTGACGCGTGACCGCCGCGTGGAAAGAGAGCAGCGGATTCACCTCCTCGACCGGAAAATCGCTGCCGTTGGCGATCATCACCCCGGTCCGCAGGAGCGAGCGCCACGCGTAGGCGCCGCGGACGCGCTCCGGTCCCAGCCGCGCTTCAGCCCACGGCATGTCGCTCGTCGCGTGCACCGCCTGCATCGCGGGAATGACGCCGAGAGCGGCGAAACGCGGGATGTCGTCCGGATGAATGACCTGCGCGTGCTCGATCCGCAAGCGGTGATCGGGCGTGGGAACGTCGCGAAGCGCTTCCTCGTACACGTCAAGGACGATCCGGTTGCCGCGGTCGCCGATGGCGTGCGTCCCCACTTGAAAGCCGGCCTTCAGCGCTCGCGTCGCGATCCGCCGAATGTGTTCGGGCGGCGAGACGAGCAGGCCGCTGTTTCCCGGATCGTCGCTGTACGGCTCGAGAAGCGCCGCTCCCCGGGAGCCGAGCGCGCCGTCGCAGTAGACCTTGATGCTGCGAACCCACAAGCGGCCGGAGCCGACGGCGTTGCGCGGACCTTGGGCGAAAGCCGCCTCGATCGCCGCCGTATCCTCGGAATCGATCATGGCGTAGACCCGCAGCGTGAGTGCGCCCGAATCGGCCAACTCCTCGAAGATCTCCAGCGATCGCCCCGAGACGCCGGCGTCGTGCACCCCGGTCAGTCCCCACCGATTCGCCTCCCTCACGGCGGCGAGGAGCGCGCGGCGCGTCTCCTCCTTCGTCAAGGCCGGCACCGCGCGCGTCATCAGATTCATCGCGTTGTCGATGAAAACTCCCGTCGGCTCCCGGCTTCCCTCGCGGCGCACGATGCGTCCGCCCGCGGGGTCTTCGACGGCGGAGGTGATTCCGGCCAGCTCCATCGCTCGGGCGTTGGCGAGCATGGCGTGCCCGTCGACCCGCTTGAGCAGCACCGGATGACCCGGAACCGCTCGCGACAGCGCGTCATGGGTAGGGAATTCCTTGTCTGGCCACCGGTTCTGGTCCCACCCTCGGCCGAGAATCCAGTCGCCCGCCGGCGTTTCCCGGGCGCGCTCGACCACGCGGCGAATCACTTCGTCGTACGTGTCCGCGCCCATGACCATGACGTTGCGGAGCGCCTCTCCCAGATTCAGGAGATGGGCGTGCGCGTCGATCATGCCCGGAATGATCGTCCGGAGCGGGTAAGCGACCATCCTCGTGGCCGGGCCCTGATAGGCCAGCGCCTGCGCGTTCGAACCGGCGAAGACGACGCGTCGCTCCCGCACCGCGATCGCTTCCACTACCGGCGACGCGCCGTCGGCGGTGTAGATGCGCGCGGCGCGCACGATGAGATCGGCCGGAGGCTGAAAAGGCGTCTCGCGGGCCGCGTGCCGCGCGCAACCGCCGGCGGCACATAGGATCATCCAACTCATCGCCAGTCGAGGCCGCATCCGACCCCTATGAAAGGTTCGTGGCGGCTCGATGTCAAGCGGCGGGTCCATTTGCCGGGGGAGGCTTCGCCTGGCCTTGAGGCGCGGTTATCGGTTCTCTTCCGGCGCAGCGCCGATGGTGCGATCGATCCAATCATTGGCTGTGGAAATGCGCATCCCAGCCGAGAGGGCTCCGTAGTAGAAATCCGCCAAGTGCCCATCGTCCTTTGGATCTCCTGACGGCGGGAGTCGGCCTACCGTGATGGCCACCAGCTTCCAGGCACCGCCATCCTTGATGAACCAACCTCCGCCGCTGTCCCCTTTGGAGGTGCCGATTTCCAACGGAAGCGGCTCTTTTCCCCCGAGTTGATTTCCCGCCGGATTGTTTGGGTCGTCGAAGTCGAAGAGAAGCACATGTGCGGGGAGGGTCACTTCCCCGAACCTACCTCCGGCCCCATCAATGACGTTTCTCCCGCCGAGCCGCTCAAAAGAAGGAGGGACCTGGAGGCCTGCCTTTCCATCACCCACAGAACCGTTCCCAACGATCGTCGCAACCTGTCCGACCTCATCCCTGCCGCGGTAACGCACCGCGAGCTCCACATTCTTGACCGGCCGGTCGAGCTCGACGAGGGCCAAGTCCACGACCCCCGCGCCGGCCGCACGGAGTGCGCCTTCCGCATGAGCCTTTCGATCGAACCGTGGGTGCGGCAGCATTTTTACGGCTCGATAATCCTCGTCGCGGAACCTAAAGCGAAGCCTATGGAGAGGCGCCTGAATCGCGATGTGCCCAGCCGTGAGGACCCAACGGGGAGAAATGAGGACCGCACCGCCCCGGAGGACAGCCGGTTTGCCTAATGGCTTCCAGCATGCCTGTCCGACGCACTGAAACGCCTCTTCCCGACCCAGCTTCCGGTACTCCGCCGCTTCGCGGTCGTGTCGAATGATGCCGGCCCAGCAAATGGAACCGACCACCGAGCCGACCCAGAAGCTGAAGTAAACCAGCGTTCGACCATGAACATACCGAGAAGACGGCGGCGCGGATCTCATGCGGCCTTGCTTCGAGGAGTTCCTCGAACGGTTGATATCCAGTGTGTTATTTTGGTTTGAGCTCGATAAACAGTCGTGTCGGAGGGCCCCCTTTGAGGGGGTTCACCTCTACCACGGCATGGAAGTCCTCAGGACGGACAATCTGGCCCGTAGCTGACTTGAAGTAGCACTCCCCGTCTTCTGTTTCAAGCGGTGTGGGAAAGTCCTCCTTCGTGCAGTCACGGAAACGGATACTGCCACCGTCGAACATAGCCCGCACGCCGATCAGACCCGGCCCAGGCGGGATCGCCAGATCAAAGTTACCATCTCGGTCGGTCGTGAATCGCTGATCCCAGACTCCGTCGCCGGCTTGGGCGAGGCCTTCCAGGTGAGAGTTGTTGGGTGCGGGAAAGTAGGTCAGGTCGGCGCCAAAGATCGGTTGGCCAGTCACTTTGTTTCGTACCGTTCCTTTGACCACGGTACCACGGAACAGCTCGATCTCCAGGTCGAGCGGGTTAGGGGAAGCGTCAACCCAGAATTCATGCCTCAAATGGGGCTGCCCCGGGCCCGATACAACGACGACGCGGTACTTTTCCGTATCTCCCAAGCCACGAACGTGGAACTTGCCATCGGCCGCGGTCGTGGCCCGCGATACGCCCGCTTCGTCCTTCGTAGGCTGCATCGACATATAGATGACCGCGCCTGCCAACGGCTTGCTCGTCCCATGCTCCCGAACCACTCCGTGGACAGGTTTGGCGGGTTCGAGAGCCTGCACGAACGTCGCTGGATGGAGCGGTGGCAAGGTGACTTCCAAGGGCGCCAAGCGGAATTTGTTGCGCGTGGCAACAAAGATGGTTTTCGAAGCAAATTCGGGATGTGTAAGTCTCAGCCATGCGATTCGCTCCCTGCCCACGCCGCGAAGCTCAAATCGCCCCTCTTTGTCGGTGGTGACTCCGGTAGTCAGGACAGGCTCCATGGGTACGGGGGGTTCCTTGTCAGGAAGATAGCGCCTGCGAACGGGGAGGTACCGCATGAAAGCCTGGCTTGCCAGCACCCAACAATTCTTACCTATGCTCGTCTCCCAGTTGTTCAACCAACGCGACAGATCGTTTTTGGGCAAAACGAGGACTTGACCCAAGTCAACGTTCACGTTTGCAATCGGTTCGCCCTCGCTATTCACGATTTGACCGCGAATAGGTACATCGTCCTCAACGAGCAGCAGCGTGACGGTCCGGGCCGCCTTGGCATCGAGGTCTTTCTCGCTGGGAATCGTGCCATACGCTCGGACGTTGAGCCAGGCGATCCCAAACCCTTTCGCCACAGCGACCAGATCCACGCCGTTCCACGGCTTATCCGCCGTCGCTTTCTCAAACAATTTCTTGGTTTCGGCTTCGCTAAAGTGGAACTTGCCTTCCGGATCAGTAATCTTCTGGAGCCCCGGGTCGGCCGTTATGAAGACAAGCGCGCCTGCGACCGGGTGTCCGCTGGCATCCAAGATGTGGCCGGCAAGTCCGCCGTGTCGATTCTCCGAAGCGGGTCCGGTGATGCCGGACGGCTTGCCGGGGAATCGGGCGATCGTCATTGCAATCCCGAAGAGCAGCGCCGCCGCGACGAGGGCAGGGAGGGACTTTCGAATGACCCAAACGTCTCTTGACTCCGCTATGGGCACGACGACGTCGGTTTGTTCCTCCACGTCGGTCTGGCAGACATCCGTGAGCATTGCCCGCTCTTTCATGAGATCGGCCACGATCGGCCCGCACGTGGGACACGAATCGGCATGCTCCGCGATGTCCTCCGTCCATCCGTGCGCGTAGGCCATCAAGGATTCGGGATCGGGATGGGTCATGATCTTTTGACCTCCTCGCGTAACCGGCGGACGGCTCGCGACAGCAACAAACGCGCGGCGACGTGCGTGACGCCGAGCGATTCTGCAACTTCCTTTGCGTTCAGGCCCTGGCCGTAATAGAGAAGCACCGCGAGCCTCGATTCGGGTGCCAGGCGGTCGATCGCTGCATGGACGCGGCCGGCTTCTTCGCGTGTCAGAATCTGCTCCAGGGGTCCCGGAGCGGGATCGGCGCGGTTGTTCCAATCCGTATTCGTCAGGCGTCCCGACTTCCGCGCGTTGTCGCGCAGCCAGTTGGCGAGAATCCGAAAGAGCCACGCAGCGAAACGGCCCCCGCCCGACCAGGAGGGGAGGCTCCGGAAGGCGCGAAGAAATGTCTCCTGCACGGCGTCGCGGGCCGCCTCGTCCGAATCCGTCATCCGCCGCGCCACGGCGTGGACCGCTGGATAGAGCCGGACGAAAAGCGCCTCCGCCGCCGACCGGTCCCCCGTCGCAGCGCGAACCGCCAATTCCTCTTCTAGGGCGATGTTCGGTTTCGGAATCAAAGACGTCCTCATCTTACCTAAACGGGTGAAAGGCCAAGGTGTGTCATACTAAATTGTGCCCCATGCGATAAATGCTTCACGGTGTGATCGATTCGCCGCAAGGAAAAAGATTTTTCACGGGTGAATCGAGAATGGAATATAATCACGACGGCGCGGGTTCGTTAGAAGGAGCGCGCGATGAAGATCCCCGAGAGAGTCGCTTGGTGGGCGGGCGTCGGCGCGGCCGCCCTCGCCTTCGCCTGCGCCGAAAAGAAAGCGGAGCCTTTACCGATGAAATCCACCTCGCCCGCGGCGGAAGAGACCGCCACGTTCGGAGCCGGTTGCTTCTGGTGCGTGGAAGCCGTGTTCGAAGAGCTCGACGGCGTGCTTTCGGTGGAATCCGGCTACGCGGGCGGCGAGGTCGAGAATCCGACGTACGAGCAGGTCTGCTCGGGCCGGACCGGGCACGCCGAAGCGTGCCGGATCACGTTCGATCCCGCTCGGATCGGCTATGAGAAGCTTCTGGAAGTCTTCTGGAAAACCCACGATCCCACCACCCTCAACCGACAGGGCAACGACATCGGAACCCAGTATCGCTCGGTGATCTTTTACCATGACGAGGGGCAGAAGGTTCTGGCGGAGAAGATCAAGAAGGAGCTCGATGCCTCCGGCGCGTGGGACGCTCCCATCGTCACGGAGATCCGCCCGTTCACGCGCTTCTTCAAGGCGGAGGAATATCATCAGGACTATTTCCGGCGCAACCCGGACAAGGCCTATTGCCGGGCGATCATCGCGCCCAAGATGGAGAAATTCCGGAAAGCGTTTCGCGACGCGTTGAAGGATGAGCGCCCGCCCTCGAAGGAGGAGCTGAAGAAGAAGCTCACGGCCGAGCAGTATTACGTGTGCGTCCAGAGAGGAACGGAGCGGCCCTTCAAGAACAAGTATTGGGACTTCAAGGGGAAGGGCACGTACGCCTGCGTCGCCTGCGGCCGGGAACTGTTCGGCTCCGACACCAAGTTCGATTCGGGAACGGGATGGCCCAGCTTCTACGACGTGCTCAACTCGGATCGCGTCACGAAGACGACCGATCGGAGTCACGGAAGGGTCCGGACGGAAGTCTCCTGCTCGAAGTGCGGCAGCCATCTGGGCCACGTCTTCGACGACGGCCCCGAGCCCACGCGCCTGCGGTACTGCATCAATTCGGCGGCGCTGGAGTTCCGGGAGAAGAAGTAGTCGGATTCACTCGATTTCACCACCAAGGCACAAAGACACAAGGATCTCTCGCGATCCAGCGCTGGCATTCGCATCGCGGAACGTGATTTCGCGAGATGCTGAAGAGGTTTCAGTCTCACCGCGGAGGCCGCAGAGATCCCTGAGAAGATAGTCCCAGCAGGAGCGCACGATCAGCGCGGAGCTATAACCGAAAGTTGTGGATGGAAGGATAAGGAGAGACGGCGTACCCTTGGTGCTGGAAACAGGCACCGGATCTCTTTTCAGAGAAAGGATACGCCGCATGGGAAACGTTAGCTGTTCGACGAGGTGGGGTCCAGA
>JACQVR010000014.1 GCA_016209705.1 Planctomycetota bacterium
ACCCGGACCGCGACGGGGACGGTGAACTCTTCCTGGACGAGATGGACGGCGATGAAGAGACCCGGCCGCCAGAGGCCCTCCGGGTTGGGGATCTCCAGATGGGCCGTGGCCGCCCGGGTCTCCTTCCCGATCAGCGGACCCAGATAGGCCACCTTGCCCCGGGCTTCGATCCCGAGCGTGTCCGACTTGACGAGGACCTCCTGGTCGACGCGCACAAACTTGAGATCCTTGTCGTACACCGTGACCTTCGCCAGCACCGTCCCCAGGTCGGCAATCGTGAAGATGTCGGTGTCGTCCTTGACGGCTTCGCCCAAGGCGACGTTTTTCGCGATCACAACCCCGTCCTGGGGGGCCCGGAGTTCGTACCGCGCGAGGTTTTCATCGCGCTTGTCGGAGTCGTGGTTTTCGGCCAAGGTTTTGATCTCGGCGGCGAGGAGCCCAAGCGCCCTGAGTTTCTGCCCGGATCCGTGGACGGCAACCTTCGCTAATTCGAGGGCGTGGCGTTTAAGGAGGTACTCTTCTTCGGAGGAGATCTTCTTTTTCCAGAGCTGCTCCTCTCGATCGAAGGACGCCTTGGCGAACTCCTCCTTGTGCATGTCCTGGATGTACTCGAGTTTCGCCGAGGCCAGTTCCCGGCTGTCGAGGAGGGCGATGACCTCTCCCCGGGTGACCTTGTCTCCAAGGTTCTTGCGGATTTCTGTCACGACTCCGTCGAAGCGGGGGACGACGTGAGCCACCTTGTCGGGATTGAGCGCGATCTCCCCGGAGAGTTCGAGAATGCTCTTCATCTTGACCGGCCCCGATTCCTCGATCTCGACCCCGGAGCTTTTCCGGGCTTCGGGCCCCATTTCCGTGCGCGCCTCGGCCTGGGAGTATCCCAGACGGTAAGCCTTCCCCTTCCACTCGGCGGCCACCTTCACGTCGAAGGAGTGAGGTTCGTAGACTTCCTTGTCGCCGCGAAGGAAGTCCCCCTCTTTCTGAAAGGCAATCTTGTCCACCCGGCCGCCCAGACGGTGAACTTCGATGGAAAGCACCACGTCAGCCGGATCAAGCGGTTTCTTCGATTGGTAGGCATACACCCGAAACTCGGGAGGGACGCCGCGCTCGAAAATGGTCACTTCGACCTCGAACTCACCTTCGGAGAGGAGCCGCCCTCCGTGGGGTCCCTTGGCCGGACCGTCGGCTCCCGCCTGGGCCATCCCGGCTGAGCCGTGCGATCCCCCCGCGGCCTTCTCGTCGCAGGAACAGAGGAGCGCGAGGAGCGGCAGGAGCGCGAGCGCCACGAGCCTGGGCATCGCTTGTTTCATCATGAGCATTCTCCCTATGATCCTATTTCGCGGACTCAAGGCGGTCGCCGACCAAGCGCTCCACATCCACAACGGCCTTGTGATACTCCGTGGCGGCCCGCAAGTGCTGGGAACGGACCTCGAAGAGCGTGCGCTGGGAATCCAGGACATCCAGCAGCCCGAACCTTCCCAAACGGTAGCCCTCGCTCACGGCGTCGAAGGCGCTTTGGGCGCCGGGCAGGACGGTGTCCCGCAGTGCCGTCGCCTCCGAGTAGGCCGATGAGAGCGCTTTGTAACTCTCCCCAAGTTCTACCGCGAGCCGGACCTCCGCGAGCCGGCGCTCTTCCTGCGACCTGGCCACGCGATAGAGGGCTTCCCGCACGCCACCCTGATTTCGACTGAAGACAGGAAGGGGGATCGAGAACCCCACCACCATGGCATCGACGTCGTCTTCCCCGCTCACCGTATAGCGCCTGTACCCGGCCGCTACGGTCAGATCCGGGATGGCGTGAGACCTTGCCAGCTCGACGGCCGCCTTCCTCATTGACATCTCCGCGGCCCAGAGGGCAAGAGTCGGGTTCTGATCGAGGAGTCCCGTCAGCCTCTCGATCGCGGGGATGGCGGGGACCGAGTCGAGTTCTCCCAAGGCGCTCTTGAACCGAGGCGTCCTGCTGCCCCAGGTTCCGGAGAGGGCTTTCCGGGAAGCCTCCAGTTCCCGCTTTGAGCGTTCGAGCCCGATCCGGGCCGTCGAGAGGGCGACATTCGCCTTGGTTTCTTCGACCGGGGACACCTTTCCGGCCTTTACCCTCTCGGAGACCGCGGCGGCGCTCTGCTCCGCCAGGCGAACCGCTTCCTCCATGAGAGCGATCCGCCGCTGGGCGCTCAGGACCTCGATGAAAAGCTGGGAGACCCGGCTTAAGAGGTCGATGCGCCGGATTTCATATTCCCATCCCGCAACATCCCTCTCCCGGGAGGCGACTTCAATCCGACTCGAACGCTTCCCGCCCAGTTCGATCAGCTGGCCAAGTTGGATCGTGGTCTGGATGCCTCCGGTGGTCGCTTCCTCTTTCCGACTCGTGGCCAGGTTTTCCACGCTCGCGCTGAGACCGGGATTGGGCGGGAGCCCGGCTTGGAGGACGCTTGCCTCGCGAGCGCGCACCTCCCAGCCGAACGTGGCCAGGTCGGGGCTCCGAAGGAGGGCGAGCGCCACCGCCTCGCGGAGCGTCAAGTCGCCCTCGGACTCCGCCGTCTGGAGAGGAAGCTCGCCATAATCGTCCGGGGACGGGGGCGGCCTGAAGGCGGGAACGTCTCGCCCCAACGGGCGCGGCTCCGGCCAGCCCTCCTCGGCATTCGGGGAGGTACATCCCCCAAGACCAATAGCCAGGGTGATGGCCACGGATACAGCTTTCTTTAAATGCACCATTCAGTCTCCAAGCGGGAATAGACGCCTCGGGTCCAAGACCTCTTCCATCTACCGAATAGCACTGAGACGGGAATCTGCTGAGATAGATACCCGCAGCGCCGGGCGAACCGCCGATGTGCTCTCTAGACGCTTGGGGGGCCGCGGGGATGGGATGGAGCGCGAGCCGGCGAGCAAGAGGGAACAGCGCGCCCTGGAGGGTAATAGAGAACACCCTCGATCGATGCGAATGGCAAGAAAGTTACATCGAGCAAGGCGATGGTGAACGTGATGTGCCCAAGCACCGAAGGCTTCGTCGCTACAGTCTCATTCTGATGGTCTGCGGCCGGGTGGGGCACGTGATTCGATGGGTCATGGTCCTCGTCATGAGTCCCGGGTCCGTCATGGTCCGGATGATCCGTTTCCCACAAGTGAGACTCCACCAGAAGATGGAGAGGGACGCACAGTGTTGACAAGGCAAATAGGCAGACTGTTCCCAGAGACAGGCTCCTTGCGGCACCGAATATGCTCATAGGCGTTCGTCGCCTTCGTCCACGCAAGTTTCCATCACTTCAAGTACGATTGGAGTACGTCAATCAACTCCTGGGTCGCTCTCGCCTGCTCCGACGTCGGCTTTCGGTCGGGATCAACGATGTGCAGGCGAATGTGACCTTCAATGACCTCGGTCATGAGCCCGTTGATAGCGCCACGGCAAGCCGCGATCGTGTGGAGGATCGTATGGCAGTCCTGCTCCTTGAGAAGCCCCTTCTCAACCGCCTCCACTTGGCCGCGGATGCGTCGCGCCCGATCGAGGAGCTTTGTCTTATGCCGGATCGTGTGGGCCATCGCACCCTCTTTTTGAGGGGTGTACTGTACCCATGTACGGTATGGTGTCAACACAAAAGGGCAGAGACCTGCAGGATCGAGAAACGAAGGGTGCAGTCCATCCGTATAGTCTTCCTTCGAGATCCAGCGGCGCTTCTCGACCAGGTCGCGTTGCATGTACCCGCACAGGGCAATGGGTCCTCCGAAACCGGTGGTTCCAAGTCCCAAGAAATAAAGCAAGAGTTGGCGAAGAGCGCAGGGGACGGTCTCCGTCCTCGGCGAGTTCCCCTCGGACTCCAAAATCGTCATGAAAAAGCTTCACTTTCTCTTAAGATTCAGTTGTTATATTCTATGGTAGATATGGATACAACTGATTCTAAGGCCGGCCTCGGCTCCCGCTCTCAAGAGGACCCTTGGCTCCTCCTCATCCACCAGATTCCGCCCAAGCCCGCATACCTGCGAGTCAAGATCGGGCGACGTCTGCGCCGTCTGGGCGCTGTGCCGATCAAGAACACGGTGTACGCCCTCCCCAAAAACGAGGAAACCCATGAACACTTCCAATGGGTGCTCCGAGAGATCAGGGAAGGAGGCGGGGACGCCACGATCTGCGAGGCCCGGTTCGTAGACGGCCTCCTCGACGAAGACATCGAGAAACTTTTCAACGAAGCCCGGAACGCGGAGTACGGAGAAGTCGCTGAACAGGCGCGTGCGCTCGCCGCCAAGGTTCCCCGGAAGCTGGGTGACGACCTCCGCGCCGACGTCCAGGCCGAGATCGACCGCCTTGCCAAGCGCCTCGCCGAAATCAAAGAGACCGACTTCTTCGGCGCCCCCGTGCGGGCGGCCGCGGAGGGCGCGCTCGCCGCGCTCGAAGAGCACCTGAAAACGCCGAGCATGGCCACAGCGAAGAGCCCCTCGGTCCGCCGGGAGGACTATCGAGGCCGTACTTGGGTCACCCGAAAAGGCATCCACATCGATCGCATGGCCAGCGCCTGGCTCATCCGCCGCTTCATCGATCCCGAGGCGAAATTCCTCTTCGTGCCCGGCAAGGGATACAAGCCCAAGAAGAGCGAACTCCGCTTCGACATGTTCGAGGGCGAGTTCACCCACGAGGGAGACCGTTGCACATTTGAAACTTTGATCGACCGGATGAATCTCAAAGATCCCGCCCTCCAGGGAATCGCCGAGATCGTCCACGACATCGATCTCAAGGATGGGAAGTTCCGCCGCGACGAAGCCACGGGCATCGACCGACTGATCGCCGGCATCTGCATGGCGCGCAAGGAGGACGAAGAGAGGCTCCGGCGCGCCTCGGCCGTCTTCGAAGACCTTTACGAGTACTTCCAAAGAAAGGGAGGGAAATGACGCTTCTCGCCCTGCTGCTCGCCTTGGCGCGGGAATCTCCCCAACAGGAAGAGCCACCCAAGACCCAGGAAATCCCGAAAGCGGACTTCGATGCGGGCTACGACGGGGGATTCTTCATCAAGGGCAAGAACGCGAAGCTCGCGCTCGAAGGGCTCCTTCAAGTGAACGGCGTCTTCTTCGAGCCGGACGCGGCGCATGAAAGCGAGTTCGTGCTGCGCCGGATGCGGCTTGAGTTTACCGGTGAGTTCTTCGATCGCTGGTACTTTCACATCGAGCCAAAATTCGTCTCGGACGGCGTCGAGCTCGAGGAGGCGTGGCTCGGCGTCAAGTTCGATACCCACCTCGTCATGTTCGGCCGCATGAAGGAGCCCTTTTCCTGGGAGGAGCTGGCCTCCCAACGCCACATGGACATGATCAACTTCTCGATCCTAAACCAGTTCGTCCCGGCGGAGGACCACGGAATCACGGTGATCGGGAACTTCGGCGTCTTGGAGTACGGCGTGGGCTTCTACAATGGGACCGGCGGCGACGACACGACGAGCGACAAGGACGGGGCGCTACGCGTGGCCCTTCATTCTTGGCGGGGCTTTCAGTTCGGGGGGTCGGTCACGGCAGGCCGTCAGGAAACGGACGTCTCCGGAGCGGAGCTTCGCACCGAAGCGCGGGTCCCGTGGGCCGAATTCCTGCCCGGCACCGAGATTGAAGACGAACGCGTTCGACTTGGCGCGGAAGCGGCCTTCCTGGAAGGGCCCTTCGCCGCAACAGTCGAACTCATTCATGTCCGCCAGGAGATCAACGAGACCACCATCGACTTCACCGGCGGCTACCTCCAAGCCTCGTACGTCCTGACGGGCGAAG
Organism: Planctomycetota bacterium; assembly: GCA_016209705.1. Lineage (GTDB taxonomy): Bacteria > Planctomycetota > MHYJ01 > MHYJ01 > JACPRB01 > JACQVR01. Next base: position 5,731 of record JACQVR010000014.1, read on the forward strand.
GCAAGTCGTGGAAGGGCGAGGGCGTACGGATCTGGAAGGGGGTGAAGCCGGAGCGGCCGTTCCTTAAGGATCCCGAGATCGGGGCTTGGCAGCTCGTGGCGCGTTGGTCGCGGCTCAACGTAGACCGTGACCTAACGCCTTTCGTGACCAACAACCCTCGGAGAATCGACTCCTTCACCTTCGGCATCAACTGGTATGCGAACGAGTTCGTCAAGGTGAAGGTCAACTACCTTCGCACGATCTACGAGGAAGACGTCGTCCTCGCCGGCAAGACCCGCGACAACGAAGATGCGCTCATCTTTCAACTGCAAATCATGTTTTAGGGAGAATCGTATGAAGTATCAACTCTACGCCCTGGGGATCTTCGTGGTCAGTTGCGCCGCCTCCGGGATGCAATCACCGTCAGACAGCCGGGTCGTTTCCGCCCGCGTCACTAAGGGCCCCGCGGTCGACGGGAAGGCCGATGACGAAGCTTGGAAGACCGCACGGTCGGTTCAGGTCACCGCGAAAGGGGTATTCCCCGCCAACAAGGACAAGGTGACGGAAGTCGTCATCCGCTCGGTCCGGACGGATAGCCACATTTACTTCCTTGTCCGCTGGAAGGACGAGACGAAAGACGACAAGGCCCACAAGCCGTGGGTGTGGGACGCGGCCAAGAACGCCTACGTCGAGGGGCCTGAGCGCGAAGATATGTTCGCGGTCGCCTTCGAGCACACCGGTCCTTTCGATCCGGACATGCTGTCGGGCATGGAGGCGGTGTGGGACGTCTGGCAGTGGAAGGCCACACGGACGAATCCCCAGGGATTTGCGATGGACCGGACCCACCGCTATTCGAAAGAGCAGTGGCAAGGAAAGGGCAAGTCGCACAAGGATCGGAAGGAGCAGGCGATCTGGATCGCGAGGCCCGAAGACATGGGAGACACCGTCGAGAAGAAGCAAACCGCGCCCGCGGAGAAGAAGGACGACGTCGTCCCCCAATACCTTCCGGGCACGCCCTCGGGAAGCGCCGCCGACGTTAAGGCCAAGGGGGCTTGGGAGGGCGGCTGGTGGACGCTGGAGCTCGAACGGAAGCTCGATACCGGAAACCCCGACGATACGAAGTTCGAGCCCGGCCGGGTCTACAAGATGGCTGTTTCAGCCCACGACCATACAGGCGATATGGACAAGGCCTCTGAAGTGATGGAGCTTGAGATTTCCGGGAAGTGACATGCTTTGGGTGACGCGCGAAGGGGCCCACGTCGACCGGGTAGCCTGTCCCTGGCTCATCCGACGATTCATTGACCCCGAGGCCGAGTTCCTCTTCGTCCCGGCGGACCAAGTCCTCGACACCGCGCGATCCAAGGGCGCAAAATCGTTCGACGCCAAAGGCGCTGACTATACGCACACGGCCGCTCCGGAAGGAGAACTCTCGTCCTTCGTTACCCTCATGCGCGCGTTCGGTCTTTGGGGAAAGGACGCGGCACTGGACGAGGTAGCGAAGGTTGTGAATCACGCCGATGTCCGGCCCGAGACGACGGCCTTTCGCTCGGCTGAGGGAGACGGCTTGAAAGCCATCGCCCATGGCTTTGCGCTCACCACCCCGGACGACCATCGTAAGCTGGAATTCGAGTTCCCGATGTACGACGCCCTCTATGCCTACTTCCAAAAGAAAGTGAGGAAATCCCCATGACCACACGGCGCGAATTCATGACGCTGGCCGCCTCGGCGGCTCTCCTCACGCCGGGTTCGGCGGTGCTTTTGGCTCAGGACGGATCGCCGGAAGGAGGGGCCCTCGTGACGGGCAAGCCAAAGCCTCTTAAATTCGAGGAACTCAAGGGCTTCCTTTCCAGGGACCAACTGACCCCGCATCACGCAGCCCATTACGGCGGCGCCTTGAAAAGCCTGCTCCAGATCGAAGGAGAGCTCGAAGGAGCGGATCGCTCGAAGGCCAATGCCAACTACGCCCCGATCCGGGAGCTCAAGCGCGAAGAGGTACACGCCATGAATAGCGTTATCCTCCATGAACTCTACTTCGACGGCATGAGCGCGGCCGGCGGAAACGCGGGAGAGGCCGCACAGGATGTGCTCAAAAAACGCTTCGGTTCGATCGAGAAGTGGATCGAAGACTTCAAGGCAGCCGCCGTCTCCGCACGCGGTTGGGCCATTCTGGGCCTTCATCCTGTGAGCGGAAAGCTCTACAACTTCCTCTCTGACGTCCATGACGTGGGCATCCCGGTCCTCGGCATCCCGCTCGTCGTCATCGACTGCTACGAGCACGCCTTCTACGTGGACTACAAGAACAAGAAAGGGGACTACGTCGCCGCGTACCCCAAGTACATCGACTGGATCGAGGTCGAGCGGCGCGTGAAGGCCGTTGCCAAATGAGGAGGAAGCGATGAAATCATTCTCGGTGCTTTTCATTCTTGTCCTGGCGGTAGCGTGCGACGCCGCGCCTCCTGCCCCCGGAACGCCAGCCCTTGCCGTCGGCGCGCAGGAGAAGATCAAGGACGATTTCGAGAAGGAAAATCCAAAGTGGAAGTTCGCCGAGGGAAAGTGGGAACGCCGCGGCGGCGTCCTCGCCCAGACGGCCGAGACCCAACCCTGGGCGGTCGCGATTCTGGAAGACAAGATGTTCTCGGACGTGGATGTTTCCATCCGCGTCAAGCCGCTCTCCGGAAAGGAAGATCAGACGGGAGGCATTATCTTCCGGGTCAAGGATGCGAAGAACTACTACCTCGTCCGCTCGAACGGCCTCGAGGACAATTACCGGCTCTACACGATGCTCGACGGCAAGCGGAGCCAGATTGCCTCGACCAAGGTTTCGCCTCCAAAAGTTGGTGAGTGGCACACGCTCCGCGTCGTAGCTCAGGGGAAGAAGATCCAGGCATACATCAACGATAACCTCCTCATCGACCACGAAGACGGAACGTTTGCGGACGGGTATGTGGGAGTCTGGACGAAGGCGGACTCCGTGACCGAGTTTGACGACCTTGAAGCAACCGGCACAGCGAGCAAGTGAAAGATCGGCGCATCCTCTACGCAGCGGCCTTCCTCCGCGCCCTGGCGACGGGGATGATCGGCGTCCTCCTCGGTGTCTACCTCGCCAAGCTCAAGCTCGGCGCCACCCTGAGCGGCGTCATCATCGCGGCGGGACTCGTCGGAGCGGCGGGTGCGGCCGTCCTGGTAACCTTCGCCGGGGAGAAGTGGGAGCGTAAGCGTTTCCTCATTGGACTGGCGCTCCTGACGGGAGGAGGTGGTGTCCTTTTCGCCCTTACGCGTGATCCCGTCTTTATGGTTGCCGCCGCCTTCCTCGGCATGGTGAACGGGATGGGGCGCGATCGGGGCGCCGCGTTGATTTTGGAGCAGGCCATCCTGCCGGCAACCGCGAGTGACGAGGGACGAACGCGCGTCTTCGCTTTGTACAACGTCCTTCAGGACGCGGGGCACGCCTTGGGGGCGCTCCTGGCCGCAACGCCCTCCGTCCTTCAGCGCCTCCATTGGACTGGAGAACTCTCGGCTTTCCAGGTTTCGATCGGGATCTACGCCCTCCTCATGTTCGCCACGGCTTTCGTCTACCTGCCGCTCTCGGCCAGGGTCGCTCGTTCCGCTGAGGCCCCGAAACTCGTCGTCTCTCCAGGAAGTCGGCGCATCCTTTGGAGGATCTGTCCGCTCTTCGCCCTCGACAGCCTGGGCGGTGGTTTCCTGACGAATGCGCTCCTGGCCTACTTTTTCCACGAGCGGTTCGGAGTGGACGAGGGAGGACTGGGCGTCCTCTTTTTTCTGGCGCGGGTGGCCAATGCGCTGTCCCACCTCGCCGCAGCTTGGCTGGCTAAGAAGATCGGCCTCGTGAACACCATGGTCTTCACCCACATCCCGTCGAGTCTTCTCCTCATGACGGTTCCTTTCGCACCCAGCTTCTGGGTCGCGGCCATCCTCTTCCTTCTCCGTGAGGGGCTGGTCGAGATGGACGTTCCGACAAGGCAGTCTTACGTCATGGCGGTGGTGCGACCCGAAGAGCGGACGTTCGCCTCCGGCGTGACCCACCTCGTCCGGATGGGGGCTTGGGCGGTTGCACCTTCTTTCGCCGGGCTCTTCATGAAGGGGCTGCTTCAGGCGGCACCTCTTTTCATCGGGGCCGGACTCAAGATCGTCTATGACTTCCTCCTCTATGCAGCTTTCCGCAAAGTCGAGCCCCCCGAAGAGGTCTCTGCCCAGAGCCAATAGCATGCATGCAGCGCGTTTTCTTGCCCCAGGTATCGGAAAGTCCTTTTGAAACGGAGTGCGTCATATTTCGAGGGTAGCCGGGTCCAGCGGGGGGGCCGTTTTTCTAACGAATTTTGGGGGTAGGGTTTCGCCACGGTGCGCCCTGGCGCGCCCCGTGGCCCCCCAGGGCGCAACTCTTTGGCACGTCGGGCCTTTGGGGCGTCCCGAGCTGGCGCGCGGCACGCGAAAGCGGATCGAGGAGTACTTCCACACCCACATCAAGGGCCACGCCCACAAGACGCTCATCCTCGAGGTGGACCAGGAGGAGGGTGAGCAGGTCGACATCGAGATCAAGGACGCCTCGTTCCGCATGTTCCGGGCGGACAACGCGGAGGAGATCCGCGTGGCCCACGGTGTGCCCGGGCGCTTGATCGGCCTCTCTGAAAAGGGCGGCCTCGGCGGCGCCGGCGAAGGCGAGACGCAGCAGGAGATCTTCAAGTACCACGTCATCGAGCCCAAGCAGACCCGCCTCGAATACCGCATCAACAACTTCCTGATCAAGCTCGGGTTCGGGTTCGAGGACTGGGAGCTCCGCTTCAAGGAGATCGACGTTACCGATGAGGCGAAGGTCGCGGAGATCATCCAGAAGCTCGTAAAGCTCGGCGTTCTCACGATCAACGAAGGCCGCCGGGAGATGGGCCAGAAGCCGCTCGAACACCCCGGCGCGGACGTGCCCTTCATGATGACGGCGAGCCAAAAGACGATACGTCACGACTACCAGAGGTCGAAACGAATCGATAGGTAAACATTGTCGTTCTTGTCGAACTGCCCGAGAAACGTCGTGTCTTTTCTCCCGCCGAAGACGTTCGCCCCCAGCGTGACCGCAAGGTCATCCGAGAACTTGTAGCTCAG
>JACQVR010000019.1 GCA_016209705.1 Planctomycetota bacterium
AACGTGCAAAATCTTCGCGTGACGCAAAGATTTTCATGCGATACGGTGAAGTTCACAGTCCATAGTCCACGGTCCAGAGTCGCCGCGAATCGAGGATCTGACTCTGGACTCCAGCGCGGCGGGAGACAGCTTAGGAAAATTCGGATTGCGGCTTCGCCGCGCTGGGGACTCGACGCTCTCAGCGGTGAAAATCGATTTGCTTGCGGCGAATCTGTCTCCGTGTCTCCGCGCCTCCGTGGTACGTATTCTTCTCCGTGCACTCCGTCTCCTCCGCGTTCTCGACTCTGGGCTTTCAGCGCTGATCGCTTCACCTCATGAAATGCCTTCGATGCGCCCACTCGTCTGACGGATACGCCATCCTTCCCGGAGTGGGGGAGGCGGGCGAGATCCGTTTTTTCTGCGACGCCTGCGCCCGGACCGAACGCATGAAGCTTCGTTACTGGGACGGCCGCGATCTGGACATGGGAGGGCACCGCGACCAACCTGATCTGGGGACTTCCTTCTACACGCTCATCTTCTCGTTCGAAGACGTGGCGCGGATGCGCTGGGAAGACCTGTCGGCCGTTCTGGACTGGGCCGACGACGGCGAAATCGCCGCCGCTCTGGCGGGAACGACCCCGCGGTTCCAGCAGCAGATCTGGTCGGCGCTCACCGGCGAACGGGCCGCCCGCGTCCGCGAGATTCTGAGGCAAGGAAGTTTTCCGCCGGGATGCACCCCCGAGGGAGCCCGGAAGGCGATCGTGGATCTGATCCGGAAGCTGTGAAAAGCTTGTAGCTCGTAGCTTGTAGCTGTTCCGGCTAAGGGTTCGTGAAAAAATAAGTGCTCTTTTTTCTGATCAACCGCCAAAACGCCAAATCGCTATCGGAGTTTCCTTTGGCGAGCCTTTTGGCGGTTTGGCCGCTTTGGCGGTTCAGATCTTCCACCAGAAATCGATTCTTTGTTTATTCACAGATCTTAAGAGCTACAAGCTAACAGCTACCAGCTTCAAACTACTCATATACCTCATCAAACACCGCCCGCCGCCACTTCGCCTCGATCTCCTCCACGTTGAACTTGCCCGGGCCGAACACCTCTTGGAAAGCCTGCTCCTGCGTCTTTCCTTCCATCAGCGCCTCGAAGGTGCGATCGAGCACGCTCTTCCGTCCCGACTTGATGAAGAAGTAGATGGCCGACCAGGAGCTGCCGTAATGCAACGCCCCTCCCTTGCGGAACGTCGCGCCGTCCATCAGAAACAGTTCCTTCAGGCCCGGCAGCCGGTTGGTGTGCAGCAGGTGCCTGGCCGTCCGGTGGCGGCCCGGATTGAAATTCACCTCGTCCGCCGTAGACTTCTCGAAATAACTCGCATATCCCTCGTTGAACCAGATGGGGCAGTCGCTGATGAAATAGTCTATGAACTGATGCAGCCCCTCATGCCGCAGGGTCTCCTCGATGTCCTCGTCATTCCAGCCGACGAGTTCCTTCGTGGCGGGCATGTAGTAGGCCTGGATCTCCCCGAACGGGCTGACCGGTTCCGAACGCGTCACCTTGCGGTAATAGGCGTGGAACTCCCCCTTGTGCGCGAACAGCTTGACGTGAAAGCGGAGGGTCTCGTTCTTCTTGTACGGAAATACCTTGGCGTAGTCCCGGTATACCTCGCTCATGAACCGTGCCATCTTGTTGGCGACCTCCTGGGACACGTTGGTTTGAACGTCGTATCGGCCGAACGAGGACTCGAACGCCCGGCCGGGGAAGGCGGGTTCGCGCGCGACGTGCAGCAGCTCGGCCATCTGGAACAGCGCCGGGTCGTAGCCCTTGAGCTTCTCGGCCCGCTTCAACGTCGCGTACGCCTCGACGTAGCGATGAAGTTGCATATACAGCATGACCAGGTTCGCCAGGATCTTTGGATTGTCCGGCACCCGCCGGTTGGCCGTTTCGTAGATCTGGATCGCCTTGGCGATGAGCGTGGACCGTTTGTAGGACAGGTTGAGGAGATCGATCATCTCCTCGGGAAAGTCGCCCAGCTCGAAGAGGGCCTCGACATCGAGCACGGTGCCGACGAAGTGGCCCATCTGATAGTAGGCGCGCGCGCGGCTTTTCAGCGCGGCCGGGCGCTCCGCCGGCAGCGCGGCGAGCCGCGTGAACTCCTGCGCGGCCTGCTCCCACCGTTTCTCCTCGAGGTACCGCGCGGCGCGATCGCGGATCGCCGGCGCGGCGCGTTCCAGGAAGCGGGTGGAGCCCTCGACGAACGCCAGGAGATTCACGGCCGCGCCGCCGGCGTGCTGGAGGTCGGCGTGCGCCTCGTGGAATTCGTTCGCCAGCATCCGGCTCATGCCCCGCAACAGCGCCTGGGAAGGTCCGTCGGCGACGCCGGCGGCGAGCTTCAGGAGTTCCGACGCGTGCAGGTCGGCCGCCGGGAGGCTCAATTCCTTGCCTTCGATCACATGCGTGATCCGGCCGTCCCGCACATCCTTCAGATGAAGCGCGCGCGGGCGGGCTTCGCCGCCTTCCAGGAAGGTCAGCGAAACCGTCCGCCCGATGTTGGGTCGCAAGCTCGCGGCCGCGAGCGCGAAACCGCTCTTCATCTCGTCCAGCATTCCCAACAACTGGTCCAGCGCCTTGGCGACCTCCGGAGCGGCGGACGGCCGATCCTTGCGGAGCAACGCTTCCGCCGCGTCCAACTTCCGGCTCGACACCAGATCCCAGCACGCTTCCTGGTAGCGGGCGACCAGCTCCGTAATTTCGCGTTCCTCCCGCTTGATCCTCTGGAATTCGGCCAGCTTCTCCTCGTCCGCCTTTCGGGCCGCCGCGTCCTCCAGATGGGTCAAGGCGGTAAGTCGGGCGTACGCGTCCTCCACGAGGTCCAAAAGCCCGATCTCGAGCGCGTCTTGCAGGATCAGCCTCGCTTCCACGTAGTTCCCTTGCGCGATGAGGCGCTCCGCTTCGGCGCGCTTCCCCGCGTAGGCCGACTTGGCCTGATCGAGCGTCCGGTCCCGCCGTTCGGCGATCCGCTTCTCGTACGTGCCGGCGGAATCCAAATTGAGGGGGAACAGATCCCACCAGCGGATCGCTTCGCCGAATTTTCCGGCCGCGCACAGGCGGGAGGTCTCTTCCGTGAGAAATGCGTACACTTGCTCGGCGCGACGCTTGACGGCGTTGACAACGTCGAGATAACCCTCACGGATCGCCTCTTCGTGCGGCGAGCCCCTCGAACGAACGACCAGTCTTTCCAGATCGGGCAGCAGAGGCTTATACTGTTCCGGGTCCCGCGTCCTTTCGAAACGGGCCACGAGATCGTTCCAGGCGGATACGATGGGACCGGAACCGGAAAGCGGCTCAAGGCGGGCCCGAATCCGCTCCTCGGACGGCGCGGTCGCCTCCTTCTCGGGAGTCTTTTCGGGAGTCGGCGGCGCTTCCGCAACGTTCACCGCCTCCGGGCGGGAAGGAGGAGTGGGGGGCGGGGCCGCACTCCTGAGAAGAAGAAACGCGCCGATGGCCATCAAGGGAACCGCCGCCATCGCGACCGAAGCGATCCAGATCCCCTTGGAAGCCCTCGAGGGAGCCTGACGAGCCGACGGATGGCGCGCGGCTCCGGACTCCCGGGAAGTCCGCTGCGCCAATTGCCGCGCCTGATCAGCTCTCAAGTAACCTTGCTCGACCAGGATTTGGACCAGCGACTTGCCTCTGCCGGGCCCAAGCTGGACCCGCGCGCATCGGGCGAGCTGCTCGCGGGTAATCCATCCCAGCTTCAGGGCCGTTTGGGCGATCGAGGCGCGTTCAGGGTTCGACTTCGGTTCGGACATGGCAATCCCCCGCGGCGGCTATTATCGTTATTGAGTGGCGAGGGATCAATCGGCAAGCAAGTTCCGGGCCACGCCAGATGTGAAGAATTTCGGCAAATTTTGTTGACATCCCAAAGCCTGATTCACTATAATTCCATTGAGACTGATAGTCTTGGACATCGCCCCCGCGGCGGAGAGCATGAGTGAGGGAGGATTCTCCTCCGAGGACCGCCTTCCCGAATGCACGCCAGAGGACGAAGATCGGGCAAGCGAACCCGATAAGTCCAGCAGACATAAGAAGTAAGGATGTCTGCTCGATCCCAGATGCAACCTGGGCTTGAAAAAGAAGAGAACGAAAAAGAGAGGTCGCCACTCGTCGATTCATGACAGGAGTGGTGAACGAGATTGAAAGCTTGGACCGAAAGGTCCATGGGCTTTCCTGCCAGTCAGTGGATTGCCTCCGATAGGGGGGCTGGTTGGCGCCAAGCCCCAAAATCTGTTTCCCCCTCTCTCCAGGGCCAGGCCGCCTATGAAAGGGAAACCCCTTGATGTGGTGGCCTGGCTCCTTTTATTTTCCGCCTTTGCCCCGCCCGTTCGGCAGACAGACTGAAAAACGGGCGGGGCGAGGGCGGGAAAATAATGGGACCGCGAATATTCAGCGTGGAAGAGGCGAACGCCTTGATTCCCTTGGCCGAGGAGACCTTTTCGAACCTGGCTCAGGTTCGAGCCCGGCTGAAGAAGATCAAGGGCAAGATCGAAGTGCTCGAGATGCTGTGGGGGGAGGAAATAGCCTCCGCTTCCAATCCGGATCACAAAGAGTACCGGCACTATCTGGATGAGGTTTCCCAGGCCAAATCGGATTACGAAGCCGCGTGCAAGCGATTGGCGGATCAGGAGATCGTGCTCAAGAGCGTCGAGGCCGGGCTCGTGGACTTTTACGGGGTCATCGATCGCCGCCTGGTTTTTCTTTGTTGGAAGCGAGGAGAAGAGGCGGTGGAGCACTACCATCATCTGGAAGACGGATTCCAGGGGCGAAAGCCGATCCCGAAGGAGATGGCGCGATAGGGGAGAGATGTGGAGATGAAGAGATGGGCAATGCGGCCTTTGCGGAATACAATCCTACCGTGATGGACCACTTCCTGAATCCCCGCAACACCGGGGAATTGAAGGAACCGACGTGCTCCTCGTTCGTTGAAAATCCTGTTTGTGGAGACATGGTGAAGCTTACGCTTCGGATCCAGGATCAGGTCGTCGTGGATGCGAGGGCTAAGACGTTCGGTTGCGCGGCGGCGATCGCGTCGTCATCCGCACTGACGGAGCTCCTGATCGGTTCGAGCGTGGAACGGGCGCGAGGAATTCGCGACCGGGACGTCGTAAACCGGCTGGGCGGACTTCCGGCCCACAAGATCAAGTGCTCCCTGGTCGCCGAACAGGCTGTGGCCCAAGCGCTTGCGAACTATCCCACATGAACAAGATCGCCGCCGTTCTTTTCTGGATCGGCATCACGTTCTGGATCGGCGGCTTGGCGGCGCTGACCCTGATCGCCGCCCCCACCGCGTTCCGGAACGCTCCTTCCCGGGAGGTGGCCGGAACGATCTTCGGTTCCTCCTTGCGCGCCTTCGCCTACGTCGAGATCGCCTGCGCCATCTTGGCCGGATTGGGATTGGGGCTTTCGCTCGTCGGCGACCGAGCATGGTTCAACGCGATCCGCGCGGCGATGTTCGTGGCGATGATCGCGATCCTGCTCGTGATCCAGGCATGGATCGCGCCGGCCATGCGGGGACTGCAAGGTCAGATGGCGACCGACCCGGCCGCCCGCGAGCGGTTCACGCGCCTGCATCGGATCTCGGAGCTTTCCTACGGAGCGAATCTCTTCTTGGGCACGGGACTGATCATCTTGAGCGCCCTGCGGCGGGGGCCGCTTTGAATCCCGGGTCTGTGTGACCGTATGAAGTTCGCAGTTCGTAGTAAAGGGTTGTCCTACTACTAACTTCAAACTTCCAACTTCAGAACGGCCAATTTGATTGCGACGTCGCGGCGTCCGTGGTAGAGTCGGGCCCGATCGGAGAGGGGCGAACGAACGGGGACCCGACGTATGCGGATCGTCGCCCTTCTGGCTGTTTGCGCCTCTCCTCTCCTCTCCCCGTCTCAAGATTCCTCGCAGAAATCCCTTCTCATCCGCGGCGCGAAAATCTACACGGTCTCCGGCCCGGTCCTCGAACCGGGAATGATCCTCATCGAGAACGGACGCGTCACGTCGGTCGGCAAGAAAGTGGAAGCGCGTCCGGACGTCGAGACGTGGGATGCCTCCGGCAAGGTGATCATCCCCGGCCTCGTGGATGCCGGGTCCATGCTCCATATCCTGGACGGCGAATCCGGCGCCACGGGAAGCGCCGAGCAAGACGTTCTCGACGGGCTGGATTATTTTGCCCAAGAGGCGGGGGAAGAAGCGTCGGCATCCGGCGTGACGACGATCCACGTGGCCCCTCCGAACCGCGGCGCGATCAACGGGTTGAGCGCCGTACTGCGCGTCGGCGGCGAGCGGGAAACGGCCCGCCGAGTCCTGAAACGAAACGCCGCGTTGAAACTGACGCTGGGGGCTTCGCGCGGGGAGACCTCGTCCGCGGCCCAGCGATATCGTGACTACGCGCTCTTGCGCGCCGCCTTCGAGGGAGCCCGGAGGTATCAGGAAGCCTGGGAGAAGTACCGCAAGGATCTCGAGGAATACGAAAAGAAGAAGAAGGCGCGGGACGAACAAAAAAAGGTGGAGCCGAAGAAGGAAGAACCCGCGAAGGACGAGAACGGGAAGAAAGATGAGGGCAAGGAGGACAAGAAGGAAAACCCGCCTCCGGCTCCGCACGTTCCATCGATTCCCGCGCGGCAAAGCCGCAACCGAACTTTTCCCGCATTGCCTGGGGCCGCGCTGGAAGTTCATAGTCCACAGGATCCGCCCGCGCCCTCGCGCCCTCGACCCGGCGGACAGGAACAACCGCCTCGCCGGCCGCGCAAACCCAAGTTCGATCCTCGGAACGAGGTGCTGATCCGCGCGCTGGACGGCAAAGAGCCGCTTCCGGTGCACATCGAAGCGCATCAAGCGGACGCCATCGAGTGGGCTTTGCGCCTGGCGGAGGAGTTCCAACTGAAACTCGTGCTGGTGCAGGCGACGGAAGCGTATCGCGTGGCCGAGAAGATCGCCCAATCAAAGATTCCCGTCGTGGCGGGACCGATCCTTCGCTACGGGATGCCGAAAGTGGATTATCTCAATCATTCGGTCGAGTGCGCTTCCGTTCTGGCTGGAGCCGGAGTCGATGTATCCATCGGTTCGTTCCCGGTGGAGGAGGCCGGGCACCAAGGTGCGGGCGCGGGCCGATTCCTCATGGAGGCGGCGGCCTTGGCGGTCTCCAAGGGGATGGCGCGGGACGCCGCCTTGAAGGCCGTCACGCTGGCTCCGGCGCGCATGCTCGGCTTGTCCGATCAAATCGGCGATATCGCGCCGGGGCATTCGGCCGACCTCGTGATCTTGAGCGGCGAGCCGTTCGACGCGGGAACGCGAGTCGAGAAGACGCTGGTCGAAGGGCGGGTGACGTGGTCATCTCCGCCGGCCGAGTCCGAATCGGAGCGGCCCCAGCCGCCTCCCCCCGCGGCTCCGGCGGCCGAACCCGTCGCGGAGGGATCGATCCTTTTGAAGGGCGGAAGAATCGTCCCCATGACCGCTCCCGATGTCGCCGACGGCTATGTGTTGATTTCGGGCGGGCGGATTCATTCACTGGGGCCCGCGGCCGCGCCGCCTTCCGGCGGCGCCAGGGTCATCGAACTGCCTCCGGGATCATGGGTGCTTCCCGGTTTCATCGACGCGCATTCCCATCTGGCCAGCGTCTTCGAAGTCGAGGAAAGCACCGAGTCGGTGACTCCGCACGTCAAGGCCGTGGATGCTTTCGAGTCCACGCATCCGGACGCCCGGGCCGCGATTTCATCCGGGGTCACGCTCGCGGCCATCGCGCCGGGCAACGGCAATCTCGTGGGCGGAGCGGTCGCGTTGATCCGACTGAACGGCGAAAGACTGGATCGGATGATCTGGAAGGATGCGCACGGGCTGAAGCTGTCTCTCGGACGCGAGTCCTTGAGGTCGGACGGCGAGCCGACTTCGAAGGCGGGCGCGCTGGATATGCTGCGCCGGCTTCTTCGGGATCCGAAGGATCGCGTCCGGCGCTCCCTTCTGGACCGCAAGGAACCCGCGCTGATCCACGCCCGGCTCGCGGAGGATATCGTGCGCGCGGCCGAGCTGTACAAGACGTTCAACCTGAAGGCCGTGCTGGTTCATGGCGACGAGGCGGCGCTGGCTCTCGAAGCGATCCGCGACGCCAAACTGGGCGTCGCGTTCGGACCTCTGACGGCCTCCGATCGGGCCGAGAAGCTGGAGACTCCCGGCCGACTGGTTCGGGCGGGCGTGCCGGTCGCGTTCGTCAGCGACGCTCCGGCGGCGGGACCGTCGTATCTGCGGATCATGGCCGCGATGGCCGCGCGCTTCGGGATGCCGCCGCGCGAGGCCTTGCGATCCTTGACGGTCACGCCGGCCTCGCTGCTGGGCCTCGAAGGGTCTTTCGGATGCTTGGCGCCCGGCGCGCAGGGCGATGTCGTGGTCTTTTCCGGGGATCCGTTGTCGCTGGCCAGCGACGTCGAGATGGTGATCATCGGCGGAAAGGTCGTGTATCGCAAACGGATGGCCGCTATCGGCGAGGAACGATAGTTCGTCGAACTTCATGCGAAACATGAAACGCATCGGATCGAGCGCCTGGTTGGGGGCGCTGCTGCTGGCGGCGAGTCCGCAGGATTCTGCTCCGGAAACGCTCGCCTTCAAGGCCGCGCGCCTCATTCCCGTCGAAGGCGAGGAGATGGCTCCGGCGATCATGATCGTCCGGAACGGGAAGATCGACGCGGTCGGCTCGGATGTTTCCATTCCGGAAGGAGCGCACGTCATCGACTTCGGTCCATCCACGCTCATGCCGGGTCTGGTCGACGCCGGCTTGACGATGTGGGTGGACGGAGAAGACAACGAAGAAGCCAGCGAGGTCACTCCGGGATACCGCGCGCTGGACGGGCTGAACGCCGGAGCGCGGGATTTCCAGCGCGCCGTGCAGACGGGCGTGACGACCGCCTTCGTCGCTCCGGGGACTCGCAATGTGATCGGCGGGCTGGGCGTCGTCCTCAAGATGGCGGGATCGTCCATGCGGGATCGGGTCCTGCTGGAGGACGCCGCGCTGAAAGCGACCATCGGCTCCGGTCCGAGTCGTGGAAATTATCCGCCTCGAGGTCGCCCGCCGGGCAACGTGTACGCGCGCCGGCCCACGACGCGCATGGGCGTGAGCTGGATATTCCGCAAGGCGTTCCTGGACGCGCAATCGGCCGGGACGGAGGCGGACGGCGTACTGGCTCGCGCGCTGCGGAAACAACTGCCGGTGCGCATCGCCGCCAGTCGCGCCATGGACATCGAATCCGCCATCTACCTGGCGGACGAGTTCGGACTGGCCGTTTCGTTCGAGGAAGCGGAAGAAGCGTATCGGGCGATCGACCTCCTGGTGTCGCGTAAGATTCCGGTGGCGTTGCGGCCCACGTTCCAGCCGAGCGGCTTGATGTCGGCGGATGGCAGCGAAATCCGCTACGATACGTTCGCCGCGCTGGCGGCGGCCGGCGTGCCGACGGCGCTTCTCGCGGGAGGGCCCGGCGAAGGCGAGAGCCTGCTGCGCATGGCGGCCTTCGCGGTCCGCTATGGAGCGTCGCGCGCGCAGGCGCTGAGGGCGATCACGCGAACGCCCGCGGACATGCTGGGCGTGGGAGACCGCGTCGGCTCGATCCAGCCCGGAAAGGACGCGGATTTCCTGGTCCTGACGGGCGACCCGCTCGATCCGACGTCGCGGGTGGAGCGCGTCTTCATCGGCGGCCGCCAAGTGTTACAATAAGTTTTCAAAATATTTCGTAACGTTACAATAAGTTCTCAAAATTATTTGTAACAGGAGCACGCGATGGGCAGGATGACGGCGGCGGGGATCGCGGGGATGTGGCTGGCGCTGGCGCCGGCCGCGCGCGGAGCCGACGAGCCCCTCGTCGTCAAGGCGGGCCGGATCCTGACGATGGCCGGCGAGGACATCGCCGGCGGGACGATTCTCATCCGCGGCGGGCGCATCGAGGCGGTCGGCAAGGACATCGACATCCCGTGGGACGCGCGCGTGATCGACGCCTCGAACAAGGTCGTCCTGCCCGGCTTCGTCGAGGCGCACACGTTCCGCGGCCTGGACCGCCCGAACGAGAACCTGCCCAGCGTGCCCTTCGTCAGCACGTTCGACGCGATCAATCCGCTCGCCTCCGCGTTCGAGGACGCCCTGCGCCAGGGCATTTCGACGCTGTTCGTGGCGCCCGGAAACTTCACCATGATCGGAGGGCAAGGATGCGTGGTGAAGCCGGCCGGAACAACCACCGAACAAATGATCGTCGTGAAGAACCACGCGTTGAAGATATCCCTCCAGCCGCGATCGGGCCTGAGTCGAATGGCCCATCTGGCCGCGCTGCGCCGTGAATTCGACGCTCTTCTCGAATATCTGCACGAGCTGGAGGAGAAGAAAGGGGAAGCCGTCTCCTCCGCGGAGGGATCCGCGGAGCTTCCGGCCGAGATCGAAAGCAAGCGGGAGGTGCTGGCGCGTTTCCTGCACGGGAAAATCCCAGGCTTCGTGTACTGCCCCTCCGCGACCGACGTGCTCAAGGCGATTGAGCTGTCCCACCAGTACAAGTTCAAGATGAAACTCGTGCTCGGCCGGGACACCTGGAAAGCGGCGGCGGACATCGCGCGAGAGAAGCTCGAGGTGATCCTCCCGCCCGACATGATCTTCTGGGAGACCGATGAGGAAAAACACGAAGAGGTCCTGCGGATCCTGCCGGCGATCTTCGCCCAGGCGGGCGTGAAGTTCGCGTTCCAGACCGACGGTTCGTCGCTGGGCGCCGGCTACATGTGGTACCAGGCGGCATCGGCCGTCCGTCACGGCCTGCCGCGCGACGAGGCGCTCAAAGCGGCCACGCTGTACCCCGCCCAGATCCTGGATGTCGCGGACCGATGCGGAAGCATCGAGAAGGGAAAGGACGCGAATCTCGTGATCCTGACGGGAGACCCGCTGGACATCCAGACGTGGGTCGATCAGGTGATCATCGAGGGCGCGGTCGTGTACGAACGGAGCAAGGACGAAAAACTCAAACGGATCCTGAAGGCGGCCGACCCCCGCTGAACGAAGGCCCCGCCTCCACGATCTGAAAATCCTCCAGGGGATATGGAGATGCGAATGGATCGGGTGATGGAGACGTTGGGCGTGGTGCTCATGGAAAAGAAACATGTCCACATCTCGACGATCAAGGGGATGTCGAGATATAGGGGATGCAGGTGATAAGACCCCCATGTGTGGTACGGCACATCTCCATATCTCCAATATCTCGACAATCTCCTAAGGATCTCCCATGGAACGGTTGACGATCACCATAGCCCTGCTGGCGATGCTCGG
>JACQVR010000016.1 GCA_016209705.1 Planctomycetota bacterium
CTTCGGAGCTCCTCCAGCGTCTTGTGGTCCAGACTCCGGGCGTCTCGTCTGCCAGTCACGCTCAGCACAATACTGTGTACACCGCCCGAACGCGAGATATTTAACTAACTTATACTACTGTCAATATGGAACGCGGACGCGGCGGTCACGATGGAAATGCGCGGCTTCGGCGGGGGTAAACAAAGGCACGGCCCGTTCGCCGTCCAAGGCGAAACCCACCTTGAAATCGAGCATCGACTGGGCGTTGAACGGAGCGCCTGTATCAACTTGGGTTCGCCGCTATCAAGGTTGGAGTCATACTCCAGGACACTTTCAGGCCGTCAAACTGCCCGGCGATAAGTAGCCCTGTCGAAGACGTCGATGACGGCCGAGAATCAAACCGGCCAGTTCCACCGGCTGCGGGGACTCTCTCCGTCATCGTTTTCGCGGTCAGAACTTAGCAACCAGGCGGCCAAGCGTGGCAATCGCAGACTCGATCTTTTCCAACGAAGAGCCGCCGCTGAGTCGAATGAAATTTCGGAAACGGCCGCGGGGGGAGAAGATAGGTCCGGGCGCAATCGTGATGCCAGACTGTAGTGCTTGATCATAAAGCTTCAGCGAATCGGCGCGCTCCGGCAGCTCGACCCAAAGCGCCATCCCTCCCGCGGGAGTCGAGATCCGCGTGCCTTTCGGAAACGAGCGGCGAACGGCCTGCGCCATGTGACCCAACGTCATCGCCGTGACTTTCCGCAACGTGCGCAAATGTCGTTCGTAACCTCCATAAGCGAGGAATTCCGCGATCGCAAGTTGTGGCAAGGTAGGAGTGGCCAAAGTGCTGACGATCTTGAGTCGACGGACCGCCGATGTGAAACGTCCAGGCACGATCCAACCCACCCGGCTGCCCGGTGAAAGCGTCTTCGAGAAGGACGAGCAAAGCAGGACGAGCCCCTTCGTGTCGAACGATTTGGCCGCCTCGGGTCGCTCCGATCCATGGAAAATCTCTCCGTAAACGTCGTCTTCGATGAGCGGTATGTTCCGGCCTGCGAGCATCTTGACCAGTTCTTTTTTCTTATCGGCGGGCATACATCCCCCCAGGGGATTGTTGAATGTCGGCATGGCGACGACGGCCCGGATGGAATGTCGCCGTAACGCCGTTCGTAAGGCGCCAAGGTCCAGGCCAGACCTGCTATCCGAAGGAAGTTCGATCACCCGAAGGCGCAACTCCTGCATCGCCAGTAGGATCCCATAGAAAATCGGAGATTCGACGGCCACGAGATCGCCGGGTCGGCAGATCGCGCGGAGACCCAAGCTGAGGGCTTCCTGTCCTCCGCACGTCGTCAGAACATCATCCGGCCTCAAGACGCAGCCGGCCATCACGGATCGGCGGGCGATTTGAACCCGCAGGAGGTGACAGCCGGGAGGAGCGTCGTAATCGAAGCTTGCTCCAAGATTTCGGAATGCGACGGAAGAGGTCACCCGCCGCAATTTCCTAAGCGGAAGTACCTCGGGAGGGGGGCCCGTGGTACCAAGCTGGACGAGCTTGGAATCCCGCATGTTCCTTAAAACCATCATCACCCGGTCAAAGATGCCGATGGACGTCGGATTCGACGGGGGTGGCGGAACCGAAGGCTGGAACTGCGGCTCCTGGAAGCGGGGCCGTACGTAGTACCCCGACTTTGGCCGGGGGGCGATCATTCCTCGAGACTCGAGCAGATGGTACGCTGAAAGCGCCGTGGTGACGCTCACCCTGAACGCACGGCTCAAGGCGTGGAGAGATGGCACACGCTCGCCTACCCGATACGTTCCGGATTCGATGAGTTTCTGGATCTGGGCCGCGACATCCTCGTACAGCATGCATCCATTCCTGACAAGCTCTGGTCGTGCGGTTTCAAGGGATATCTATACTGGTCTATTTTCATATATTCTATATCTGTACTCTTCCACGGGAAACGTTAAAGTAAACCTTCTTGCTAGTATCGTGAACCGTTCGAAGCAATGAAACCACCAAAGGGAGAAGGTCGAACGATGGACGACTTGCTGCGGAGGACTTCCGACCTTGCTATGGAATTCCTGAAAACCCTGCAAGACCGACCCGTCGGTCGCCCGGTAGGCCATGCCCGGCTGCTGGCCGATCTGGGAGGTTCTCTTCCCGTTCACGGAGAAGATTCGCTGCGGGTGATCGAGGGTTTGGCCCAAGCGGCCACGAGGGGCCTGGTCGCTACGGCGGGACCGCGTTACTTTGGATTTGTCGTCGGTGGAGCGCTTCCCGCCGGTGTCGCCGCAGAATGGCTGGCCGCCGCATGGGACCAGAATGCTTTCTCTTATGTCCTGTCTCCCGCCGCTGCGGTCGCCGAGGAAGTCGTAAGAACGTGGCTCATTGATCTATTCGGGCTCTCGCCCGAGATGAGCATGGGATGTACGACAGGCGGCACGATGGCCAACTTCACGGCGTTGGCCGCCGCTCGGCATGCTCTGCTTCAATCCGTGGGCTGGGACGTCGAGACACGGGGATTATTCGATGCGCCTCCCCTCACGGTCATCACGAGCGAGGAATCCCACGTCTCGATTTTTGCGGCGTTGCAGATGCTGGGCCTCGGCCGTGAGCGGGTTATCCGTATTCCGGTCGATGAGCAGGGCCGTATGCGATCCGATGAACTCCTTACGGTTCTAACGGAGGTTCGCAAGCCTGCTCTCGTCTGTGCCCAAGCGGGGAATGTGAATACCGGAGCTTTTGACCCCATCCCTGAAATCGTCCCTGCGGTTCGAAGGTGCGGGGGCTGGTTGCATGTGGACGGCGCATTCGGTATGTGGGCGGCCGCATCGAGCCTCTATCAATCCCTGACGGAGCACATCGCAATTGCCGACTCGATCACCGTGGACTGCCACAAATGGCTGAACGTTCCATACGATTCCGGCCTCGTTTTTGTCCGCGACGCGGCGGCCCATCAGAAATCCATGACTCTGAGCGCCTCCTATTATGCCACGAATGCCGAAGCAGGGCGGGATAACCACAACTGGGTCCCGGAAGCATCCCGTCGTGCCCGTGGCTTTGCGATCTACGCCGCGTTGCGGGCTTTAGGTCGCGCCGGCATTGCTGAAGTGGTGGAACGATGCTGCACGTTGGCGCGCCGCATGGCAAGACGATTGGCCGAACATGAGGGCGTGCGCATCTTGAACGAAGTCGTCCTCAACCAAGTCCTCGTGCGCTTCGTGCCGACCCATGGAGAAGATGCAGACGCCTTTACCGGGGAGGTAATACGCCGCGTCCAAAACGACGGCACATGCTGGGTGGGGGGCACCTTTTGGCATGGCATGCACGCGATGCGGATTTCCATAGCGAATTGGTCGACTGAGGAACGTGATATCGACCGCTCCGCCGAGGCCATCCTCAAGTGCATGCACATGGCCACGTAAGGGCCGAAGAAGGAGCGATCCGGCAGTCGTCAGCGGAAATTCCATAATTCATACCTGGTACCCAAATTCATGGATTCGCGGAAATCCGTCTTCCCTGGAACCGTTTCGCGGAGTATCCTCGTTCCGATAAGGTGCACAGGAGCGTGATCCGTACTCTGAATCGGAGCTTCGTGTCCTCTCGCTCATAACGTCCCGAGCCGGAAGGAGGCACCCCATGCTCCGCACGCTGCGATTCGAGATCCCGGCGATCCTGATCGGCGCGCTTTGGGCTGGTTGTGGAGGCGAGGAACCGGTTCCCCTCTCCGACACCTCTTCCATGGAATTCGACTGGTTCGCCCAGGACAAGGACGGCAACGTCTGGTACTTCGGCGAGGACAGCAAGGAAATCGAAGACGGCGTCGTCGTCAGCACGGAAGGCTCTTGGGAAGCGGGCGTCGGCGGGGCACAGCCCGGCATCCTCATGCTCGCCGATCCGAAGGTTGGAATCTCGTATCAGCAGGAGTTCGCCGAGGGCGTGGCCGAAGACATGGCCAGGGTGAAGAGCCTTTCCGAGAGCGTAACGGTGCCCGTTGGAACATTCGAAGGGTGCATCGAGACGATGGAGTGGACGCCGCTCGAACCTGGAGCGCGCGAATCCAAGTTTTATGCGCCCGGCGTGGGCTTGGTCCTGGAGGTAAGCCTGCGAGGCGGAGGCGCCCGCATCGAGTTGGTGGAGATCGCGAATTGACGCATGGAGTGAGACGCCCGCAGACCGGGCAAGCTCACATCAATATCATGCCGGTATACGAATACCTTTGTCAGAAGTGTGAAAAGCCCTTCGAGGTGTTGGTTCGTTCGGAGGGCGAAAAGATCTTCTGCCCCTCATGTCGATCGCGGAAGATTCGCAAACTCATTTCGGTTTTCGGCGTGGGCCTGGGCGCACCGGCCGATCGAGGATGCGGCCGGCAAGCCTGCGAGACCGGAAAACCGGTTTGAAGCAATTCATGACGGAGCGTCCGTGGGACGCGCCGAAACATATAGCCCCCGCCGACGCGGGGGTTTCGTCTTGCCTCCCGTCTCTCGGGGTCTTTTTCCGGTTCTTCTTTTTCTGGCCTTCTCAAGCCTCTTCTGGATCATCGCCTTGACTTTCTTCATCGTCTCTTCGCTCTCGAGGACGAATCCCTGCCAGACGACCGTTCCGTCGACGCCGAGACACCGATGAGATACTGGCCCCATTTCCCTTGCCTCGATGGCTCCCATGAGGTGAATGGCCTCCAGCAAACGCGGCTGGTTATTCCCTGGCGAGTTGAACAGGTAGGGGTCACCGATTCAACCCCGGCCCTGTCCACTTCGATTCAGATCCGGACGCAGCGCGGCCGCGCGGCCCAGATAGAGATGGTGGAGCGCCCCCGGTGAACGCCGCGTCTCCGCCAGAATCAGCACGCGCACGATGCGCCGCGCCGCGCCCCGCATCTTCGGTTCCGCCATGCACAAAAGTGGCACATGCGTCCACCCCATCTTGCGAGCGGCCGCCGCGGGAGCCGCCGCGGTCAGGTCGGAGGTCACCGTAAAGAGCGCCAGGGACAGCGCCTCCGGACGCAGGCCATTCTCCGCCACAAGGCGACCCAAGAGTTCGCCCGTGGCGCGCACAATCCCTTCGCGCGTGTTTCTGGAAACTCCGACCGCTCCTCGAATCCCCCGGATCATCGGACCTCCCCGGCGCTCGCCGCATACGTCCCTACCAGCTTCATTTCGCTCACCGCCCCCTTCAGATCCTGGAGCGTCGTGGCATCGAGAACGCCCGCGACCTCCGCGTGAAACCGGCATTCCCCCGGAAACTCCCGAACCGGACGCGCTTCGAGCCGGACGACGTCGATCCCTCGCCGGCCCAGGATCTCCAACGGTCGCAGAAAACCTCCTTGCTCCTTCTTCGGGTGATAGATCATCGTGGCCTTGTCGGCTCCCTCCGGCGTCGAAGCCTCCCGGGACAACACCGCGAATCGCGTTCCGTTCCGCGGATCGCTCTCGATCCCCGGCCGTACGACATCCATTCCCAAGGAAGCCGCCACTTCCGAACCCGCGATGGCCGCCGCATCCCTGCGCCCCTCGTCCCGGAGGATCCGGACGCCCCCGGCCGTATCGTACACTTGGCGCACGGCCCACTCCGGATGACCCTCCAGAAACCGATCGCATTGAGCGGCCGCTTGCGGATGGACATAGACACATCGGATGTCCTCGAGCCGAACGCCTCGAGGGGCGATCAAGCTCTGAACGATGCGAAGCCACACCTCTCCCACGATGTGCACCTCGCGCTCCCACAGCAAGTCGATGCATTCATGAATCGACCCCGTCCACGTATTTTCGATCGGGACTACGCCGAAGCGCGCCGTTCCGCGCTCGACCGACTCGAAAACGTCGCGAAACGATCGGCAAGGACGCGTCACGACGCCTGCACCAAACCAACGACGAGCCGCTTGATCGCTGAACGCCCCGGGCTCTCCCTGAAATGCGACCTCCGGCGATCCAGCCGGGCGAGCGGCAAGCCGCGCTGGCGCGAATCGCACCTCGAGCGGGCGGCCGACCGCCGCCGCCACAGCGCGCAGATCCCGCAGCAATGTTTCAAACTGATCGAGCGTCAGACTTTGCGGACCGTCCGACAGCGCCCGGGAAGGCTCCGGATGGACTTCGATCAAGAGTCCATTCGCCCCCGCGGCGACGGCCGCGCGGGCCAGCGGAGGCACATACGCCCGGGCGCCCGTCCCGTGGCTGGGATCCACCACGACGGGCAAGTGCGTCCGCTCGCGCAGGACCGGAAGGGCGTTCAGATCGAGCGTATTTCGCGTCGACGTCTCGAACGTCCGGATGCCGCGCTCGCACAAAATCACCCGGGAATTTTTCCCGGCGGCGAGGATGTACTCCGCGGATTGGAGCCATTCGTCGATCGTCGCGGCCAACCCGCGCTTGAGCAGGATGGGCCGGTCGACCTGCGCGCATTCCTTCAGAAGATCGAAGTTCTGCATGTTGCGCGCGCCGATTTGCAGGATGTCCGCGTACCCGGCGACGAGCGCGACCTTGTCGGGAGCCATCACCTCCGTCACGATCTTGAGACCGGTCTCCGCCCGCGCTTCGGCCAGGATCTCGAGTCCTTCTCGGCCCAAACCCTGGAAGGCATAGGGCGACGTGCGCGGTTTGTAGGCGCCGCCGCGCAGCACGGTCACGCCCATGGCCGCCAGCCGGCGCGCCGTGCCGAGCAGCATCTCGCGGCTTTCGACCGCGCATGGCCCGGCGATCAGGATGACGCGGTCGCCTCCGATTTCCACGTCGCCGACGCGTACGACGGTGTCGTCCCCCTGCACCTCGCGACTGGCCAGCTTGTACGGAAGGCTGACGCGCAGGATGCGAGCGACGCCGCGCCACGTCTCGAGAGCGGCCGGATCGAACCCGGGCGCCCCCAAGACCGCCAGTACGGACCGCTCGCTCCCTTCGATGAGGAGGCATTCATGTCCCATCTCGCGGACTTTCCGCTTGATCGACTCCACGTCCGCGGATGGAACGTCGGGTTTCAAGACGATGATCACAAAAAGCTCCTGGAAATCGAGATTGCGAAAAGGGAAACCGGGATGCTCTTCGAGCCGGCTAGCAGCCGGTATCGAAGAGATAGATAAATCGATAGGCGGACAAGAGGAGGGATCGGTCTCGAACCGTTCTGCGACCGCCGCTGCTGTCGATCATGGCAGGATGCGGTTTACTAACACATTCGGCGGTCCGGATCAAGCTTGTGTGCAACGCTCTGTGTGCAACGCTCCTGCCGCGGCTCGCGCCGGTCACCATCGTGGCGCTTCTCGTCACGCTCGTTCTGATCTTCGCATTCCAGGCCGATAACATCACCGAAAAGCCGTTTCACGTGATGCTCCTTGCGGTGCCGATCCTGCTTCAGGTCTATCTCAATTCGTCGATCGCCTACGGCCTTATGAAGATCCTGCGCGTGCCGCATTCGATCGCCGCGCCTGGCGCCTTGATCGGTGCCAGCAATTTCTTCGAGCTCGCGGTGGCGACGGCGATTGCGCTCTTTGGCCCCGGTTCGGGCGCGGCGCTTGCGACGGTCGTCGGTGTCCTCGTCGAGGTTCCCGTGATGCTGTCCGTCTGCGCCGCATGCAACCGGACGAGGCACTGGTTCCCTGCAGAGGCATGACAAGGATTTTCCCGCTTCTCCTTCCAGCCGGATGCACTCGACCCGCCATCGATCCCGCGGATCCTCGGGCTGAAGAGGAAGCGCGGACCGAATCCTACGACAGCCCCTCCCTGCGGTCATCATGACGACAACGAGGCGCGAGGAGTGCAAGGCAACCGTGCGTTAGCCTCGCCCCTGTGGTATCCTTGGCCCCGGTGACGCGATGAAGCGTACACCCGCCGTCGGCATCGCCATTGTAGCTTTCGGTGGCGGTCTCCTTCTGGGCATCGCCGTCGCGCGGCGGCCCTTGGATCCTCCCCACCCCCAAGAGAACGCACTCCCAGAAAACCGGCCAGCTTCACGCGACCAGGCCGGGAAGCTCCGAAATCGAGTTGACGGGCAAGAAACCGACGACAACACCGTCCAATTGCGACGGGAAATTGAGCGACTCCAGCAAAGCTTGAAAGAGCTGGAACGTCCCAGTGACGAGAAGTCGCGTCAATCCAATCTTCTTCTTGCCGAGGAGATTTTTGCGGGCATGTCTACACACTAGGGCAATCTAAGGGGTAACGGTCAGATTCACGGTAATCGTCTGCGGAGTGTTGCTTGCTCCTACAGCAGTCACAGTTATGGTCCCGGTGTGCATTCCGATTGCAGGGATCGGCGGGGCGTAAATTCCTCCTGTATTATAAAACTGGCCCCCAAAAGCGGCTCCGTGGCTCACGATCAGCTTGCTGCCAGTCCAGATTCCACTATGACTTTGCCGGGCCGTTGGAGCGCCCACCGTAGTTGTTGGCGCCACCCATGTATCATCCTCAGGGTTACAACGGCCCCCGGTGCTTACCGAACCACTCCCATCGTACCCGCCCCAAATAATCATTTGGGATCCTGTCCACACCGCCGTATGGAAGCTACGGGCACTGGGCGCACCAGTACTCGAGATCGTGCCCAGCCATGTATTCGAGCCAGGATCATAACGATACCCGTCATTGTAGTAGCTTGAAGTGGGAGGAGGGGACGCGCCTGTGCTTCCTCCCCAAATGAGGACGTCAGTGCCGGTCCAAATCAACGTATGAAGGGTCCGAACAGAGGGTACTCCTGTTGTCGAAGTTGCACTTGTCCAGGAATCCAAAGCGGGATCATAGAGCCCTCCCGAGTCGAGAGGACTTCCACCCACTTCACCTCCCCAAAGGACCATCTGCGATCCCGTCCACGCAGCGTCATGGTCCTCCCGTGCGGATGGTGCCCCCGTTGTTGAGGTGGTCCCAACCCATGCCTCCGCCTGCACCGTGGCCTCCACCGAGACGGTGAGCAGTGTATCTCCCCCACTGCTCAGGCTTCCGCTTGCTGGAGAGACGCTAAGCCATGGCTGGTTTGAGGAAGCCGTCCAGTTCAACGCACTTCCCCCCGCCCCGGCATCAGAGAGGGTAACGAACTGATCCGCAGGGTCCGAGCCACCTTCCACTGACACGAAAGAAAGCGACGCAGCTGACAATACGATGGCAGAAGTTCCATCTCCGCCACCTCCACCCCCATCTCCATGGCAGGCCGGGACCAATGCCGCAATGGCAACAAATAGAAATGAATGAAAAGTGAACGCTGGCAGTCTTGAATACATCATTCCTCCAATACGGGCTTGGACAAGAGTGTCGCAAATTAACGCCTCGATGGGCGGCTATTTCCTCTTGGGTCCCGCTCCTTTCAAGTCGCGGGGCACAAGCTGTCCGAGATCGCCCACCATGATAAGAAGAAATCGCTGCAGTTGGTTTTAAAAGGATTGGAAGAATCCGCGATCCGCTGTACCCGCATACTTTTCCGTCGTCGTCACGTGGCGGTGATCCATCACCCGCTTCACGAGGAGGATGTCCTTCGTCCGGGCGTAGAGTGGGGTCGCAATGGAGCGCTCTTCTTCCTTCGCAGAAGCCACAGCCCAGCGATCGGCAGCAGTAATTCGAGCCCGACCGATCCACAACGTCCCCCGCCCCTTCACACAGATTTTGTTTTCATCCCCTCCGGCTGTTGGTATGGACCCATTATCATACGCCGAAGGTCCTGGCACGGTAGAAGACCCGAACTTCACAAATGCATTCGTGTTCATGTAGCAGTCTGTATACGTGTAACCATAAAATTCAAATGAGAATCCGAGCGGAATCAACTCCTTGTGTCCGTCGCGTTCAGTCCCGACGGCCGGAAAATCATCTCTCGATCTTCCGATGGGACGGCCTTGATCTGGCAACTTCCTTGAGCGGGGCGGCGCCGGCCGCCACTTTAGCTTGTCCACGCTCGATGGCTTCCGCTGCTTCCCGTCCGGCCTGACCTGCCCCGCAGGCGACGTCACGAAGCGGAACAGGTGGTCGGGCGTGATAGCCTCCACGTCGGTTGGCTCGCTCTCGCGATCGAGCCACGCGCGGAGCTGGATCTCGAAGCAGGACATCTGCCAGAGGTATCGAGCATCCGGCGTCATAATCTATAGGGAGGCGTTGAGAGTTTCCCATGCGATTGATGCGATCGCCATTGGCCGAGTTCGTGCTCTTGAACGGTTTATTTGCCGTATCCGTGGAGCTGATTTGGGCGCTTTTTCTGCCCTCCCCTACGCTGGGCTTTGCCGGCTCATTGCACCAAGATCCCGCCCCACATAGAAAAGACGTTTACGGCGATCCTCTTCCGTCCGGAGCAGTTGCGCGACTTAGAACGGTTCGCTGGAGGCATGCGGAAGCCATAACTTCCGTCGCATTCGGTCCGGATGGTAGACACGCGCTGTCGGGAAGCAAGGACGGGACCCTGGCGCTGTGGGATGTCGAGACCGGCCAACGCCTGCGCACGTTCGAGGGACATAGCGCAGACGTGCGATCCGTCGCGTTCAGTCCGGATGGGAAGTACCTGCTGTCTGGAAGCTTGGACACGACCCTGGCGCTGTGGGACGTGGCGACTGGTAAGCGCTTGCGAGTGTTCGATGGGCGTGACGTATGGGTGACGTCCGTTGCGCTCAGTCCCAACGGAAAATACGTGCTGTCGGGGGAAAGTTGGAAGAAGACCCTGGCGTTGTGGGATGTGGAGACCGGAAAGTGCTTCCGGACGTTCGAGGGACATACGGGAGACGTGTGGTCCGTCGCGTTCAGCCCAGACGGAAAGTATGCATTGTCGGGAAGCGAGGACAAGACTCTAGCGTTGTGGGACGTAGATACCAGCAAGCTCCTGCGCACCTTCGAGGGACATACCGGGCGCGTGACATCCGTCGCGTTCAGTCCGGACGGGAAGTGCGCCTTGTCGGGAAGCTGGGACGGAACGCTGGCGCTGTGGGAGGTGGAGACGGGCAAGTGCCTCAGGACGTTGGGAATTGCCGGCCTCGTAACGTCCGTGGCGTTCAGCCCGGACGGAAGATACGCGCTGTCCGGGTGCATGGAGTTCACCCCTCTGCTGTGGGACGTGAGAACCGGGAAGCATCTTCGCACATTCAAAGGACACGAAAATTCGGTATTCTCCGTCGCGTTCAGTAGCAGCGGTCGAAAGATCATCTCGGGATCCGCGGATATGACCGCCCTAATCTGGCAATCAGGGTTTTCACACCTCGAAAGCGCACGGCGATGGGCTCGCCGATGGCAGAAAGGCGATGACCCAACTCGCCGCGAGTTACTGCGTGAGACCATAGCGAACCTCAAGAGCGATGATATCGATTGCTGGGAAGAATCTCGCGAGCGCTTATTGGCGTTGGAAGGCGATGCGGTGGCGCCACTCTTGGAAGCCTATCCCCTCGAAATGACGCAAGCACTATCAAAGGAGACCCAGACAGAGTTAAGCGAATCAGTGAAGCGGCTGAATGCGGAAGAGCCTGCAGTGCGTGGCGAGGCGCAGACCAAGCTGGAGTCGTACGGATGGCCCATCTTGGAATGGATCCGTAATCGCTTGAAGAACGCACATGGCCTATCTGCTGAAGCACGCAGTCGCCTGGAGACGGTTTGCCAGCGCTTGGAAGACGACCGGAGTTTCGGGCCCGTCCGGACCGTGCTTGTGCTCTTGGACCTGCTTCCCCTCCCGGCGGCAAAGGAGGCGCTCAAGCGCTACGCGGAGGGACCACCGGAAAGCTACGCGACTGAACTGGCCCGACGGGAATTGAAATGGCGTTAAGGACGGATAATTGACAGCAGACCGTAACAGCAACTTTATAACGCCCTCAACTGGCTAAACCAGAATAGGTTATGGATGGACTCAAGAGCCAAAAGTTTGTAATCCGGCCCACCCAGGGAGCTTTTGTGTCGGCCCACAACCCGCCGTAGAGAGTCGCGTAGGGCCTCCAAAGGCCGGTTTCACGGCCCACCCTAAAGCGCGAGGACCCCAGGCGTTACGCACGAACTCGCGATATCCGCCGCCTGCCTGCGGGAATGGAATCTTGGTGCTTGATGCCGACCGCGCTCCCGCCCCGATGGTGCGAAATTGCCTCTCGAATTCTCGATTCCGGGGACAGAGCCGCCAGGTGGACTTCTTTTCAAATCCAATGCAAATTCCGGTTAAAATTCCCGGCTGGGAGACGCTTAGAATCACGTGAGCGACGACCGGGAAAAGGCGCTTTTCGATGCATTCCGCTCCCGTCCTGGTAAGGAGTCCTTGCTCACCCTGCTCCGCGAACACCAGGACCGCATCTTCAACATCTGCTTCCAAGTCCTCCGCCATATCCAGGACGCTCAGGACGCCGCGCAAGAAGCTCTTCTCGAGGTGACCCAGGGCATCCGACAGATTGAAAATGCTCGTGCGTTCAAGACTTGGCTCTGTCGCGTCACCGTGCACACCGCCCTCGACCACAAAAAAGCCCGAAGCCGTCATGCCGAGCTCCTTCGAAGGAAGGCCGCCATGGAGACTTCCAAAACAGGAACGCCATCGGAGGAGGAACGGTCGGCGGTGATCGACGCCCTCGCACATCTTGACGACGAGTCGCGGTGTCTCGTGATCGAGCATTACTTCGACAAGGCAACGCTGGAGGAATTGGGAAAGCGCCACGGCGTGTCGGCCGCCGCGATCCGGAAGCGCATCGAGCGGGCCAAGGAGGAGCTGAAGCGTGCTCTTGCAGGCGCCGGATTCGCGTTCGGGCCGGATCAGGTAGCGCGCACCCTGGAATCAGTGACCCCCGTTTCCGCCCCGCCTGGGCTCATCGGTGAAGTGATCGCGTCGAAAGCGGCGCTCTTCGGCGCAGGAGGCGGTGCCATGGCAACCAAGACAACTTTTTCGGTCGCAGCGTTCGTAATGGTCGTGCTTTGCCTGTCGGTTGGGATGGTTGCGCTGCTGGTGTGGTCCGCCACTAAGGAACTGAGGACCATCCCAGAGGGCCGAGAAAATCAGCGCCTCCACGCGCCCGAAGTCGCTCAAATTGCGCCACCGGCTGCCGACCCTACCGCCACCACACCCGTCGAATCCGACCGAAATGAAACATCCAATGAGCGTCCCAGTGCAACCCCCAATAGTGTCGTGGAACGAATTCAAGCGTGTATCGCCTCCTTGCACGAGGCTGTGAAGAAGTTTCTTGAAGGAGGTGGCGACCTCCGTCACATCTTAGAGTTCGACAGACGATTTCATGGGGTTGTTTTTTTTGACTCAGTTCGATCTCCGCAGTTGGAGAACTTGATCTCAGAATTGAACGAGTCTTCAGAGGATGTCGTACGTGGATTCCTGACGGAACTATTTCGGATGCTTGGCCGGCCGGAAAGCGACGGAAAGATCGACTGGACTCTCGCCGCAGCGGAGTTCATCGTGATGGAACACGTGGGACGGATCGCGCACGCGAAGGGTGTGGACGGCGGCTCGTTCCAAGGTGAACTTCTCACGATGCTTGTCTCAACTGATCCCAGGCTGCGGTTCCATGCCGCCGCCGCATTGTCGCTGCTGCCGCACCGGGTGTTCGCCGTGGAACTTGAGCGCCAGCTCTTCGCCAACCAACAGCGTCATGTCTCAAGTAAGATCATTACGGCTTTTGCACGATGCGCAGGTATCCAGGCGTTGGAAGCCCTCGTCAGTTACGCCCGTACTTTTCGCCACAGCCAATTTGAGTTGGCATCCGTCATTTCTGAAATCGGGACAGCGGAACAATCCATTCCTGCCATCCTGAAAATCTCAAGGACCGTAGACTTCGGAAACAACTGGGGAATATTTCATGCCTTGATGGAACCGATTTCCCACCTGAACTCTTTGCAGTTGATGGAAATGATTGAAGCAGAGAAGCACTCCCTGACACGGCAGATGCTATTGCGTATGTGGGCCGATCACGGAAGTGACCGCGAGTTGAAGGATCCATGGCTTATGAATTTGTTGCGCGTCTCTGAGGATCTAGAGGAGGTAGATATTGCTCTGGGCGGCATCCTGATGCGAGGAGCGGATCATCAAACATTGGAGGCTCTCTCGCTGGCGAGTAGCAAGCTCACTCTCGATCGCCTGGCAAACGCCGTCACGAGTTGTTGGCGACAGATGAAAACCGAATCCCGCCCGCAGTTACTCTCTTGGGCTGGTGCCATCCAGCCATCGATTCGACCCGCGTTGATCGCGCATCTGGATCGCTTCCTCAACATGGACGGCGTGACGCCTTCAAGATACAGAGAACTTATTGACTGGCTTGCCGCCGGTCACGTTTCATCGGAGTCGAGGGCAACGATGGACCGTCTCCTGGAAATGTCCAGATAAGGACCGCCTTTCTCAATTAAGAACCGTCCACGTGCCGCGTTCGCCGTGTCGGCTCCAGGACCTGCACACGATCCGCGACGACTTCGAGGCGAGCGCGGGACACCCCTTGAGAAAGTGAAAGAGAAAGTGGACATGCTTGAGTACGAACTACCCAACGTGGTGCGCATGGCTACGAGGCTTTTCCGCCATATGAACTTCATCGACAAATATCTTGGCGCTGGCAACAAGAAGAACTGCACGCAGGATTTGAAGGACATCGTGCTCCACGACCTTCCGAATCTGGAGCTATCCTTGGGCCACTTCTACTCATGCACCCACGGAGCAAAATCGTTAGGCGTGGACAAGGAGCTACTTTACAAAACCATTGACGAGGCCGACGTCGAACGGGCTGGTGTCGTGACCCACAAGGCGCTCAAGGCAAGAGGGAAATAGGTGTAACGGCCCAGGGCAACTTGGAAGTGGTGATGGCCAATGCCACCCGGGACCGATTCCTGGGACCTCATCCCACCCTCACACGCTTTTCGATCCCGAGCACGCGGCACCGCTGGCATAGCTTCACCCGCGTCGCATCGAGCCACCTCGCGATTTCGTCCAGCTCCCCCGCCGCAGCGCGAAGAACCTTCGCTTCCGCCTCTTTCCCGCCCGTGTCGCCCGCGAGTCCGCGTAGCGCAGTGGCGATCACGCGCAGCCGGTCCGCCTCCCCCGCCAGGAACGTGTCCACGTCGGTTTCGATATCCATACGTTCCTCCGTGCTACAGCATGACGGAAACGGGACGCAGGGAGAGCAAGGAAATGCGGACGGAAACCCGCCTTGAATCACGCTGGCGACTCGCGGATAATGCTGGACTGGTACTCGCGAAGCAATGTTTTAGGAAGCCGTCAATGCACAATCCCTATAACAGATCCATTCCTCGAACCGGCCTGCGCGCCAGACAACGCCGCGTACGGGCGGTGGGAATCCTCCCGACGCTGATCACGCTGGGCAACGCCGTTTGCGGTTTCGTCGCCATCACTTGTATAGCCGCGGGTATGGCCGCCGATACACCTGGGGCTGCGGCGTTACAGTACCAAAATGCGGGTGGACTGATTCTTTTGGGCATGGTCTTCGACGCCCTGGATGGAAAGGTCGCCCGCATGACTCGGACCGCTTCCAGCTTCGGAACTCAATTGGACTC
This sequence comes from Planctomycetota bacterium, assembly GCA_016209705.1. GTDB lineage: Bacteria > Planctomycetota > MHYJ01 > MHYJ01 > JACPRB01 > JACQVR01. Next base: position 15,382 of record JACQVR010000016.1, read on the forward strand.
CCTGTGCGATTTCCTGACGTTCGGAGTCGCACCCGCGTTTCTGACCTACGGCCTTTGTTCCCAAGGAGGTGTCTTCGGGGAGCGGGTGGTGCTGGCCGTCACGACTTTCTATTTCTCATGCGCCGCGACGCGCTTAGCGCGATTCAACGTGGAGACGGGCACCGAGGAGAAGTTCCACCGCGAATTTAGTGGCCTCCCTTCTCCGGCGGCGGCCGGGGTCGTGGCGTCCACGATCATTCCGTGGACTGCGATCAGCGGGAAATGGGCCTTCGCTGAAACGCTCAAGGTAATCCTGCAAGGCGGCCTTCCCGTGACCATGTTCCTTCTCGGAGTGCTCATGGTGTCCCGCATTACCTATCCGCACTTCCTCAACAAGATCTTCGGAGGCGTCCGGCCGTTCGTGCGGCTGATCGAGCTGGCGGTCGTGGGTCTGCTGGGTGTCATTTTCCAAGAACTTGTCCTCTTCCTGGCTTTCTTCGGGTACACCGTTATGGGTCCGCTGTTGTGGATGCGGAGGCGCATGTTAAAGCGGCCGAAACCGGCAACCTCCGGTGCTGCCCCCAACCAGATGGATAGAACTTTGCCTTGAGTAGCTCGGGGGATTGCTCCCCGCTACGCAACCTCGATCATCCCGCACCGCTGGCATAGCTTTCCGTGCACCACATCCAGCCGCCTCGCAATGCCTTCGTCCTCTAGTTCCTATAAGGAGGGTAACACTCTCCGAGAGAATCAACTCATTGGTGATCAAAGGCGGGACGTCTGAATCGTCGAGAATGACCAGCGCTTTGGCGTGCAGTGGGTCACTCTCGTGAACGCAACCTACCCACACCCCCGAATCGACGAAGAGGGCGCGCATGCCCTATCGTTCACCGTAGAGGTATTCGTCGTGGTCTTGGGCGAGGCTTTCGCCGGTCCCCCGAATCGCTCCGGCCCAATTCTTCATCAAATATTCGTGCTGACGGCGCACCTCGTCCTTCGTGGGGAGCCTGAATGGAAGCGAAACCGTTACTTCAACCTCCTCGCAGACGGCGCGGAGGTGTACGTCGCGGAGGAAATGGATCCGACCCCGGACGACCTCTTTTTCTCGCTCGTGGACGGGACCGCGGAGGTCGTCGGTCTGGCAGTCCAGAAGAAGTAGCGGCTACTCCGTCAGCAACGGATACTCAAGTCTGCGACGTCATGGCGCGCCGTAATCGTACGCCGGCCAACCTTAGTTGACGACGCAACTCGGCGGAATCCACTCCATGCAATGCGGCCACCCCGCATTCTTCGAAGTCGTCTCCGCCGTTGAGCAACATGAGCATGAGGTTGCGCTGCAATGGACTTCCCTCGTCCAGCAGCTTCTTCAATACCAGCGTTCGATCCTCCGGCGTTCTCCAGTCCGCGTTATCTTTTTTCTGCATCGTCCTCTCTCAGATCCATGCGTTGTCATAACGCTCGGACGTTAAACTGAAATGGCGAAAACGTAAGAGCGCCCGTTGCCGGGCGCCCTTCACCTTCCTCGCCCCTACCAGCCGCGTCCGAAGCTGCGGCCGCGAGCGCCGCCGTCGCTACGTCCTTCGCCCCTGGGCCGTGCCTCGTTGACCGTGATGGCACGGCCACAGATCTCCGTGAGATTGAGGGCCGCGAGCGCCGCCTCGGCCTCGGCCTTGGCGGACATTTCGACAAACCCAAAGCCCCGTGAGCGTCCCGTCATCTTGTCCTTGATGATGGCAACCGACTGTACCTCGCCGTGCGCCTGAAACGCGCTCCGCAGGTCGTCTTCGGTCACCTCGTACGACAAGTTACCTACGAAAATGTTCACATTCACTCCTTTGAGTGGGAACCAGATAAGATAAACTCGGGTGGTTTCGTTCAGAGTGCGTGGAGGTGATCGGTGTGTCCGCTCGCCGACACTCGGAAGGTTGCTTCCCGAACAGGGCGCACTATAGCATCTCAAAGGCTGCCGCGCAAGGGGCTTCGTAGCGGATGAAGCAACGCCGCCTCCCTTAGACCCGGGAGGAGCGCGGAGGAACGAGAAACCGATAGGTTTCTTCACGTCGTGGCCGGACGCCACGATCACAGAGTCGTGAAGCACTTTCGGTTCAATGCAGGTCTCGCCCCTGTCGTGCGCCAAGCCACGCCGTATATGGGCTCAGGGCCGATTCGTACCTATTCTCCTTGCAACCCGTCTTCGGCATTTGGCTTCGTTGCCGTGATATTGAGGCTCGTCACGAAGTCGCTCGGTTTGGCCCCTTCCGGCAATTTCCCGGCGATGTCCCGGTAGAGCGGGTCGGACCATGTGGCCATCTGGTCGATGTAGTCCGACTTGGGCTCGAACGTCGCATCAACCAGCCCGGCTTCTCGGACCATCCGGCGCGTGTCGTCCACGAGCGCGGCCCCCGCAATGCAGCCCACCAGCGCCTGCACGGACTCCCGGACCCGATCAGGCAAGGGTTGAAGAAGCGCAAGATCGGAAATCGAAACCCGTCCGCCCGGCTTGAGCACCCGCACGATCTCGCGCCAAACCCGCTCCTTGTCCGGTGAGAGGTTGATGACGCAGTTGGAGATCACCACGTCCACGCTCGCATCCGCCACGGGAAGGTGTTCGATCTCCCCCAAGCGGAACTCGACGTTGCCCAAGCCGGTGGATTTCCGGAAGGACTCCGCGTTACGACGAGCCTTGTCCAGCATGTCGGGCGTCATGTCGACACCGATGGCTTTCCCGGTGGGACCGACCTTTCTCGCGGCGATGAAAACGTCAAAACCGCCGCCCGCTCCCAGATCGAGCACGATTTCCCCGGGTCGAAGCGAGGCCATCGCCGTCGGGTTCCCACAGGACAGTCCCATGTTCGCCCCTTCCGGGAGTCCGGCGAGCTCGTCGTCGTCGTAACCTACCCCGCCCGCCACGGCTTCCGCGGAGGAACCGCCGCAGGACTCAGGCCCGCAGCAGGAGCCGCCTTGTTTGGCGATCTGCCCGTAAGCCGAGCGAATCACATCGCGCACGTTCTGCGTTTCATCCTTGCCGTTCGAGCAATCCATTTGCGTTCTCCTCACGAGTTTTGGCTCTGAAGGGTCTCCGGCCGCGTCATGACGAAATCTCGGATTTCATCCCGAACCCGGCGGTAATGTCCAAGTGCTTCCTCCTCAGTTTGAGCTTCCATCGCCAGCTTCCGTCGCAGGGCCGCACGCCTTGGAGAGGCGCTTGACGTCCTGCATCACCTTCGGATGCCGTCCGAGACAAACCTTCAAGCATCGCTGCAACGATTTCGCGAACGCCCCGGCGGGCTTCGCCAAGCGGTAGTGCATCCACGTTCCCTCACGCCTGGCCTCGACGACTCCGGCAGCCCTCAAGATGCCCAGGTGCCGGGAGACCTTGAAGTCGGCCTCCCCCAATGCCTCGGCCAGGTAGCACACGCAGGTTTCGCCTTTGACGGCAAGCAGCGCCGCCAGCCGCAGGCGCGTCGGTTCGCCCAAGGTTTTGAGAAGATTCGCCTCGCTCTTCACACCGCCCTCCTTGCTGCATATCTGCACATATGTGCATATATTATCCGGCCGCGTTCAGGTTGTCCATGGACTTCATTTCCTTGTCTTGCCCACCGCCTCACGCTACGCTTCGTACCCTACCCCCCTTGATGAGGAAAGCCTGCGTCGTCCTCGCAGGTAAGGTATGTCGGTCATCCTCGCGGCGGCGGCCCTGCTCCAGTTCCAGGACCAGGTCCGCGAGGAAGCCAAGGACTGGCGCCTGCTGCGCACCGAGCAGTTCGACGTCTACTACCCCTCCGACGACATGGAGGAGCGGGCCCGCCACTTCGCGGGCCTCTTCGAGGACGCCCGGGGGCGCCTGGAGAAGAGCTGCGGAGCGGTCCTGAAGCGGCGCGTCCGCATCTTCCTCTACCGGAGCGTGCACGACTTGGCCTCCTCCAGCGCCAATGCTCGGCCGCGCCCGATTCATCCGGCGCTTCGCGGCCGGGAGGCGGCCCCAGCGCCGTCGCGACCGTGCTGCCGTCTGGCGCAATCCCGGGCTTTCGCTTTCGCCGAGCCGCTTCAGGACCGCATCTTCCTCCACTGCCAGGGGAGCGACCGCTGGAACGCGTGGTTCGTCCGGCACGAACTGGTCCACCAATTACAGTTCCAGGAGATTTTCCCGACGCGGATCCCCTCGTGGACCATCGCCACCAACGACGGGATCATCCCGCAATGGTTCTGGGAGGGATTCGCCGACTATGGCGCGGGGATCTTCGACTCCGAGAAGGACGAGTACGTCCGAGACCTCCTCGAGGAGCACCTTTACGACCTCAAGGAGCTCTTCGACGGCTACCCGCTCAACGCCCACGATTACATCGCCGTGTACTACGAAGGCTCGATGTTCTTCCGGTTCCTCGAGGAGGCGTACGGGCCAGGGACGGCGGCGAAGGTCTTCCAATCCTACGCGCGGCGCTTCCCGCTGACTATGGGCAAAATCCTCCGGCAGGCCTTGGGGAGGGATCGCGAGGAGCTTGAGGCGGCGTTCAAAACATGGATCGAGACGCTCTACGCCGCGAGGATGACGGGGAGGACGGCGCCGAACGAGCGGGTCACGGACACGCGTTCCTACTATCGCATCCTCACCGGCGCGGGCCGCTGGTCCCCGGACGGGAAACACCTCGCCTACAGTTCCATCAAGGACGTCGAGCCCGAAATCTATGTCGACGAGAAAGGGCTCCTGGGGCTGCGCCGGCTCTTCCAAGTGGAAGGCCTGCACTCCCCGCCCTCCTGGTCGCCGGACAGCCGGCGCCTCGTGCTCGCCGGATGGTGGAAGAACCGCGACTACCTGATCTTCTGCGACCTCAACGGCGGCGTAGAAGACGTCCTCCTGGATTTCGACGAGGTGACCGACCCCGCCTGGTCGCCGAATGGGGAGGACATCGTCTTCGCGGGCCTCAAGCACGGCACGGCGGATCTGTACTGCTACAACCTGAAGGACAGGACGGTGGTCCGCCTCACCGAGGACACGAACGACGACCGTCATCCGGCTTGGAGCCCGGACGGCCGGAAGCTCGTGTGGATCCATGAGACCGACGGGCGCACCGAACTGGTCATGCTGGACATCGCCACGAAGACCCGCGCGGTCGCGGCGAAGACCCTCGCGCAGATGGACCGTCCGCTGTGGACCCCGGACGGGAAGGCCCTCGTGGTCTCGGCGGACGTCGACGGCGTCTACGACGCGTTCCTTGTGGACGCCGTCACGGGGAAGGCATCCCGGCTGACGCGTTTCCGCGGCGGCGTCCATTTCCCGCAGGTCGCGCCCGACGGGAAGACGCTGCTCTTCACGTATTTCGAGCGGCGCGGCACGGACCTCTTCACCGTGGCGATGAATCCCCAGGAGGAGCCGCGATTCGGCCAGGAGGATCGCGCCCCGTGGTACGAGCAGTTCCGGCCCGTCCCGCCGCGGGGCGAACGCGCCATCAAGGAGCGGAAGTGGGCGCTGGACTGGCTGATGTTCCCGGTGATCGGCGAGTCGCTGGTCATCCCGGGCCTCCAGATCGAGGTCGCGGACCTGGACGCCGAGAATACGGTCTACCTCCAGGGCGTCTTCCTGGGTCCCCGATCGTGGGAGGCGATCTTCAGCGTGGTGAACACCCGGTATCGCCCGACGCTCGGGGTGGAGGCGATCTACGCGCGGGACCAGGAATTCACTTCCTTCGCGGCGGGTCCCTTCGTCGAGTATCCCCTGATCCCGGGGATCTCGACGTCGGTGGGCTGGTTGGCGCGGCATTCGCGCACGGATTTAGACGATGCCCCCGACGACGCGGCGACGGACTCCGGCCCGTCCGTCTCGCTGTCCGTCCGCCGTCAGTCCGGATGGCTGATCTTCGATCCGTCCTGGGGATTCTCGGCGCACGTCCAGGCCTCTTTCTTCAAGGAATCCTTCGGCGGCGATCGGACGCTGGCGGAATATGGCGCGTCGCTGGAATACTCCTACGCCGTTTTGCAGGATCTGATCGTCTGGACGCGGGGCACCGGACTGAAGAAGGTCGGACCGCTGCTGGAAGACGAGCCGTACGAAATCGAGATGGCGGTGCGGGGCGCCGATTTCTTCGAGGGGAGTGAGTTGGGGTCGGGCAAGATCGAACTGCGCTTCCCGCTGGTCCGCGACCTGCTCTTTATGCCGATGGAGCTGGTCGGCCTGGGCGAGTACCTCCTGCTGAAGGACTTGCGGGGCTTCGGTTTCGCCGACGTCGGCTTCGTCGGCGGGGGTGGAGACACCCACCGGGCCTACAGCGGCGGTGTCGGATTGCGGGTCGATCTGTTCGTACTCCTATGGCCACTGACGACGATCCGCGCGCCGCTGCGTCTGGAGGTCTGGCGGGCGTGGGGCCGGCAGGACGAGGACCCGCCGTATGACTCGATCAACGCGACGGGGATTTCGATTTCCTTGCCGTACTAGCTTACGCATCACCTTCCCGCCGACCCTCAAGCTCTGCTTGACTTCCCGCACCATGCAATTTCGGCACAGATGACCGCGTACGGTATCGAGTCTCCAGGTCACGGCATCCAGCTCGCTGGCTGACGCGTGTAGGACCTTCGACTCCAACCCTGCCCCACCCATGTCGCCAGCGAGTCCGCGCAACGCGGCAGCAATCACGAGCAACCGAACGATGACGACAGTACGCGCAAGAACTTCGACACATACGGCCATTGCAAGAACTGCATTGCTATACTTCGGACTGGGTCCGTCTTGGTCGGACACCACCCTGCTCCTCTTCTTCAGTTTCAACCTCGACCTACGCCCATGGTGATATGGACCTGCCGGAACGGCTTGTGCGGATAGTAAGCATAGATGACTTTATCACGGTCCGTCGCGTTCCAGGACCAATTGATGGTGGTGTTCTTTTTCCCCACTCCTCCCAGGCTGCCCCAGTAGGCGGTGGGGTATTTGCCGTGGGCCAGGGTTCCAGGAACCACAATGACCACATGCCCATTGGGATTGGCTCGCATTCCTCCCAGCACAAGGAATCCCTGCGTCGCTCTTTGGTTGGCCTCGACACCGTCCTTCAATTTGAGCCACGGACTTCGCTGGATCTGGTCGGCAATGTCATTGGCTTGCCCGGTCAGAATTACGCCCAAGTCTGAACAAACAGCCTTCAAGAACCCGCTACAATCGGCTTTAAAGGCTTCCCAGTGCTTTTCGCACGCGGTCACCACCTGGTCCTGCATCGGGATAGTCATAAGCGCCTCCTGTGAACCATCCGCGGAGTTAGCAAAGGATTCAACCATGGTATCATGTCGTGCCCTGGACTCAACAGTGACGTCACCTCCTACTTTCCGCCAATCCTCAAGATCTCCTCCACTTCAAGCACCTTGCAGTTCCGGGACAGGTGTTGGCGAGCGGTATCGGATCTCAGGCCGGCCGCCCGATATGCTATTCGAATCGCTCCCGCAACGCATCCACTTCGGCGGCGAGCGGACGGCGCCGGAAGACTCGGGCGCCCCGGCGGTCGTGGGCCATGCCGATCCAGCGGGCAGGGTTCCGAAGCAAACCAGAACGCGCCTTTTCTTGCAGCAGGATATTGACCTAGTGCATTGAGCGACGTACGGAGTCCTGCGGGTGCGGAGCGTGGCCTACGCCGCAGCCAGTTGACCTGAACCTGCTGTTAAGGGCGGGTAACTCAATGCAGTTTCCGGCAGCAGCTTGCGCAGACGGTGGGGTACGTGCGATAATTCCGCGTCTCGGATTGGATATAACACCTCCAGCATCGTTGCCAATCCGCGCGAATCTGTTCGATAATCCCGCAGTAACGACACCGCAGTTCGGACGGCCCAGGCGGCCCGCTCCGTTTCTCGCTGAACTCGGCCGTCATGGATCCATCTTAGCAAACGGGCAGAGAGTCCACTCTCCACGGCCTGGCAAGACGCGCGATGAAGACGGCACGTGGAACGATCGTTACGCCAAGCTGCACAAGCGTTCGCGCAACGTCGGAACGGCGTTCGCGATGTTGGCCTTGCTTGCCGACAAGACACCCCTGCCGCCGAAATTGAGTGACATCAAGGGCAAGGACCAGAGGAGGCGTGAATTCTAAATTGGCGCGGACGCACCAACGTCCAAACCGTCAGAAGCCGGAACCGCCGGGCTCCCCCTCTCCCCCATCCCCGCCTGGATGGCCGCAGGAGAACTACGGTGCTTGTTGTTGCTTCTTCTCCGCCCTGAACCTCGCCCACCTACGCCTTGCCGCATCCGCGATCTTCTTGAGCCCCTCGGCGCTGAACCGGCGACGCCTTGCCGGTTTCATAACGGCCCGGACCGCGCCCTTGACTTTCGCCCACCGTCGCTTCGCCGCCTCGGACAGCTTCTGCCGGGCCTCGGCCGACAGTCGGCGGCGGCGCTTCAGCGGCTGGCGCGGGGCGTGTTCCCCGCCCATCTGCCGTTCGATCTTCCGCTGCAGCTTCGCCACCTCGCGCTGGCGGCGCTCAAGCTGGCTTTCGAGCTGGGAGAGGCGGTCCAGCCGCTTCTTTTGACGGATGGCCTCTTGGAGCTGGCGGACGGACAGGCGGCGGAGAACACGGTTGGGAATCATGGTGCGTATCTTGGCGTCGGTCGCAACGGACGTCAAGAACAACGAGGGAACACCGTGAAAGGCATCATCTTCAACCTGGCGGAACGCATCGTGACCGACAAGGCCGGTCCTTCGCGGAAGGACTCATCGAGGGGGCGGCGGAGCACTTCGGTGAGAAGATCCACTTGATCCAGGTAGAATGTACGCGGAAGGGAGTTGAATCTTCTCCAAAAGGAGCGCTTCATGATTCTGATAAGATTTCAGCTCATCCGGTGGGCCACCCTTTCCCTGCTTGCCCTACAGCTACTTGCGCTGGCGGCCGGCTGCCATAACGAGGGCCGGAGCGCGGAGCCCGGAATCAAGGTCATGACCCAAAACGTTTACGTAGGCTTCGACGTGGGTCCCCTGCTCGCGGCCCAAAATCCCAACCAGATCCCGATCCTGGCCGCGCAGGCTTTCCAACAGCTTCTCTCCACGGACTTCCCCGAGCGTGCTGAGGCGATCGCGGACAAGGTCGCGCTCGAACAACCTCACCTCATAGGCTTCCAGGAGGTGGCGCTCATTCGGATCCAATCTCCAGGGGACTTGGTCACGGGTGGAACCGCTCCAGCCGAGGACGTGCTTTTCGATTATCTCGAGATTCTGTTATCTGCCCTGCGCGCACGCAACATCGAGTATCAGATAGCCGGGACGGTGCAAAATGTGGACATTGAGGTTCCTATGCTCGTCAGTTCCAATCCCGTTTCCTTCGACGACATCCGGCTTACGGACTTCGATGTGGTCCTGGCGCGATCGGATGTCGTCGTATCAAACGTGATGTCGGCAAACTACGCGGCCAAAGCCTTCATTTCCAACGCCGGTCTTGAAATTCCGCGCGGTTATGTCGCGGTGGATGCGACGGTGAAAGGGAACCGGAGTTACAGATTCGTGAATACGCACCTCGAGGACACTCCCTTCCAGGACGTTCAATTGATGCAGGCTCAAGAACTCGCCGCCACCCTTGCCGCGGAGACCAAGCCTGTGATCCTTCTGGGAGACTTGAACTCTTCGGCCCCGGAGGGCGCGACCTACCAGTTCCTCGAATCACTTGGCTACGTGGATTGTTGGCTCCAGAACTCGCGAACGGACAAAGGCGAGGGACTTACCTGGGGTCATGAACCGGATTTGAGAAACGAGACGGTTCAATTCACCGTGCGGATCGATCTCGTCCTCGTGCGACCAGGCAAACGGCCCCCCGCCCCCCAGGATCTGGGCACCGTCTTCGCAGAGGTCTGGGGCGACGAGCTGGACGAGCGAACGATTTCCGGACTCTGGCCCTCGGATCATGCCGGCGTAATCGCCGAGATACGCCTGCCATGGCCACTTCTCCCCTGATCCGACTGACGGATAGCTCGCCAAGGGGTGAGCGGGGAGAAAGTGAAGGTCCGGAAGCAACATTCCTTGCGTTCAATTCACGGAATTTACGTAAGACATGTAGGGACTCCACAGATAAAGATATGCTGGGCAAAAGCAATCGGAACATCTCGCTTGTGTGGTCTTCATGCCTTTTGGCCGCCTTCTCCTCGCCCGTGCAGGAGGGTCTCACTTCGGCCCGGGACGGCCTGTTGCGGGCCATCCTGAGCGTTCATGAAGTCGACGCGCGCCTCTTCACGGATCGGCTCACGCGGTATGAGAGCAAAGAGGCCGTCGATGCCCTCCTGAAGGCCATGGATCTTTGCTCCAGAGTCGGCCTTCAACTTGAAAAAGAGCAAGACTATGTCCGAAGCAAGAGCCGCGCCAACGGCAGATCGGAGGGCATGGACAACTGGTATCGGAAATTCTACGAGCTTTCCGGAAAGCTCCTTTCCCTTACGAAGATCCGCGCCGCCATCGGCGGCGCGTTCGCCACGTTTCAGAAGCCCTGGATCGTCCCCCTCTTGTCCAAGAAACTCGGCCACGGGGAGGCGATTTCCCGCGCTTACCTCGCCGAGGCGCTGGGGAGCATCGCCGGTGACGACTCCGAGGCCGCGCTCCTGGCCCAGCTCGGCAAAGAGAAGGAAGGAATCGTCAAAGTCGCGATTCTCGACGCGCTGGCCGGCCGAGAGCGAAAGAGCGATCAGGCGATCGAAGCCGCGGCGCGCCTCCTGAAGGATGCCTCCTGGCAGGTCGTCCTCTCGGCGGCCAAGCTCCTGGAGCTGGTGGAGGCAAAGAGCATGGTCCCGAAGCTGATCGATGCTCTGGATGGGACCCACGGTCGGGTCCAGGAAGAGCTGAATGACGTGCTGGCCCTGATGACCGGCGTCGACAAGCACGGCGACCACGCCACATGGAAGGCGTGGTGGGAGGAAAACGGCGAAGCCTATCTCGCCGGCACGTGGAAGGCGAAACCGGGCGAGAGATCCCGACGAAAACAGGAAAGCACGACGTTCTATGGACTTCCCTTCAACTCGGACAAGGTCATTTTCGCCATCGACCTCTCGCTATCCATGGAAGTTCCGGCCGCCTGGAAGCCCGGCAAGGACGAGCCGAAAGTCAAGGGCGTGGAACTTCAGGGCGACCGCAGAATCGACGTCGCCAAGTACGAGCTGAAGAAGGCGCTGGCGCTCCTGCCGGACGGCACGAAATTCAACATCGTCTTCTTCAATCATTTCGTGTGGTCGTTCCGCCCGCGAATGGAGATGCTGGACCGCCGGATGCGCCTGCTGGCTTTCCGATACATCGACGACATGGGACTCCTGCTGGGAACGGACGTGTACGAGGCGCTGAAACTGTCCTTCAAGTTCGGAGGCGTCGGAGGGTATACGGGAAGCTTTCAGAACGCCGATGTGGACACGCTTTTCATTCTCACGGACGGAGAGCCTTGGCTTCGACGCGACGTGCGCGGCGTCACCGATCCCGACAAGATCCGCGAGGCGGTGCTGGAGTGGAACAAGCACCCGAAGATCAAGATCAACACCGTCGGCATCGAGACGCGGATCGAAGCGGATGACTTTCTCACCATGCTCGCGTGCGAGAACGGCGGCTTCTACGTCCGCCGCTGACGGCCTGTTCCAGCGCGTGCTTGCCTCCATCAAGGAAAGGAGTGACGCTCGCGCCTTGACGGCGCTCGCTCATGGAATTCCGGATCGGCGACCTTCAACCGCCGATCCGGAATTCCAATGGGCGGGCGGGGCTTCCACAGTTGTGAATAAAGGACCGATTCCTGGCGGAAGACTTGAACCGCCAAAGCGGCCAAACCGCCAAAAGAGACCCCGATGGCGATGTGGCGTTTCGGCGGTTGATCTGAAAAAAAAGAGCCCGTATTTTTTCACGAACCCTATCTGGCGACCACCTTATCGAGCGCCTGTCGAATCGCGTCTTCATCAAAGCCCACCCACCGTCCCGCCACCTTCCCCTCACGATCGATCACGACGTTCGTCGGATACGCCGACACGCCGAACGCCCGGTTCACCTCGGCCCTTTTCTGCCGGAGCGGCCGGATCGAGAACCCCTGTTCCTTGAAGTACTTCGCAATCGTCTCCGCGGAATCGCGGTAATTGATCGCCAGCACGACGGCGCCGCGTTCGGAATACTCCCGCGCCATTCTCTCAAGGTGAGGAAACTCCCCACGACACCACCCTCAGCCATAGAACCAGAACATGAGGAGCAACGGTTTCCCTCTGAAGTCGGAGAACCCTACCTTCTTCCCGTCAAGATCGGTCGCCTCAAAATCCGGCGCCGGCGATCCCACGGCGATCAGTCCATGATCGAGACCTATTTCAGCTTCATCCGTCCAACCGGCCGGAGGAGCGAACTTGAAAACCTCGGAGTCGGGTTTCGCGGCGAGATTCGCGGGGCCGTACCGAACCCTCTCGACATACGTCTTGTCCTGATAATTCCATTCCCGGGTGTACTGGACAGGCCTCCGAGCATCGTCGACCCAGAAGCTCAATCGCCTCTCACTTCCATGATCCTTCGTCTCGGTCCACTCGATGACATCGCACTCCTTCTCTCCCCACTTGCTCCGAGATACCTTCACGTCGCGGCATCCGGCCAGCAGGCGAGTGGGATTCTTCTCAAAGAAAAGGCGAAAATACGGTTCCGGATTCACGCCTCTCGCCGACAGGTAGGGGTCCATTTGTCCGCTCCGCCGATAGGTCTTGCCCGCCGGGGCGATCGTCCACATCCATTCGCCGTCCAGAAGATAGATGCGCTCTCCCCGAGGCGAAACGTCATCGAACCGAGCCAGGCCCGGACGTTGAGCTTGAATCCTGCGACGGCTCGCGGACTTTTTCGGATTGATCCCTTCGCCTTCCATATGGCTCTCGAGGGCATACTCGATGGCCTCGATCGCCTTGAGGGTTCCTTGGACCGCTTCCAGGATCTCTTGAGCTTTCCGCGCCTCCGGCGATTCAGGCATCTCACCCCGGCTGTTGATTTCGATGAGGGTTCTTTCGCGAGCATCCTTCGGCGGCGTAAAGACGAAGGTGCCCGCGGCCAACGAGGGGTTGAACGCGAGTTCGCTAATTTCGTATGTCGCCAGCGTGACGTGGGCCGGACCGTCCAGCACGTTACGTTCCGTTCGCCGTTCGATCCGCCGTGGGAGGCATTGACCGTCGATCCAGATTCGATGCGCCGTGGTCATACCTTGTCGATTCGATCCTTTCCAGCACAGCACGTCACACTCGATATCACCGATCTTGTCTTTTTGCAGGGAAAGGTCCCTTTGCTTGTCCAACATCAGCGTCACATCGCCTCCGAAGAACAACTGGGCGACCAGCTTCACGTCGACCAGCGTCACAGCGAACATGTATTCGCTGTGGTGAATCGGCGTGTAGCTGTTCTGGTCCCTTCTATAGGACCAAATCACTTTTCCGTCCGCGACCGCGAGGGAATCGGAACGCTCCTCTCGAACCAGGTTGGGCCGTTTCAAGGCGTAGCGCGCCTTCTTGCCCGCGAAGGGCCGGGCGTCTTCCCCGCCGGATTGCCCGACGTTCAGGTCGAAGGCGATGGCCTCCGCCTTGCTTAACACCTTCACCACCGCTTCGAGCCGTTGATGCACCTGCCGGCGTCCAGGATCGGACCCGGCCGGTTGCGAGTCCTGCTCGCCCGCCCCCCTCAGCGCGCGCGGCGACGAGAAAACCGAGACCGCCAGGACTGCGATCAAGAGCCGTGAAACGCTTCGATGACCGCGTGGCGGCGGGATTGATTCGGATATCGGCGGCATCGGTCTCCGAAGGTCCATAAATTCTCCTGAACATGTGCGGGCTTTTGCTCCGCAAGTGTAAGCCTCTTGATGATGAGCTGTCAAAATCTTTGACCCGTGCCCGCTGTCATAAATTCGTGCCGGGCTTGAAGGCCGACGCGGACTTATGAACGCGGGTGCCAGCGTCCGCCAACTCAAGCGGCCATCAGTCCACATGCCCCGGATGTTCGGTTCGACCGCTCCCTCTCAGCAACCGCAGCGTTAGAAGCAGGCTCACGAGCGCCAGCCCCATCGCGGCGAGCATGGGAGCCGCGGGATTGCGACCCGCATAGAGGTAGCCGCTCGCCACCACGCCCCACGACGAGACGAACCCGGTCGACGTCACCACCATGCCGACGTAAAGCCCCCGGCGGCCCGGGGGTCCGATCGAAGCGACCAGCTTCTGGTTCGCGATGACGAAGGCCTCGATCGGGAGAAAGACCAGCGCGATGAGCGCGCGGTCAAACTGGGGCGGCGTGCCCGGCCAGGCGAACGGGAGGAAACAGAGCGCCGTGGCGCCCGCCGCGACGGCCATGACGCGCGCCGCCCCCCACGCGTCGGCCAGCCACCCCCCCAGGAGCGCGCCCGCGATCGCGAGCGCGCCTCCGAAGAAATACACATAGCCCACCGTCGCCTCATCTCCGGCCGTCACATCGACGATATAGAGCGGCACCGCGGGTCCGTCGATCGTGATGAGCATGGCGCCGACGAAGCACACCGTGATCCCGAGGGGAATCGACAGCCGGCGCCAGTCGGGCCGGAACGGAGTGCGTTCGTGGCGGCGCCGATCGGTCTCGCGCAGAAACACGAAGCGCGCGACGGCGACAAGCATGTAGACGGCGGAGGTCAAGAGCACCATGAGCCCGAAGGTGGAGCGGATCGAACCGGTCCATTCGAAGACCAGCGCTTCGATAAGCGGACCGAGCATGATGCCGGCCATGGCGCAGGATTCAACGGTTGCCATGGCGGTCCCGCGGCGGGCGACCGGGACCGACTCCGCTTGAATCGCGACGAGCGAAGGATGCAGGAGGGCGCCGACGATCCACGTATAGCACATGGCGCCCGTGAGGAGGGCCGGCGTCGACGCGTGGGCGACGCCGACGTAGCCCAGGCCCATGAGCGTGGTGCCCGCGATGATCATCCGTTTGCGGCCGAGGCGGTCCGACAGCCACCCGCCCAACGCGCCGGGCACTTTGTTGGCCATGGTGAATAAAAGGAAGCACCAACCGATGAGCTCGGGGCCGGCGCCAAGGTGGCGATAGTAATTGGACAGGATGCGCGCCCACGAGTAGATGAATGTGACCGTGCAGAAGATGGTGGCGGACAGGGTCCAGATGTTGCGCCACAGGTCGGGTTCCCCTGGGGGGGCGGAGACCGTCGGGAGCATCGCCGCGGTCTCGCGGACGGGTTGAGGCGGGTCGAGGGTCACCTCAGGTGTCTCCTCATCTCCGTGCAGATTCTAACAGAATCCGATTCCATTAATGGAAGTCCAGAGTCGCCGTGGATCGAGGGTCTCACGTTAAATTCTGGACTCCCGGCGCGGTAAGAGACAGTAATCCCGCGTATAAACCCAGGGCGCATTTTAAGGGGCTCGATATGGGGTTGAAGGCGTTGATCGGCGGACTCAGTCTATCGGGAATCATGGTCGCATTCCTCTGCGGCTGGAGCCTAGGGGTCTGTCCACATTCATCCGCACAGGATTCGCCAGCAACGGATGGATGGCTCAAAGGTTCGGAAGCGGAGAAGTTTGATCAGCTCGAGGCGCACCTGCGGGGCCTGGACGTTGCGATGATAGAGATTGGATACCGGTTTGCCGAGGTCTACTTCGCCGGCAAAGATCGGAACTGGACGTATGCCAAGTACCAGGCCGAAAAGATCGGTCTTGCCATGGATCTGGCGATCCGCCGCCGCCCCAAACGGGCCGCTTCGGCGACGCCATTTCTCGCCGACGAAGTCCCGGCGATTCTCAAGGCGATCGACAGCCATGACGGCCAGGTTTTCCAACGGGGAATGGAGCGGCTTCGCAGCGCCTGCATGAGTTGTCACGTGGCCGAGAAAGTACAAGACTTCACGATCGAGTTTCCAGAGCACCGTCTTTCGACCATTCGCACCTCGCGCTGAGGTCGGACATTCGATGCGGGACCGGCTTGGTGCTGAATTTTGATGAATTATTCGGGTACGTGGTTCAACCCCGCGTCCCTTCGCAACCGGTCAAAATCCAGGCTATAGAAGTGCCGCCGAACTTCCTCCCACGGCGCGTCGAAACCGTAGCCGCCGTCTCGCATTTCGTTCAGCGCCTGTTCTCGACCCCATCCTTGCACCGCCACGCGGTACACCGCCGCCATGAACCCGGCGCGGTTCGAGCCTCCGCTTCAGTGAAAGAACTTTTCTTCGCTGCCGAACGCGACGGCCTTCAAGAAGGCGACGATCGTTTCATGCTCCGCCTTCCAGGTCGTCATGGGCACATCCACCACATCAACCCCACATCCCTGCGCCAGCTCGCGGTCGGAATGTTCCGCGCGGAGATTGACGACCTTCTTGACTCCCATCGCCGCCAGAGATGCCATTCCCTCCCGGGTCGGCTGGCCCCCGCGAAGGACGTGGCCCGATAAGCGATGCGTATTTTTCAGGCCCTCCCCGGAAACAGGTTGGGAGGCGGCGGCGCATCCGCACAGGACGACAAGGGGAATCAAGCGAAGGATGGTCATGGTGCCGTGGGCCAGGATGACCGCGAATCGAAGCCCTCCATCATCGGGCCTTCACCCTGGTTCAGGAATCTCCTTCGACCGCCGGCGCGGCGATCTCGATCCTTTTAACGCGGCGAGGCGCGCAACGTTGGATCGAAACGAGCCGCCGTTGGGCGAAGCGGCGTCCGTTCTGCATTGCATCACGCTGCGCTCCCTCGCATAATGTCCGGACGAAAAATGGAGGAACGCCAATGATGCGGTTCTGGAGCGTGGGCGTGATCGCCCTGGGATGGATGGCTTCTGAAGGATCCGGGCGCGACGTCGCGACGAAAAAACAAGACCCGCCGGAGATGAAGTCACTGGATCTCGGCGGCGGCGTGAAGATGGAGTTCGTCCGGATCGTGGCGGGAACGTTCAACATGGGAAGCGACATCGGACGCGAGGACGAAAAGCCGGTGCACCAGGTGACGATCTCCAAGGACTTCTGGATGCAGTCGAAGGAGACCACGCAGGCGCAATGGAAGGCGCTGATGGGCGGCGAGAACCCGTCGCAGTTCAAGGGAGACGACCTCCCGGTGGAGCGAGTGAGCTGGGAAGAATGCCAGACATTCCTGGCCAAGCTCATGGAGAAGACGGAAGAACAACTCAAGGGGCTCAAGCCCGCGCTCCCCACGGAAGCGGAGTGGGAGTACGCGTGTCGGGCGGGATCGACCACGAAATGGTATTTCGGCGATGACCCGGCCACGTTGGGCGATCATGCGTGGCACCGCAGCAACGCGGACATGAAGACGCATCCCGTCGGGCAGAAGACGCCGAACGAGTGGGGTCTCTACGACATGCACGGCAATGTGTGGGAGTGGTGCAACGGGTGGTACGATATATACCCCGCCAAAGCCGAGACGGATCCGAAGGGACCCACCAGCGGGAACGGCCAGTGCTTGCGCGGCGGGGGCTGGAACAGCGAAGTCGACTACACGAGCTCCTCGATTCGAGATCGCTATGCTCCGACGAGCCGACGGTATTATATCGGGTTCCGGGTGGCGCTGCGTTAGGAGCGCGTCGGGGTATCGGGTCGTCGCTCCGAAGGGCGACGCTTTCAGCGTCGCTTTTTTCCTCCGGCACTGCGACCCCGTCAGCGTTGCGGGACCGATCTTGGCAGCTGTGAAGAAATAACTGATGCGATTACGGGTGGAAGGCTTGAACCGCCAAATCAGCCAAACCGCCAAAAGGCCGCGCCAAAAGAGACTCGAATGGCGATTTGGCGTTTTGGCGGTTCATCTTCCGCCCCCCCGGCTCCACGCCGACGAAAAGGCCCGTCCTGGCGGACGGGCCGTTCGAAATCTCAGAATGACGATCCGATGAGGCGGTCCTAATCCTCCTCCTTCCCGCTCTCGTCGTCTTTTTCCGTCTCCTTCTCGCCTTCTTTCTTCTTCCCGAAAAACTTCTCGAGCACTTTGGGCAGCATGTTCTGGTTGAGCCTGTTGGTATGCCCTTCCCCCTTGATCACCGTGTTGGAGACCTGGTAGCCTCGCGCCTTCAGGACCTTTTCCACGCCTTTATTTTCCCGCACGCCGTTCGCGTCCTTGCTGCCCGCGTACAGGAAAAAGCGCTGCGGCTGCTTTTCATTCGGCGTTTCCGCCAGTTCTTTCTTCCACTTGGGGAGTTTCAGGGCGTACACCATCGCTCCGACCACGTTGCCGAAGAGATCCGGATGGCGGGCTCCCATGGTCAAGGACCACGGCCCTCCATTGGAACTGCCGAACACGATCCGCTCCATGCGATTCGCGCTCGCGCCGAATTCCTTTTCGGCCCAAGGCAGCACTTCCTCGACGAACCACTTCTCGTGCTTCAGAAAATCCTCCGGGCTTACCTGGGGCACATATTCCTTCATCCGCATGTTGGGGCCGTGGTTGATCGCGACGATGATGACCGGCGGAATCCGGCCGTCCGCAATCAGGCGTTCCACCAGCTTCGTGCGGACATTGAGCATGCCGTCGCTGGTATAGAACACCGGATAGGTCTTCTTCGGATCGTGGCCCGGCGGAAGCCAAACCTGCACTCTCCGGGTCGCGCCGATGTGCTTGCTTTCATATTTGATCGACTTTTGAACCGCCTTCGGGGCGGGTTCCGAATCGGACTCGTCTTTCGCGACGGGTTCATCTTCCTTCTTCCCGGAAGACCCGGAGGAATCCGGCTTCTTCTCGGGAGGCGCGGAGAGCCCTGCCGGCTCGCCGATCAACTGGACCGCGTCGATCTCGTTCCAGCCTTCCACGGACTCCGTGTCCAGCGTGACGCGGATCACCCGCGTGGCGAAGGCCGGCGGATCGAACGATACGTCCAAGTATCCGGGGCTTTCTTCGTTGGTGTCCTTGCC
>JACQVR010000017.1 GCA_016209705.1 Planctomycetota bacterium
CATCTTCTTCTTGCCGCGGAGGATCTCGATCCTCGCTTTCCCGCCGGCGCCGATTTCCTCAATGATGTCCCGAAGGTCTTCGAAGCCGGGGGTCTTCTCGCCGTTGACGGCCACGATGACGTCATCTTCTTCCAGCCCGGCCTCTTCGGCCGCGGAATCCTCGATGACCTGCCCGATGCGCACCCCTTCGGTTTCTTCTTCTTCTTCGTCATCGCCGCCTTGCGCCATTTGAATCCCCAGGAAGCCCTGCTCCTTGGATTTGGCCTTGTATTCCCCCGACGATGCGACTTTCCCATCTTCGCCGACCGTCACGCTATAGAGCTTTCCATCCTTGAAGACTCTCACTTCCGCCTGCGCTTCCTTGCCCTTCAAGGTGATCTCGGCCCACACGGCCTTCCCCTCGACCTTCTTGAGCGCCGCGGCGATCGCGTCCTTCAGGCTGGTCTTGGTCGCTTTGGCGAGCTTGGATGGGTTCTTTTTGTGATCTTCCTTGTCGCTCACTTTGCCTTCCTGGGCATCCAGACCGAGGAGTAGGGTCTTGTTGCCCTTGGCTACCGCGACGGAGAACACTACCTTCTTGCCGTCCTTTTCGAGTTCCGCCTGTAGAGGGATTCCGTCCTTCGCTTCCTCCTGCGCCTTATCGATGGCCTCGGAAAGCGTCAACTTCGCTTCCTTCAGGAGCTTGTCGTAATCCGGACCCGCCAGAGTGAAGACGAACAACGCCGCCAGGAGCGCTTTCATAAAATCCTTTCCTTAAAAAAACACTGCGGAGTCTCGGTCCCAGGAGACCGCGGCTCCGCATCGAATGGCGTTCCCGCCAAGAACGGGGTCTCGGGTTTCCGCGATTTCCTGGAACCGTTCTCGAACGGCTTTTCCGGGCGCATATATTTACGGATATGGGCCTCGAGATGATGGATCGGACGGCGTGCGGCCGGTATTATTTCGTGGAATCGATGGGAGCAGGCAATGACGCATTGGCCCGTCCCCGCAGTTCCCGCCCGACGGACGGTTGTGCTTACGCTGTTCGGCGCCGTGATCTGGATGATGCCGTCTTTTCCCCAGGATACCGCAACGAAGGACAGGTTGGGAGATCCCCTTCCGAAGGGAGCGGTCGCGCGGCTCGGCACGGCGCGCTGGAGAATGGGGGGATCCGTCTTGAGCGTGGCGTTCAGTCCCGATGGGAAGTACGCGCTCTCGGGCGGGGATGACAAGGTGTTGGCCCTGTGGGAAACGGATACCGGAAAACGGGTGCGCTCGTTCGAGGGACTTACCGGCAGCGTGCTTTCTGTCGCCATCAGCCCGGACGGCAAGCTCGCGCTCTCGGGTAGCTATGACAAGACGTTGGCGCTGTGGGAAATAGGAACCGGGAAGCGGCGGCGCACGTTCGACGAGTGCGACGAGATCGTGTCCTCCGTCGCGTTCAGTCCGGACGGAAAACATGCGCTTTCGGGAAGTTACGACAAGACGCTGGCGCTGTGGGACGTGGAGACCGGAAAGCGGGTGCACGAGTTCGACGGGCATGTTGACAGCGTGCTTTCCGTCGCCATCAGCCCGGACGGCAAGCTCGCGCTCTCGGGAGGCGGGAATATCCTTGGAGCGCCGGTCGGGCACGTGAGCGTGTGGGACATGGAGACCGGGAAGCGCCTGCGCACGTTCGAGGGAGTGGCCGGCATCGTGATGTCCGTGGCGTTCAGTCCGGACGGGAAGACCGCGCTGTCGGGAAGCGACGACAAGACGCTGGCGTTGTGGGAGGTGCAGACCGGAAAGCGCCTGCACACGTTCGAGGGACATGACGGTTTCGTGACGTCCGTGGCGTTCAGTCCGGACGGCAAGACCGCGCTGTCGGGAAGCGACGACAAGACGCTGGCGTTGTGGGAGGTGCAGACCGGAAAGCGCCTGCGCACGTTCGAGGGTCATACGCGCCGCGTGAGGTCCGTGGCGTTCAGTCCGGACGGCAGATACGCGCTTTCAGGAAGTGACGACAACACGCTGGCGCTGTGGGAGGTGGAGACCGGAAGGCGCCTGCGTCCGTTCGAGGGATACGACAGGCCTGTGAGGTCTGTCGCATTCAGTCCGGACGGAATGCGGGCGCTATTGGGAAGCGATGATCCGATCATGACCCTCTGGGAGGTACGAACCGGAAAGCGCCTGCGCGTGTTTGAGGGCCATGCGGCCGGTGTGGCTTCCGTGGCGTTCAGTCCGGACGGCAAGACCGCGCTTTCAGGAAGCGACGACAAGACGCTGGCGCTGTGGGAGGTGGAGACCGGAGAGCGCGTCCGCCTGTTCGAGGGCCACACCGGCAGCGTCACTTTCGTAGCGATCAGCCCCGATGGAAAACGCGCCCTGTCCGGGAGCTGGGACCGGTCCGTGTCCCTGTGGGAGTTGGAGACCGGAAGCCGACTGCGCACGTTGGAGGGACACGGCAGCTTCGTGACGTCCGTCGCGTTCGACCCTACCGGGAAATACGCGCTCTCCGGAGGTTGGGATCGGACGGTGGCCTTGTGGAATCTCGAGACGGGGAAGCGCGTGCGCACCTTCGACGGACACGAGGGCGGCGTGAGGTCCGTGGCGTTCAGTCCGGACGGCAGGTACGCGCTTTCAGGAAGCGACGACAAGACGCTGGCGCTGTGGGAGGTAGAGACCGGGAAGCGCGTGGGCCTCTTTGAGGGACATACGGGCGGGGCGAGATCCGTGGCGTTCAGTCCGGACGGCAAGCACGCCCTTTCGGGAAGCGACGACAGGATGCTTATGCTGTGGGAGGTGGAAACAAGGAAGCGCCTGCGCTCGTTCGAGGGACATCAAGATTCAGTATATTCCGTCGCCTTCAGCGCCGACGGTCGAAGGATCATCTCGGGGTCCGCGGATACGACCGCCTTGATCTGGCTGTTGCCTTGAGCAAGGCGTCGGAAGATGCGTGGAGATCGAGTCTTCTTATCTCCCTATCCCCTACTCCTTCTTCTTGGCCTGCTTCTCGTCGAGGGCTTTCAGGAGGTCGGCGGCCTTCTTCCCGCAGTCGAGGGCGATGAATTCGCCGCTCAGGAGCTGCAGCCGTTCGCGGGCATTCTCCTCTTCCGACACTTCCAAGTAGGCTTGCGCCTCCTGGAGCAGGCGATCCCCAATCCGGCGGATTTGATCCAGCTTTTCCTCCGCCGCCTTCGTGAGGGTCGCGAAGGGACCGTGCTTCGCCTGCGTGAGCTTGTCGACGGCCACTTTCCAGCGCCGTTCCGTCATGGCGGCTTCTCCCTCTTCCAGCGGGAGTCCTTGCACTTCATATTCGGCACGGGAGCGCTGCTGGCCCGGAGTGGCTTCGACGGCCCGATGCAGATCTTTGATGATCTGTTTGCAGTACACCTTCAAGCTGCCTTCCCGCACGTCGCTGCCGCCGCGACGGAACATCTCTTTTCCCGCGGGATCACACCAGATGACCGTGGGAATTTCGAAGAAGCCGCTGGTGAGGAACTTCAAGCCGACGGCGGATGCCCGCTCGTGGTCGTCGCACGTCAGGTTGCGGTAGACCTTGCAGCGGCTGACGCGCCGCCCGTTGACGACGGTCTCCAGGGACCCGTGCTCTCTTCCCGCCACCGATGCCACGGCGACCACGCCGGCGCTGGCTTCGATCAACTCGTCATTGGGTATGATGGAAGACTCCACCATTTTTCGGCGCGGTCAGCCGGTGTTGGAGACCACCATGAGCATGAGGGGCACATTGCGCGCGCTCGCCTCGCGCACCGCCGCCTCCCACGACGTGG
Organism: Planctomycetota bacterium; assembly: GCA_016209705.1. Classification (GTDB taxonomy): domain Bacteria; phylum Planctomycetota; class MHYJ01; order MHYJ01; family JACPRB01; genus JACQVR01. The sequence continues at coordinate 3,750 of JACQVR010000017.1, forward strand.
CCCAGAGGATGTGGGAGCGTTCGGCTTCGCGGGGAGCCTCTCCGCTCTCCTGGGCGGAGCACATCGTCGTCGCCACGGCGAGCAGCGCCAGAGCCTTCTGCATTCGACCCTCGCTTTCAGACGCGTATAGAGACTACGTGCTCGAATTCATAAGTCCGTGCGGTCCCTGCAAAGCAGGAAACCGCGCACGGACTTATGAATTCGAGCATTAAGATCAGCTATGATACATACGCAAATTTATATCTGTGTGTTGGCATTCCGCGGCGCCGCGGCTCACTGGCCATAAATCGCTCGATCAAGGCTCGCTTGATCCGGCGTTCAGTATCCCCTCCAAGATCTCGACGGCACCGCCATCCCCCAGCCTTGGGATACCTCCGCCTTGAGGATCGGCCGGCAGCGCTCCTCAGGATTCACAGTTCTTGGGAGTTGTGAGGCGGCTCAGCACCGTCGCAGGCACGCCACATCTTCATTGGATTGAGACATGAACATTCATCGTTTCATGCCGGGATTGACCAGGAGTAACTTCCCCTTGCTTAGCTGGAGCACTGTCGCTCGGACGGCGGTCTCGAACAAGGCGCCACCGTGGGAGTGGCCTGAAGCCTTGTCGTTCCTCCCCAAGACGCATTCCCAATGGCCGTCGCTCTTTTGAGCGTTCAAATGATGTTCTCGAAAAGCCTCATCGTAAGTCTCCCAGTCCTTCTCTCCCAAGAGCGAGGAGGCGAGGGCGATAAAAAAGTGCTGAAAGGCGGGCGAGTGGCCGTTCTCGATGTGGCGCGAGAAGTTCTTCCGGTGGTACGCGGCCGCGGCGTCCCATAACGCGTGATCCCTCCGTCCCAGGTGCGCCAGGGCGACGAGGACCCCCGCCGCCCGATCCGTGACGGAGGACCTCTCCTCGCCGTATTTGAAATTTCCGTTGCGGGTACTCACGGAGGAGATGTACTGCAAGGCTCTGTCGATGACGGAATCGCCGACCGGGATCCCCACCCGGCGAAGCAGGGCTAACGCCAGGAGGTTGCTGGTAACGGTAGGCAGATGGAGGTGTCGCTCGAGCCGGTACGTGTAGTCCCATCCCCCTGAGGGGGACTGACTTTTCGCGATGTGTTTGGCGACGGACTCCAGTTTCTCCTTGAGTTCGGGCGATCCCGTCTCGTGGTAAACCTGCGTCAGGAAATAGACGGCAAAGGGGGTTTCATTGGCGATGTGAGACTTCTTGGGCTCGCGGGTTCGCCCCGGGGGGACGAATGCCCCGCCGGCTTGGATGCTGCGGGTGAGGTACTCGACCGCCTTTTGAATGTTCTTGCGGTACTTCCCTTCCTGGATGCCGCTGCCTTCGGCGAGAAGGGCAAGTCCACAAGCTCCCGTAAGCCCGATTTCCATCTTTCCATGCACGGTACTTAGATGTTTGAACTCGGAAGGGGGCGGCTCCCAGTGACCGTCCTCTTTTTGATTTTCAGCGAGGAACTCCAGAGCTTTGGGCGCGTCGGCGGAGCTTTCTGGAACCATTCCGGACTTTGGCGCGTCGTTGAGGGGGAAACCTGGGGTCTGGCCCAAAAGCACCGCCGCAACGATCCCCGCGGTTAGTTCTCGTGGCATGCTTCCTTTCCGGCGGGCGGGGTTCGAAGCCCCGCCCGCCCACTGGAATTTCGGATCGGCAATCTTCGATTGCCGAACCGGAATTCCATAAGCGAACGCCGTCAAGGCGCGAGCGTCTATTTCCCGAGATGAACGAACGCGCCGCCTGAAACCTCCGCCATCTTCTTGAAGAGCTTCAGCGATTTCTGCTGGATCGGGTCGGGGTTGTCGTCTCCCGTGTCCCCGAGGATGATCGTGTTTACCACGGTGCGCCGGATCGCGTGGATCTTCTTGAACTCCGCGAAGAACGCGCGGTCGTCGAAGTCGATCCCTCGGGTGAATTTGCCCGTGTTGTGATTTCCGTCCGTCATCAGGAAGAACGTGTCGGCGCCGTTCACCATCGTCGCGTAGTTCCCTTTCTTGTCAAATTTGATGACTTCGGGTTTCTGGGGCTCGGCCACATACCGGAGGGCGCTTTCGAGCCCATCCCAGATGTTCGTGGCGTAATCCAGGCTCAACCGATCGATCTTCAGGATGCAGTCGAGCTTGTTGGCCCAGGTGGCCTGCACCAGCATCGGCTTCCAGTTCGTGGAGTTGCCCGCGAACGTGACCACCGCAAAATACACCTGCGGATCGAGGTTATAGATCGTGCCGATGAATTCCCGTTTCAAGGCGTCGATCCGTTTCTCGATCTTCCGTTCGTCCCACTTCTTCTTGATCCCGCCCGCCCTCCTCTTCAAGCCGTCGTCCGGAGTCGGAGGAGCCTTCTCATCCCGCTTTTCATCGCCGGAAGGGGTGCCGTGACTTTGAGGAGGCGGGTCGTCCTTCTTGGGAATTTCGACGGTGCACGGCAACTCCATCGACAGCGTGCGGTCCAGAATGAACACGATTCGGGTTGACTTCGTCTTGAGTCCGAAGAAATCCGTGGGCACCGCCCCGGTCCCTCCCCCTTCGCTGGGCCGCTTGCCCGACCTCCGCTCGGCCAGCGCGCTTTTCCACCAGTTGGGATCGTCGCTCCGGGGGTCTTTGACGCCGAGGATGGCGCCGAGAGCCGCCATGACCTCCACCCGCAGCCGCCCGTCGCCCGCCGTGTGGCCCTTGAGCGTCTCCAGAAGTGGATCCACGTGGCTCACGTGCCGGTCGGACGTCACGGCGTGAAGGGCCGAGATGCGGACCTCCCACGGCTGCTTCGTATCCGCCGCCTTGTTCAGAAGCGCGAGCATGGTGGGTTCGACCGCCTCGCGGACCACCGCAAGCTCGTCCGTGCTCCGGAGAAACTTCCCGACGACATCATCGAGTTCGTCCACGCGTGGGGCGACTTTCTTCTTGGTCTCGTCATCCTTGATTCCGTTGCCGATCGCACGGATCTCCAGCATGCAATTTTCGACGGCTTCCCGGTTGGTGAACCCCACCACGGCGTCTTCGAGCAGCGCCGCAACGGTTTCGCAGCGCTTCTTGAGAAGGGCCGCCGGCTGCTCTTCCAGACCCTGGCCGGCCGCCTCGAGAAGCTTGGCGGCTTTCGTCGCGGCGGTGCCGGCCGCCTGGAGGAGATCCTCTACCCTCTCCGACAGGTCCGATTTCAACTGTTCACGGAGTCCGTCCACGGCGCCGAGCAGGAGCCGGGGATCGTTCTCGTCGAGCATTTCGACAAGGACCTTCGTCACCTCCGGCTTGTGCTCGCCACTTTGGTAGCCCAGCGAACGGCACACGCTGAATCGGATGCGGGGGTTCAAGCGGGCGTTGCGGGCCATCGAGATCAGGTAGGAGACGGCTTTCTTGCTGGTGACCTTGCGAAGGGTGATTTCGCAGGCCTCGATCACGAGGCCGTCGATCTCGTCTTCATTCCTCCCGTCCGGCGTATCGTGCCGGAACTCCTCCAGCAGAACCCCAACGACCAGTGCCACGGTGTCATGGTCGCGCTTGTCGTAGGTGGAATCCCCGAGGCCGAGGATGGCGTTGCTGAACGCGCGAGGCTCCTTGTCGCGCTTTTGCTTCGTCACGGCGAACTTCTGGACGGCCATTTGCCAGGCCCCCTCGTCGCCGGGACCGGACTGGGCCGCGTCCGCGAATAGAGCGGCCGCCATGATCACCGCCAGAACGAGGGGTCTCTGGTTCATCCTTGCTCCACGGCCATAGCCCCATTCGTTTGGAAAATCTGATGGCGCCGCCCCCGGGCCGGACTGGCTTCGCCGCTCATTCAATGGGCCATTATCGCCGCACCCTCCGCCGGGTTCAAGCCGCGTACCCATTCATAGGATCATGGGGTTCACGCCGGGCCATAAGAGCCCATCCTCCCGAAATGGCGAATGATAAACCAGGTTAAGAACCTGTATCATTTCCATTATGGAATGGATAGAATCCTCTTCCGCTGGGGACGCATGAAACCCTTCGCTGAACCAGGAGGATCACATGAGAAGGTCACTTCACTGCTTCGTGGTCTGGGCCACGGGCGTAGCTCTCATGGGGGGGTGCGGCGGCGACAGCGGCGGAGGCGGCGGCCTCGGGACCGCAACGGCGACCGATGGCAACCAGGTTTTTCTGGTTCAGCAGGCCTCGAATGCTGGCCGTGCGGTCGACACGGCCACGCAAGTCGTCAACGATTCCATTCTTGGCGGCGTCGCCGGCGCATTGACTTCATCCGGGACGCCCAGCGCTTCCATGTCCATGTCCTTCACGGCTTCCTTCAGTTTCTCGTCTCAATTGGATCTGACTCTCGACCTGGACGCGGAGAACGGGGCCGGAGAGGATCGCTTCCCCAACGCTTCGGGCGTGATCGAGGTGACGGCCGTCAGGACGGTCGATGGAACGATGGCGTCGGGCGAAGCCGTTCATGCCGTATCGGCCACCGCCGGAAGCGACCTGGTCTTCACCAACCCCGGGACAGGCGAGACCGCCACGATTCCAGAAGGATCCTCGTGGTCCTGGATGCTGACCATCACCTGGAGTCGGACGGATTCGATGAACTGCTCGATGCTCGCGACCGCCGAAGTCACGGTCCAGATTGAAAATATGATCCTCGACAACGGGACCGACACCCTGACGGCGGACGTGGAGGGCTCGCGCACGATCAACCACACGCTGGATCGGACCGACGGCGAGTGGAGCCACACGCGGTCGATCGAGGGCCTGTTCACGATCACGTTGGACGACGGCGTCGCCGTGAACACCGTCGTGATCGAAATCCTGGGATTCAACGAGTACCTCGTCACGATCAACGGCGAGGAATTCGGCCCTTTGACGGCCGTGGAAGTTTGGGCGCTCTTCGAGACCGTCTTCGAGGCCTTCGAGTAACCGGAGCCGATCTCGTTGGGTCATTTTCGCGGCGGCCGCCAAAACGTTGAAACGCCATCAGATCCCCTTTTTGAGGTCTCTTGGCGATTTGGCGCTTTGGCGGTTCGCATGTTGGCGATAAATCACAGCAGTCCTTTTCCCGGCTTTCGCCATGGATCCGCCTCGATACTTCGCCTTATGGCAGGGAGGGGGCTTGGGGAGCGGACTTCTCGGTTTGATCTGCGGTTCCTGCCATGATAGCGACTTGACGGAATCGCACATGCTGCTCCAAACCTATGATCCCACTCCGACCTACGACCCCGTCACGAGGACCGGCGGAGCCTGGAGCGGGGATGAGGTGGAAACGTGCTCCGTCTGTCACGGCCAGGACCGGATCTTCAGCGCCAAGGAGGTGCACAAGATCTCCGACCCCTACGTGCCCCCTATCCGAGGTAGCGGGTCGCGACGCCCGAGGCCTTCTGAGACAGGTCTTAACCGACGCGGCCGGGGCCTACGATCGCGCGATCATCAGCGGGCGTCGCGGCCCACGGCTTCGGCGATCGGGCGAAGGTCCTTCATGAGCGCGTCGAACTCCTGCGGCGTCAGGCTCTCCTGCCCGTCGCAGAGCGCCTGGTCGGGATGCGAGTGCACCTCGACGATCATCCCGTCGGCGCCCGCGGCGACCGACGCCTTGGCCAGCGCCGGCACGTAGTCGCGCACGCCCGCCGCGTGGCTCGGGTCGATGATGATGGGCAGGTGCGAGAGCTTCTTGACGACGGGCACCGCCGCGATGTCCAGCGTGTTGCGCGTGTATTTTTCGAACGTGCGGATGCCGCGCTCGCAGAGGATCACGTTGCGGTTGTCGCGTGACAAAATGTACTCCGCCGACAGGAGCAGCTCCTCGATCGTCGACATCATGCCGCGCTTCAGGAGCACCGGCTTGGACTGCCTCCCGCACGCGTCCAGCAGGTTGAAGTTCTGCATGTTGCGCGCGCCGATCTGGAGGATGTCCGCGTACTGGGCGACCAGCGGCACGTCCTCGACGGACATGACTTCCGTCACGATCGAGAGGCCCGTCTCCTTCTTCGCGGCGGCGAGGATCTCGAGGCCCTTCCGGCCCAGACCCTGGAAGCTGTAGGGCGAGGTGCGCGGCTTGAACGCGCCGCCGCGCAGGATGACCGCGCCGGCCCGCTTGACGCTCCTGGCGATCTCGATCGTCTGCTCCAGCGATTCGACCGCGCAGGGCCCGGCCATCACGGTGAAGCGGCCCGCGCCGATCGTCACGGAGTCGACGCGCACGACCGTATCCTTGGGCTGGAAATCGCGGCTGGCGAGCTTGAACGGCTTGAGGATCGGGATGACGCGCTCCACGCCCGGCAATGTGGCGAAGTTCGCGCCGTCGAACTTCCGTTCGTCGCCGATCACGCCGATGATCGTCGCGTCTTCCCCTCTCGAAAGATGCGCCTTGAAGCCGTCCTTCTCGATGACCTTGAGGATGTGCGACGTTTCCTTGAGCGTCGAGCCGGATCTCATGACCACGATCACCGCTTCCCGACGTCGGATGGAATCGTACTCCGCCAGCTCCGGCTGGACCGCTTCCACCCTGCTCGGCGCCGGTGGCTCAGGAGACGCCCCCCTGCGGGACGCTTCGCCAAATCCGGGCGTTGGCATACCAGCGTACTCCAAATACTGAGTCGAACATCATCTTCGTTCCAGGAAGTTCGACAGAAGCGTTTTGCCCTCCCGGGTGAGGATGGACTCGGGGTGAAATTGCACCCCCTCGACGTCGAGCTCACGGTGGCGGAGGCCCATGATTTCCCCCTCACTCGTGTGGGCGCTGATCACGAGGCACGCGGGGAGGTTCTCCTCGCGCACGATGAGCGAGTGGTAGCGCGTCGCCTCGAAGGGATTGCGCAGTCCGCGGTAGAGGGTCTTCCCGTCGTGGTAGATCTTCGATACCTTGCCGTGCATCATCCGCTCCGCGAGCGCGACCTCGCCGCCGTAGATCATGCCGATGGCCTGATGGCCGAGGCAGACGCCGAGGACCGGGATCCTCCCGGCGAAGTGCCGGATGAGATCGATCGACGCCTTCGCATCCCGCGGGTGGCCCGGCCCCGGCGAGATCGCCAGGTGCGTCGGCGCGAGCCGGTCGGCATCGTGGGGCGTGACGGCGTCGTTGCGGCGCACGACCACCTCGCACCCTATCTCGCCCAGATGCTGGGCCATGTTGTAGGTGAACGAATCGTAGTTGTCCACGAGGAGGACGCGCTTCACAATCCCTCCTCGGCCATCTCGACCGCCTGTCGCAGCGCCGCCATCTTGCTGGCGGTCTCGTTCCACTCCGCCGTCGGGTTGCTGTCCGCGACGATCCCCGCGCCCGCATGGAGGTGGGCCTTCCGGTCCTTGAACAGGATCGTGCGGATCGTGATGCACATGTCCAGGTCGCCCGAGAGGCTGAAGTACCCGACCGTGCCCGCGTACGGCCCGCGGCGCGACGGCTCCAGCTCCTCGATGATCTCCATGGCGCGGATCTTCGGCGCGCCCGTCACCGTCCCGGCGGGAAACGTGAGCGACAACAGATCGTACTGGTCCCGGCCGGCCGCGAGCCGACCGCCGACCTGCGATACGATGTGCATGACATGCGAGTAGCGTTCGATCGTGAAAAGATCTGCGCACCGCACCGTGCCGTACTCGCAGCAGCGCCCGAGGTCGTTGCGCGCGAGATCGACCAGCATCGTGTGCTCGGCGCGCTCCTTCTCGTCGCCCAGCAGCTCGCGCTCCAGCGCGCGGTCCTCTTCGTCGGTCGCGCCGCGCCGCCGCGTGCCCGCGATGGGCCGGACGAGCGCCTCGCGGCCGGCAAGCTTGACGTGCACTTCCGGGGAAGACCCGACGAGCTGGTAGTCGCCGAAGTCGAGAAAGAACATGTAGGGCGAAGGATTGAGGATGCGCAGCGCCCGGTACGCCTGGAACGGATCGACCTGCACCTCGCCCGACTCGCGGCGGGACAGGACGACCTGGAAGATGTCGCCCTGCCGGATGTACTCCTTCGCGCGCCCCACGGCCCGTTCGAAGTCGGGCTGCGAAAGCTCCGACGCGAAGGCCGCGCGCCGCTTCGGCGGAGGCCCCGGGTCGAAGACGAGCGGCCGGCGAAGCACCTCGCGGATCTCGTCGATGCGCTCCTGCGCGTCCGGCGCGACGGACACGAGCAGCATCTTCCGCTTGATGTGGTCGAAGACGACGAGCGCGCTCGTGACGAAGAAGGACGCCAAAGGCAGACCGAGCGGGTCCGGGAGACGGCTGGGCAGCCTTTCGAGGAAACGCGCGAAATCGTAGGCCACGTATCCGACGGCGCCGCCGACGAGGCCCGGGAGCGCGTTCGCCGACGCCATCTGGAGCGGCGACAGGTGCTCGCGCACGATCTCCAGCGGATTGCGGCCGTCCAGTTCGATCACATCCTGCCGGCCACGCTCGTCGACGAGCACGGTCGCCGGCAGCACTTTGAGACTCTTGAGGCAGTCGATGCCGATGAAGGAGTGCCGGCCGAGGGTCTCGGCCTGCTCGGCGGACTCCAGGAGGAACCGCGCGCCCCGCCCCCTGAGCTTGAGGAACGCGGACACCGGCGTCTCCAGGTCGGCCGGAATCTCCCGGATGACGGGCTTGAGGTCCATAAAAAAAAGAGCCCCGCTTCATCAGCGGGGCTCTTCCAGCAATCTTTCGTGAGTCCGAAGACGGATCGCCGCCGAGTCCCGCGTCAGCGGGACCAGCTCCACGCGTACGGATAGGCGGCGCGAATCGTCATGAAGATTGTTATTGTAGAAGGGGCGTGAGCCAAGTCAAGCGTTTGCATCAGACTTCACGTGACCGGTTGGGCATCTTCGCACGATCGGACCGAGAAGGGTCGGCGCATGCATCGTAGAACGACCTCTCGCGCCAAGGGACTCGCCGTTGCCGCTTGCCAATTTCCAGTCACAGCCGATATCGAGAGCAATGGTCAGTTCATCTTGTCTCAAATGGAAATCGCAGCGAAGCGGGGAGCCGAGATTGTCCAATTCCCTGAATGTGGCCTTGGGGGCTATGCGGGTCATGATTTCCGCTCCTTCCAGGATTATGATTGGCGACGCTTGAAAAACTGCACCTGGAAAATCGCGCGTCGAGCGGCGGATCTTGGGGTCTGGGTGATTCTGGGATCCAATCATCGCCTGACGGGGCGCCACAAACCTCACAATTCACTGTACCTCATCGACCCGGCCGGCCGGATCGTGGATCGATACGACAAGAGATTCTGCATGGGGAAGGAAGGCGAAGAGGATCTCAAACATTACAGCCCGGGAATACGACCCGTTCATTTCACCGTTCGAGGAGTCGTTTGTGGTCTGTTGATCTGCCACGAATGGCGGTATCCCGAAGTCTACCGGGAATATAAACGCGCGGGCGCTCAGGTCATTTTCCAGTCGTGGTATGATGGCGGGCTCAAAGACACCGCCTACCGCGAAAAAGGGAGGATGTTGGGAAGCCTCATCATGGCGACAACTCGAGGCCATGCCGCCTGTAACCATTTTTGGATCGTGGGGACCAACACCTCTCGACGTGAAAGCTGCTTCCCGGCTTTCGCCATCAGGCCGGATGGAAGCATCCACAAGGCATCGAGCCGCAATAGGGCGAGCGTTCTCGTGTTTCAGGTCACTTCCGAAATTCGACTGGAAGATCCCGCAAAACATTGGCGCTTCCGCGCCATGGCTGGCACTTATCACAGTGGAACACCCGTTCGGGATGCGCGGTCGGAGCATCGAACCTGCTTCTGAACCCCCGCCCACCTCCCCAGCGCGGCGAAGCCGCAACTGTTTGGAAATGGACGAACGGGATGAGGTTCAAACGCTCATCTCCGTTGGCTGCATGAATAATGGAAATGATAACGCCCCCTCCGCGAAGCACCTCCATCCCGGTCTCGAAAACCTTGCGTTCCGGCTTTTCGGAAGGATACTCTACCCGCCTTAAGGTTCGAATTCATGAGCACATGCGGGGTTGTTCCGCAACCCTCCTCGGAATACGTTGTCGATGCCCTGGCGCCATCGAAGGGGCAATGCGGTTCGGATTTTCAACCGTATCCGTAAGAAAGGACTGCGCAGGCTTCTGCCACTGTAATTCATGTGTGGGATCGCCGGTTTCCTGGATAAGACCCGCCGTGGATCCGCCGGGGCGACGCTCCTCAAGATGTTAACGGCCCTCGGGTGCCGAGGTCCCGATTCGGCCGGGGTGGCCATCTACGGCAGCGGCGCCGGCGACGTCCTTAAGCTGCGAATAAAGTTGGGCGAACGCGGCGCGTTTGAAGAGAAAGGCCGAAAAGTCGCCGAACAGCTCCGCGAATGCGGAATGATCAAGGAGTCCTCCGTCACCGGCGCCTACCTCCACGCCCTCTTGGAGCCACGAGTCTCCGCGCGGGATGTCGAGCGCTTCATCGAATCCCTCGCTCCGGGCCTCGAAGTGGTCAGCCTGGGACGTCGCCTGGAGATCGTCAAACAGGTCGGATCCCCTCAGGATCTCGAGGCCGCCTACGGTATCTCCAGGTTCCGGGGCACCCATGGAATCGGCCACACGCGCCTGTGTACGGAGTCGCGCGTGGACCTCAGCCACTCTCAGCCGTTCTGGGCCCACGGCGCGCCCGACCTCGCCACCGCGCACAATGGGCACATCACGAACTATCACACGTTGCGCCGGCGATACGAACAGCACGGCGTGAGGTTCTATACCGAAAACGACTCGGAGGTCATCGGCGTCTACCTGGCCGATCAATGCTCCAAAGGGATGGCCCTTGAAGAGGCCATGAAGGCGTCGTTGAAAGATCTGGACGGCTCCTTTTCGTATGTTGTCGCCACGGCCGACGCCCTGGGGTTTGTAAAGGATCCCTTTGCGCTCAAGCCGCTGATCGTGGCCGAAAATGATGCATTCGTGGCGATCGCCACGGAAGAGATCGCCATCCGCGCCGCCTTCGGCTCCGAAGCCGACGCCCGGGAGGCCCAGGCCAGGGAGCTAAAGCTATGGCGAGCATGACCTGCGACGGCCGTCCGACCCGCGAGATCAATGCCGAGATCAAGAGGCTTCTTGCGGAGGGCCACGCGGAGATCGTCGTCAAGAATCCGGCGGCGCGCCACAACCTCGCCGTCGGCGTCGTCCAGCCCTGTACGCTCATCTTCGAAGGAAGCGTGGGCTATTACTGCGGCGGCATGATCGACGGGCCGCACGTCGAGATCAAAGGAAGCGCGGGGTGGGGCTTGGCGGAATCCATGATGAACGGCCGCGTGGTCGTTCACGGCAACGCCGGAAACGCCGCGGCCGCCGCCATTCGCGGAGGATCCGTCATTATCCACGGCGACGCCGCCGCACGCGCCGGCATCGCGATCAAGGGCGGCGTGGTCCTCATCGAGGGGAACTGCGGCTACATGGCCGGTTTCATGGGCCAAAAAGGCGTCCTCGTCGTCTGCGGCGATGCCGGAGAAGCCTTCGCCGACTCGATGTATGAAACGATCTGTTTTGTGGGCGGCCGCGCCGACGATCTCGGCAACGACGCCGTGGTCGCGACGCCCACCGACGCGGACGTGACGTTCCTGAGCGAGCTCATGGTCCGCCACGGCGTCAAGAAGCATGTGAAGGAATTCAAGAAGATCGTCTCCGGCCGCAAACTCTGGAACTTCGACAAGCGGGAGTGGAAGACGTGGAGCGAGGCGCTGTAATGAGCGACAACGCGCGCGTGCTGAAGACGAGCGGCACCTTTACGCCGGAAGTCATCGAAGACATCCAGGCGAAGGCGGACCTCGGGCGTTACCGCATCCGCGGGTTCGGCGCCCTGCGCGAGCGCCGATGGCCCACCTTCGACGACCTCACGTTTCTGCCGTGTACGCTGACGCGCATTCCCCTCGAAGGCTACCGGGAAAAGTGCTCGACAAAGACCGTGCTGGGCGCGGGTTGCGCGAAGCCCATCGAACTCGACATCCCCATCATGATCACCGGCATGAGCTGGGGCGCGCTCTCCTTCAACGCCAAAACCGCGCTCGCCAAAGGGGCCGCGAAAGTGGGCTCGTCCAACACGACCGGAGACGGCGGCATGCTCCAAGCCGAGCGCGACCACAGCAAGATGCTCATCTACGAGGTCCTTCCCTCCCGATACGGCATCAACATCCACCACCTTCGCCAGGCGGACGGAATCGAGCTGACGATCGGCCAGGGCGCCAAGCCCGGAACGGGAGGGTTGCTGCTGGGTTCGAAGGTCTCGCCCACGATCGCCGGGCAACGGGACCTGCCCGCGGGCGTCGACCAGCGCAGCCCGGCGCGACATCCGGATTTTCTCGGCCCCGACGACATGATCATCAAGATCGAGGAGCTCCGCGAGGCGACCGACCACAAGGTGCCCATCTTCGTCAAGATGGGCGCCACGCGCGTGTTTGACGACGTCAAACTTGCAGCCAAGGCGGGGGCGGATGTGATCGTCGTCGACGGCATGGAAGGCGGGACGGGCGCCTCGCCGGAGATCCTCCAGGAGCACACGGGCATTCCGACGCTGGCGGCCGTGTGCGAGGCTCGCGCCGCCCTGGAGGACGTGGGGCTCTACGGCAAAATCCAGCTCATCATCGCCGGCGGGATCCGCAACGGCGTCGACGCGGCCAAGGCGATGGCGCTGGGCGCCGACGCGATTTACATCGGCACCGCCGCCCTCATGGCGCTGAACTGCAACAAGCCGGTTTTCGTGGAAGACTACAAGGCGCTCGGGACCGAACCGTACCACTGCCATCACTGCCACACGGGCCGCTGCCCCGTCGGAATCACGACGCAGGATCCCGAGCTCATGAAACGCCTCCCGATCGACGAGGCCGCCGAACGGGTGGCCAACCTCCTCAAGGCCATGACGCTCGAAATCCAAATCCTCGCGCGTTCCTGCGGCAAGAGCGACGTTCACGACCTGGAGCCCGAGGACCTGCGGGCGTTTTCGCTGGAAGCGTCGATGATTTGCGGGATTCCGCTGGTGGGGACCCGTCACGTTTTCGGCGGCGGCCCGGGATGGAAGAAAGAGGAAACCCACTGAGGACCCATGTCGTTTCTCCTGAAATGCCCCAACTGCGGCGATCGCAGCGTGTACGAGTTCCGCTTCGGAGGGAAGCTCAAGCCGCGTCCCGCGGCCGACGCCACGGAGGGCGAGTGGCTTCGGTATAGTTACGAACACGAAAACGCCGCCGGACCGCAGCGGGAGTGGTGGTACCATCGCCTCGGTTGCCGGCAATGGTTCTTCGCAGTGCGGGATACCTGCGCCAATTCGGTCGAAGCGACCTTCTTCCCCGAGGAGGGCGCGTGACCGATTCGGCGCGGATCTTCTTCAACGACGAACCCATCCCGGCCCGGCCGGATGATACCGTCGCCTCGGCGCTCTTCCGTCACGGGCGCCGCATCTTCGGCCGGAGCTTCAAATATCATCGCCCGCGAGGGCTTCTCTGCGCCGCGGGAAGGTGTCCCAATTGCCTGGTGAACGTCGACGGCGTTCCCAATGTTCGTGCCTGCACGACCCCGGTGCGCGACGGGATGAAGGTCGCGCACCAGAACGCATGGCCGTCGCTCGATTTCGATCTTATGGCTTCAACCCAGTTACTGGGCTGGGCCATGCCGGTGGGCTTCTACTACAAGACGTTCACTCGGCGATGGATGTGGAAGTTGGCCGAGCCCTTGATTCGCCGCGTGGCGGGGCTGGGGGTGATTCAGGGAACTCCCGCGGACGCCCCGCCGAGCTACGAACATCTGCACCAGCGGGCCGACGTGGCGGTCGTGGGCGGCGGTCCGGCGGGCCTGGCGGCGGCGGCCGCGGCCGCCGGAGCGGGCGCTCAAGTCGTACTGATCGACGACCAGACGAAGCTGGGCGGCCATCTTCGGTTTCTCCGCCGGATCGATGAAGAGATCTCCGATCTCATCGATTCGAAGGAGGCCATCAAGGGCGGCCGGGGAAACGAGGTCGCCGGACGCCTCGAAGCCGCGGTCCGCGAATTCCCCAATGTGAAAGTGCTGAATCAGGCGACCGCCTTCGGGCTCTACGAGGGCCGCCTGCTGGGGATCCTCCAGGATCGCCGGCTCATCCACCTGCGCGCCGGAAAGCTCATCGTGGCCACGGGGACGTACGAGGTGCCGCTCGTATTCGAGAACAATGATCTGCCGGGTGTCATGCTTTCCAGCGCCGTCCAGCGGCTCATCAACGTACACGAGCTCAAACTCGGCGATGCGGCCGCCGTCGTCTCTCATGAAGAGGACGGCGGCGCCGTCGCGGAGGACCTCCGCGCCTCGGGCGTGCGGATCGCGGCGGTCGTGCCGCCGTCGGACGTGCGGCGGGTCAAAGGGCGCCGGCGGGTCAGGAGTCTCCTCACCCGCCGGGCGGAGATCGCGTGCGACCTCGTCGTCGTGCGCGGACCGCGCGTGCCCGACGCCGCGCTCCTTTCGCAGGCCGGCGCAAAACTCGTGTGGGACGACGAGGCCGGCGCGTTCCTGCCGGCGTCGCTCCCGGATTTCGCGGCCGCGGCGGGACGCGTCACAGGCGACACAAGCCTCCGTGGCGCGCTCATTCGGGGAAGGTGCGCTGGGCTGGAGGCGGCCGGCGCGCCGCGGGGACCGGCGGATGACGAACCGTTCCGCGAGCCGCTGCGCTCCCCCGCCCCGCTCCATCATCCCCTGAGCCGGGAGGGAAAGGCCTTTGTCTGTTATTGCGAGGATCAGACCGTCCGTGATCTCGAGGACGCGATGGTCGAAGGCTTTGAAGAGATCGAGACCCTCAAGCGCTACACCACGGCCACCATGGGACCGTGCCAGGGAAAGATGTGTCAGCTTCCGTCGATCGGAATCTGCGCGCGGCGAAAGGACGTGGCGCCGGGGGCCGTGGGAACAACGACGTCGCGTCCGCCCGTGGCCCCCGTTCCGCTCGGAGCGCTCGCCGGCCCCCATCTCCACCACCCCGTCAAGCGCACGCCGATGCACGAACTGCACGAGCGGTTCGGCTGCGTGTGGACGGACATGGGGGAATGGAAGCGCCCCCTCTATTACACGAAGGACAAGAACGCGCCGATGCGCGCGTGCGTCGAAGCGGAGTACCGCGCCGTCCGCGAGCGGGCGGGAATGATCGACCTCAGCACCCTGGGCAAGCTCGACGTCGCGGGCACGGACGCCCCGAAACTCCTCGACAAGGTCTACACGAATCGATTCTCGGATCTGAAGGTCGGCCGAGCCCGTTATGCGGTCATCTGCGACGAGGCGGGCGTGATCCTCGACGACGGCACGATTTCCCGCGCCGCGCCCGATCGTTATTTCATCACCACCACGACGGGCAACATCGAATTCGTCCAGCAATGGCTGGAATGGTGGGCCGCGGGGACGGGGATGTGCGTCCACGTCACCAACGTCACGGGCGGCTTCGCGGCGGTGAACGTCGCGGGCCCAAAAGCGCGCGACCTTCTCCGGAAGGTCACGAAGGTCGACCTGGGACCGAAGGCGTTTCCCTATATGGGTTGCACCGAGGGCGAGGTGGCGGGCGTGCCGTGCTTTCTGATGCGCCTCGGATTCGTGGGTGAAACGGGATGGGAGGTGCATTTCCCGGCTGAGTACGGCGAATATCTGTGGGACACCTTTCTCGAAGCGGGGCGTGAATTCGACGTCTGGCCTTTCGGCGTGGAGGCGCAGCGGCTCCTCCGGCTCGAGAAACGCCACGTCATCGTGGGCGTGGACACCGACGCCACGAGCACTCCCATCGGGGCCGACCTGGCCTGGGTGGCCAAGATGGACAAGGACGACTTCATCGGAAAAGCGGGGATCGCGCGCGCGCGCGGGCGACCCGCGCGGGAGCGGCTCGTTGGGTTCGTCCTTCAGGACGAGTCGATTCCCGAGGACGGATCCGCGATCGCTCGTGACGGCAAGCCGGTCGGACGGATCACGAGCGTCCGGTTCAGCCCCGCCCACGGCAAGGCGGTCGGCCTGGCGTGGGTGCCCGCCGACATGGCGGACCCAGGGCGCGAGATCGACATCCACCTGAGCGGGCGGTTCGCCCGCGCGAAGATCGTGGCGGATCCGTTCTACGATCCCAAAGGGGAAAGGCAGAAACGCTGATGGACGCTCCTCCCAAATACGGTTCGCTGTACCGCAAGCATCTCGCCCGGGGAGCTTCGATGACGGTCCATCACGGGTGGAAGGTCGCGGCGGCGTTCACCTCTCCTGCGGAAGAAGAGCGCCGGGTGCGCGAGTTCGCGGGGTTGTCGGACGAATGCTGGGGCGTGAAGATCGAGATCAAGAGCGCGAAACCCTTCGAACCGGCGCTTTCGGAGCCCGCGGAAGTCTGGCCGCTCGCGCGCGGGCACGTGCTCGTCACGTGCGGTCCCGAGGATCGGGAGCCGGCGGTTCGCGCCGTCCGGACGTTTTGCGCCGCTCATCCGTGCGCTCGGTGGCTGGACGTATCCGCGGTCACCGCGACGTTCATTCTCGCGGGACCGCGGAGCCGCGAGGTGCTGAACAGGCTCGTCTCCCTCGACGTATCGGACGCGGGGCTTCCTGACGGCCGGGCCGCTTCGACGGGCTTGGGCGCCATCCACGCCACGCTCCTGCGCAAAGATCTGGGCGGCCTCTTGGCGTACCGCCTTCTCATGGGCCGCGAATATGCGGAATTCGTATGGGACGCGGTTCTGCACGTCGGCGGGATCGAACCCTTCGGTCTGAACGCTTTTCAGCTTCTGGAACGATCCGCCGTGACCTTCACTAGGGCGCGCTGATGCAACTCTTCCGACATGATCGGTTGTGGCGCAGGCACCCGATCAAGCCCTCGTACGATGTCGTCATCATCGGGGCCGGCGTCCACGGCCTGGCCACGGCGTACTACTTGGGACGGGCGCACGGCATCCGAAAGGTCGCGCTCCTGGAGAAAAACTGGCTCGGCTACGGCGCCAGCGGGCGCAACACCGCCATCATTCGAGCCAACTATCGCACGCCCGAAGGCGTCCCCTTTTATCTGGCTTCACTGGGGCTCTACGAGGAAATGTCCCATGAGCTGGAGTGGAACGTCCTGTTCACCCAGTGCGGGCATCTCACGCTGGCTCACACGGACTCGTCGGTGAACGGGCTCCGCGTCCGCGCCGAGACCAACAAGCTTCTCGACGTCCAGAGCGCGCTCATCGGTCCGGAGGAGATCCGAAGGCTTGTCCCCGGGCTCGATCTGAGCGCGCGGCCGCGCTTTCCCGTCTTGGCGGCGCTGTGGCACCCGCCGGGCGGCATCATTCGGCATGACGCGGTGGTCTGGGCTTACGCGCGCGCCTGCGACCGGATGGGGATCGAGATTCATGAGCACACCGAAGCGCTGGGCATCCGGACGGAGGGAACGGACGGAGCGCGGCGGGTGACGGGCGTGACCACGAACCGCGGCGAGATCCACGCCGCAACGGTTGTCAACTGCACGGCCGGCTGGGCGAGCACGGTCTCCCGCATGGTCGGGCTCGACCTTCCCCTCGTCACGCATCCGTTGCAAGCCTGCGTCACGGAGCCTCTGAAGCCGTTCCTGACGCCGGTCATCGTCTCATCCAACCTGCACGTCTATATCAATCAAACCGATCGCGGCGAACTCGTCATCGGCGCCGAGATCGACCCGTATCAGTGCTACAGCCTTCGCGGGACGCTGCCCACCCTGGAGCAAATGGCCCAGCAGACGCTGGAGCTGTTCCCGCAGCTTCATTCGGTTCGGGTCCTCCGCCAGTGGGGCGGGATTTGCGAGATCACCCCGGACTATTCGCCCATCATCAGCGGCACGGACGCGGTGCAAGGATTCTTCATGGATGTCGGGTGGGGAACGTATGGCTTCAAGGCCGGTCCGATCGCCGGCAAATGCCTCGCGGAGCTTCTGGCCACGGGGCGGGCGAATCCTTTGATCGAACCTTTCGCGCTCTCGAGATTTTCTCAGGATCGACTGGTGGGAGAAAAGGCCGCCGCGGCCGTATCTCACTGAGTCCTAACTGCGTTCCGGTATGCGTGTGGAGGATCTCGCGATGGATCTGAAGCAAGTCAAGGAACTCGTACGGCAGAACGGGATCGAATTCTTCCTCTGTTCGTTCGTCGAGATGAGCGGCGTTCCGAAGGCAAAGCTCGTGCCGGCGACGCACCTTGAGGACATGGCCTCCGAGGGCGCCGGGTTCGCGGGATTCGCCACCGGCGAGATCGGCCAGGATCCGCACGATCCCGACATCATGGCCCTTCCCGACTTCAATTCGCTCATGACCCTCCCTTGGCGCCGCAACACCGCCTGGGTGGCGGGAAACGTCTTCGTGAACGGCAAGGAGTGGCCCTACGCGCCGCGCAACATCTTGCGCCGCAACCTCGAGGCGCTCCGGAAGAAGGGATATACGCTGAACATCGGCGTCGAGCCGGAATTCATGCTGCTCAAGCGCGACGGTACCGGGCCGATTACGCTCGCGGATCCGCTCGACAACATGGTCAAACCGTGCTATGACCTCCGGACGCTCCATCGCAACCTGGAGCTCATGACCACGCTGATCAAGCACATGCAGGAGTTGGGGTGGGACCCCTGCGCCAACGACCACGAAGACGCCAATGGCCAGTTCGAGATCAACTGGCGCTACGCTGATGCGCTCACGACAGCCGACCGCCATACCTTCTTCCGCTGGATGGTCAAGGTCGCCGCCGAACAGCACGGACTGATCGCCACCTTCATGCCCAAGCCCTTCACGAACCTCACGGGGAACGGCGCGCATTACCACATGAGCCTTTGGGATGCCCTGAACCAGACCAATCTTTTCCTCGATGAAAAGGACCCGAACGGCCTCTCGAAGCTCGCCTATCATTTCATCGGCGGCGTGCTCCATCACGCCAAGGCGATCGCGGCGGTGACCTCGCCGATCGTCAACAGCTACAAGCGCCTCATCCGCGGCGCCCCGCGCTCGGGTGCTACGTGGGCTCCGGTTTACGTCACCTACGGGGGAAACAACCGCACCCAGATGATCCGTATCCCCGCCGCGGGCCGGATCGAAAACCGCGTGATCGACGGCGCCGCCAATCCCTACCTCGCCTGCACGCTCATGATAGCCGCGGGGCTCGATGGGATTGAAAATAAGATGGATCCCGGCAAGTGCAACGACGACAACCTCTATGAGGTCCCGGAGGATGAGCTCCAGCAGCGCGGGATCGGTTTCCTTCCGACCACCCTCGACGAAGCGCTCGGACACTTGGAGCGCGACGAGGTTCTTTGCGGCGCGCTCGGCGCTCAGTATGCCGCGTACTACATCAAGGTCAAGCGCGAGGAGTGGCGGCAGTACCACCGGAGCGTCAGCCCCTGGGAACTCGATACCTATCTCGGAATTTATTGAAATAACACGGATTCACCCGAACCGCCAAGCCGCTTTTTTGGAATGCCTCGGCTATCGACGGCCGCTACCGGCCTTCGCGCCTTTCCGTCCGACAGACCTTGGCGACAATCTCGATGGCCTTTTCAACGTCCGCGCGCGATACATCCAGATGCGTCACCGCGCGGACCGCGCCCCCGATCTCCGACATCGACACACCGCGCGCTTCCAGGAGTCGGGTGAATTCGTCCGCCGCCATACCGGTCCGCGAGACGTCGAAATACACGATGTTCGTCTCCGGCTCGCCGTACTTCAGGTCGATGCCGTCGATCCGGGACAGTCCGCGCGCCAGGATCTGCGCGTTTTCGTGATCGTCGGCAAGGCGGCCAACGTTGTGGCGGAGCGCGTAAATCCCCGCCGCCGCGATGATTCCCGCCTGCCGCATCGCGCCGCCCAAGGCCTGCTTGTACCGCAGCGCCGTTTCGATGAAAGCCCGCGATCCCGCCAGCACCGCGCCCACCGGGCAGCCCAAACCCTTGGTGAGATCGATCCACGCCGAATCAAACGATTTCGCATATTCGCCGGCCGAGACCCCGCTGGCCACCACGGCGTTCAGCAACCGCGCGCCATCCAAGTGCGTCGCGAGACGGTGCTTCCCCGCGACGGCGCACACCTCTCGAATTCGATCGATCGGCCACACCGATCCTCCGCCGAAGTTGTGCGTCTGCTCCACGCAGACCAGTGTCGGCGGGGAATCGTAGACCGACGACTGAGCCGGGATCACCCGCTCGGCCTGATCTGCCTTGAACCGCCCGCGGTCGCCGTCCAGCAGCTCGAAAAACACCCCGCTGACCATCCCGTGCGCCCCGCTTTCGTGGCGCACGATGTGCGCCCAGCGATCGATGAGAACCGCGTCACCCGGCTTCGTATGTGCCTTGACGGCGATCAGATTGCACATCGTCCCGCTGGGCAGAAACAGAGCGCTCTCCTTGCCCAGCAACTCCGCTGCCATCTCTTGAAGCCGCAAGACGGTAGGATCCATCCGTCGTTGCTCGTCGCCGACGGGCGCTTCCGCCATCGCGCGCCGCATGGCCGGAGAAGGCTGCGTCTGGGTATCAGAATAGAGATTAATCATGTGAGCGGACATCCTACACCCCTCTCGGCATGAAGCCATTCTATTCGCGGGGTAGGTTCGAAAATTCCATAATTTATAATAGGTCCATCAATATCTGGAATGGCGCAAATCCGGCTTCCCTGGGACCGGGTCGAGGTGTACCCTCATTTCCAGGAGTCGCCATGATCGTCGCGTGTGTTCCGCGCTTCATCTCCGCGTTCACGGCACACCCAACCGAAAGGAGGCACGCCATGCATCGCAGTTTTCGCTACGCGATCCCCACAATCCTGATGGGCGCGATCCTTGCCGGATGCGGCGATGAAGGACCAACACCTCTGGCCGACGGCGCTTCCCTGGAAAAAGCAAGCTCGGTTCCGCTCAGTATGTCCGTGCCCGCCTACCCGGGCGCCGAAGCCTTTGTCGCGGAGATTGATCGGCATCCGCCGGCGGATGGCTCTGGATTTCGCGCTTCAGACCGCGGTGCCGGCCCGGCATAAAATCACATTCGACGGCTTCTCGTTATAATGCTGGCCGCGGGCGTGCATTCGCCGTCCCTAACTGGTCGAACCGCGTTCGAATGCCAGGGAGGATTTCTCATGAGGCCCCACACGCCGATCAATTCCAACTGGAGCCGGCATCTCCATCCCGTTCGAGGGATGTTTTCGCTGACGCTGTTTGGCGTGTTGATCGGCAACGGTCTCACTGCTCATGGAAGATCGCATATCCACCATGCGGCGACGAGCCGGAACGACGTGCGTGGCGTTTATCTTCCCGGGGGAGCGGTCGCGCGACTCGGTACGGTGCGGGGGAGCATGGCGGGTCTGATTTCTTGTGTGTCCCTGAGTCCGGACGGAAAGTACGCGCTGTCGGGAGGCATGGACAAGACTCTTGTACTGTGGGACGTGGAAACCGGCAAACGCCTGCGGTCGTTCGAGGGGCATACCCAGGGCGTGTGGTCCGTCGCGTTCAGTCCGGACGGGAAGCAGGCGCTGTCGGGAAGCCTCGATACGACGCTCGCGTTGTGGGACGTGAAGACCGGCAAGCGCCTGCGGTCGTTCGAGGGACATACCCAGGGGGTGTGGTCCGTCGCGTTCAGCCCGGACGGGAAATATGTGCTGTCGGGAAGCGTCGACATGACGCTCGCGTTGTGGAACGTGAAGACCGGCAAGCGCCTGCGCGCGTTCAAGGGACATACCGGCGCCGTGACTTCGGTCGCGTTCAGTTCGGATGGGAAGCACGCGCTTTCAGGAAGCGGGGATCGGACCCTGGCGTTGTGGGAGGTGAAGACCGCCAAGTGCCTGCGCACGTTCGAGGGACATGCCCAAGGCGTGTCATCCGTCGCGTTCAGCCCGGACGGCAAGCAGGCGCTGTCGGGAAGCGTGGATAGGACCTTGGCGCTGTGGGAGGTGGGGTCCGGCAAGCGCCTGCGCGCGCTCGAGGGACACGCCGAGCGCGTGACGTGCGTCGCGTTCAGCCGCAATGGCAAGCAGGCGCTGTCGGGTAGTGGCGATATGACCTTGGGACTGTGGGACGTGAAGACCGGCAAGCGCCTGCGCACGTTCGGGGGACATGCCCAGTACGTCACGTCGGTGACGTTCAGTCCGGACGGGAAGTACGCGCTGTCGGGAAGCGCGGACACGACGCTCGCGCTGTGGGAGGTGGAGACCGGCAGGCGCCTGCGCACGTTCGAGGGACATGCCGGCGCCGTGTTGTCCGTTGCGTTCAGTCCGGATGGGAAGCATGCGCTGTCGGGAAGCGGGGACACGACCGTGACGCTGTGGGAAGTGGAGGTCGGCAAGCGCTTGCGCGCTTTCGAGGGACATATCGGTACCGTTTTGTCCGTCGCATTCAGTCCCGATGGGAAACGGGCGCTGTCGGGAAGCGGGGATATGACCCTGGCGCTATGGGAGGTGGAGACCGGCAAGCGCTTGCGCGCGTTCGAGGGGCATGCCGAGTACGTCACGTCGGTGGCGTTCAGTCCGGACGGGAAGCATGCGCTGTCGGGAAGCGGGGATACGACCGTGGCGTTATGGGAGGTGGAGACCGGCAAGCGTCTGCGCGCGTTCGAAGGACATACCGGCGCCGTGTTGTCTGTCGCGTTCAGTCCCGACGGTAGGTATGCGTTGTCGGGAAGCAGCGACAAGACGCTGGCGCTGTGGGACCTGGAGACCGGCAAGCGCCTGCGGGCGTTCGAGGGGCATGCCGGCGCCATTTTGTCCGTCGCGTTCGGTCCGGACGGGAGGTATGCGCTGTCGGGAAGCTACGACACGACGCTGGCGCTGTGGGACGTGGAGACCGGCACGCGCCTGCGGGCGTTCGAGGGCCATGCCGGCGCCATTTTGTCCGTCGCGTTCAGTCCGGACGGGAAGCAGGCGCTGTCGGGAAGCGACGACAAGACCCTTCGGATGTGGGAGGCGGGGACCGGGAAGCCCGTGCGCACGTTCGAGGGACATACCGGCGCCGTGATGTCCGTCGCGTTCAGCCCCAACGGCCGCAAGATCATATCAGGGTCTGCCGAGGCTACGGCGCCGTCGCTTCTGAATCTCCGGATAGACCCCGTGTAGCTGTTCCCGCGCGCGGCCGATGGAGAGGCGTCCGTTGACCCGGACCGCGGCCACGTTTCGTTCGCGTTCCCACGCGACACGACGCGGACGGCGAGAGCAGCGGTTGGAGCCGATGCCGCCCATCGCATCGATGCGTGGTGCCGTATGCAGCAAGTTCGGCACCGTCATCCTGACGTGGCTTCTCCTCATTCTTTTTTTGGTCCGCGGTTGTTGAAGTCTCCCGCCTTCACGATCGTCATCTTTGAGAGATCGAGGTGGCGCTTGACCGCTTCGTGAATCTGCGACGGGGTGAGCGCTTCGAGTTTCTTCTCGAATTCCGCGTCCCAGGAGAGCGTTCTGCCCAAGAAGAGGTAACTTTCGAGTGTTCGGCAAAGAGTCGAGTCCTGCGAGCGTCCGAGCTGTCGGCTTTGGAGCCAACCCGACTTCGCCTCCGCTACCTCCCGCACCGTGAACCCCTCGTTGAAAACCTTCTCGAGTTCCTCTCGGAACGCGGCCTCGATCTTCGTCCCGTTCTCGGGAGCGTAGATCGCATACGCCAAGAACGCGCCTGTTTCGTCGAGTGAACCGGCCGAGAGCTGCGATCCGACTCCGTAACTCAACCCTTCCTTCTGGCGGATGCGTGTCGCCAGCCGGGAGTTGAGGAATCCGCCGCCGAGCATGAAATTTCCGAGGACCAGCGCGGGGTAATCGGGGTGATCGTCGCGGAGCCGAATCGAATGCCCCGCGATAAAGAACGCGTTCGCTTTATCCGGGGTCTCGATCGACCGGTGCGCCGCCTCGACGTGGTGAAAGAGCTGCGGCACGCGCCGGAACGGCATGGGGCTCTTCCACTCGCCGAAGAGCTTTGCCGTGAGCTCTGTAATCTCCCTCTCATCGAAGTCGCCGACAAGCGCGAGATTCGCGTTCGAAGCGCCGTAAAATGCGCGATGGAAGTTCTTCACCTCATCGAGCTTAACCGAGCGCAGTTCTTCAATGCTCTCATCGACGGTCGCGATGTAACGGACGTCGCCCTTGGGATAGGGATTCAGGTGGCGCCGGAAAGCGAGTCTTCCGAGGAAGCTCGGCTCGCTCTTACGGTCCTCGATCCTGGCGAGCCGCTCCTGCCGGAGCGCTTTGAATTCCTTTTCCGGAAACGCCGGATCGCGCAGCACCTCGCAGAGGAGCGCCAGCACGGCGGGGAGATGTTTCCGTACCGTCTCAACCGAAACGGTCAGTTCCGGCGCGCCGCCGCCAACGTAGACGCGCGCCTTCAAGGTGTCGAATTCGTCCTTGATCTGCTGGCGCGTGCGCCTGGAGGTGCCGCGCATCAGCATCGCCGCGGCGACATCGGCGATCGTCGCCTGGTTCATCAGCGACTGCTCGCCCCCGAAGCGCAACGTCATGGTGGCGACGACCGTGTCCCCGCGCGTCTCCTTCGACAGCAGCGCGACTTTCGCGCCGTTCGGCAGATCGATCCGTCGGGTGCGCGACTCGATGTTCCCCGGCGACGGATCGAACGCTTCTCCTCGCGCGAGCTCCGGATCGCCCCGATAGCCCCTCACGAGTTCGGCGACGACCGGCGCCGTCGGGATTTCGGCGCGGTCGGGCGACGGGGTCGGGATAAAGAGCCCCACGGTCCGGTTGGATGGTTTTAGGTACGCCGCCGCGACACGCTTGAGGTCGTTCGCCGTCACGTTGCGAATGCGATCGCGATGAAGGAAGAACAGGCGCCAGTCGCCCGCCGCGATCCACTCGCTCAGGCGCAGGCCGAGACGGTCGCTCTGATGGAGCGTCCATTCGATGTTTTTGAGAAGCGTCGTCTTGGCGCGCTCCACCTCTTCGTCCGTCGCCGCTTTCGCCGCGAACGTCTCGATGGTCTCCACGAGCGCGGCGCGCGCGGCGTGAAGCGGCGACTCGTGTCGGACTTCGGCGCGAAAGATGGCGAAGCCCGGCTCGCGCAGCGCGTAAAACGTGCCGTTGACCGCCGCCGCTTTCTTCGCCTCGACCAGCGCCCGGTAGAGTCTCCCCGAGGGGCTCGAGCTCAGGACTTCGGTGAGGACGTCGATCGCGCCGGCATCGGAGTGCGAGGCTGCAGGCATGTGGTACATGCAGTGAACGAGCTGAACGTCGCCGCTCCGGCGCACGATGACTTCGCGCTCGCCGTCTTGCGTCGGCTCGACCGTGTACGGTGTCACGATATCGCGCGCCGGCTTTGGAATCGGCGCGAAGTACTTGGTGGCAAGCGCGAGCGTCTTCGCCTCGTCGATGTGGCCGGTGATGACGAGCACGGCATGGTCGGGCTGGTAGTACTTCTTATAGAACGCCTGTAGGCGGTCGATCGGCACGCCTTCGATGTCGGACCGCGCACCGATCGTCGTGTTCCCGTAGTTGTGCCAGAGGTACGCGGTGGCCATCGTTCGTTCTTCGAGCACCGCCCCGGGAGAATTCTCACCCATCTCGAACTCATTGCGGACCACGGTCATCTCGCTGTCGAGATCCTTCTGCGCGATGAACGAGTTGACCATCCGGTCGGCCTCCAGATCGAGGGCCCAATTCAGGTTCTCGTCCGTGGCCGAGAAGGTCTCAAAGTAGTTCGTCCGATCCCACCACGTCGATCCATTCGGGCGCGCCCCGTGCGAGGTCAGTTCCTGAGGGATGTTCGGATGCCTCGGCGTCCCTTTGAAGACGAGATGCTCAAGCAAATGGGCCATTCCGGTTTCACCGTAGTTCTCGTGCTTCGAGCCGACGAGATAGGTGATGTTGACGGTGATCGTCGGCTTCGAAAGGTCGGGAAAGAGGAGGATGCGCAGGCCGTTGGCGAGGCGGTACTCGGTGATTCCCTCGACTGAGGCGACCTTCTGGACTCCCTTCGGCAACGAAGGAGAGTCCGTCTGCGCGAAGGCGGGGAGGGCCGACAGAAAGAGCAGTGCTCCGATGAACGGACGGCATGTTCCGTGTCGCATGGTCTTGGTCCTTGAAAGTCGACCGATTCGGTTATCTCGCATCATGATTCCCCCCACCATATATATGGAACGAGTGCCATCCATATTTGCAGATTCCGGTTCCGAAAACCGGTTCCCACTGCTGACTCCGATGATTCCGGCCCCGGTCTTTACGGAAATTGTGACCTCACCCCAAGGATTAGGGTGAGTGTCTCGCCGCGTAAGTCACCGACGCGTCATGTCGCTCGTCTCGTTGAGGGTCCCTTCCCCATTCGCGGATCGCCATCAACCCGTCGGCAAAGTTCTGCGCCGGCGACCGCAAGAAGTTTCCTCGACGCGAACCAAGGACTGATCTCGAGATTTTCAGACGCCGGGCGCCATGTACGACCACCGCCTGCCGTATCACCTTGGGAGGTGCGCCATGATCCGAACGCTCGCCATCTGGCTGTTGCTTGTGTCCGCCGCGTTCGCGCAGGCGGACGTGCGCCGGAGCAAACCCGGCTGGGCCGATCTCGGAGTGCGCCTGGACGATCCGGCGGCCGAGGAGTTCGTCGGAACACGAATCGTCGAGGTCGCGGATGAATCGGCCGCGCACAAGGCCGGTTTGAAGGCCGGCGATCTCATTACGCGCTTCGATGGGCGCGGCGCGCCCACGGCCGAAGACGTCATGGCGGCGCTCTGGGCGATGGACCTGGACCGGACGGTGAAGCTCCAGATCCGCCGCGGCGAGGAAGCGCTCGAAATCGAGGTCCGGACGGAGCGGCTCGACGGCCAAAAGGTGGCGGGCAACAACAACAAGGTGCACCACCCTCCGGCGATCCGCGGCGTGCCGGTTCGCGGGGAGAAGCTGGGCGACGGCGCCGCGCATCCGGCCGTCTACGCGTTCGATCTGTCGATTTCGTTCGCCTGGGACCTGACGTCCCAGGAACTCGCGCAGGCGAAGTCCATGATCGAGGAAGCGGCCCGCATCTGGTTCGACGCCACCGAGGGTCAGATGTTTTGGCGCCGCGTCGTGGTGTTCACCAACAAGGAAGCCTGGGAGCGCGCGCACTACCGCGTTCGCAAGGGCCGCGGAGGCTACTCCGGTGTCGAGCACGTAACGCCCGGCGGACAGTGCGGGTTGACGTTTTCGAGGCTCGACCGCACGGCGGCGTGGGTTTTCGTGCACGAAGCGGGGCACATGCAACTCGGTTCGGGCGACGAGTATCCGTACGGCGGCCGCGGCAAGACGTGCAAATGTTTGATGGGCGGCGGCCGCGCCGTGGAGCTGTGCGTCAAGGACGGACATGACTACGCCCAGAAGGAATCCTGCTGGGACAACGCGAAGCGCTGGTATCCGCGCCTCGTCCCGATCGCGGAGACGGCCAAGGGACCCGAGCTCAAGCGACTGCCCGAGATCGTGGTCCATACGCGCGACGCGCTGGAAGAGCGCATCATGAAGGAAATCGACGAGATGCTGAAGGAGCTGCGCGAGGATCTGGCGAAGGTCGTGCGGCGGGCGCTGGAGGAGAAGTACGGCAAGAAGGATTCGGAGGAGCCGCCGAAGCGCGGATACCTCGGCGTCGGCGTCGGCGAGCTGGATGAGGAAGACGAGGCCGCGCTCAAGAAGGCGGGCTATTCGGGAGGCGTCAAGGTGACCGTGCAGGAGGGACGCGCCGCGGAAGCCGCGGGCATGAAGGACGACGACATCATCGTCGAATTCGAAGGAACGAAGGTAACGGACGTCTCGGAGCTGGCGCCGCTCGTGCAGGATCATGGCGCGGAACGGGAGGCCCGCGTGACGATCCTTCGGGACGGCAAAAAGGAGGAGCTCAAGGTCAAGCTCGGGGTCCATCCGGAAGACGAGTAGTCGCGCCCATGAGAGCAGGGGCATGCGGAGTGAAGGATGTCCCGGCAAAGCTTGAGGAATGGGGCCCCGAACAAAGCCGGTAGTTCTATCTTCGGGAAGGGGCCGGAAACAAGTTCGGCGTGGGACCTGGTCATATCTTTTCGCCTAAAGCCTGCCGCTCGATCCACGCTTTCAGCGCGACGAGGTCCGCGGACATCGTCTTGCGCATGATGCGGCCGATAAGCGGGCGCAGGATGCGGGGACAAAAGGGCAACCATTCCTTGTCTTGCCCGCTGACGCGCGCTACGCTCGACGCCCTAAAGATCGAAAGTGCGTTGCCATGAATAAGACCCTCGCCTCACTCCGGCGTAGCATGGTGGCCATTCTCCGCGCGTTTGACTGGGACGCACGAACGTTGGCCCGCACATACGGGCCTGGGAAATGGACGGCCAAGGAGATCCTGGGACACCTCACGGACTGCGAACTCGTTTCGCTCATGCGGCTGAAGTTCCTCCTTGCCGCGGACCAGCCGGCGGTTCCGCCCATGGACCAGAACGACTGGGCGAAGCGGTTCGCGTACCGGAAACAAAACCTCAAGCTGATGAAGGAGTCGTTTCGCGCGCTGAGAGCGAACCTGATTGCGCTGATGAAATCGGCGACGCCGCAAGATCTGGCGAGGCGCGGCATGCACCCGGAGGTTCCCCACTACACGGTTCGGTGGCTGATTGAAGACACGGCGAAGCACAACGTGCACCACCTGGAGCAGCTCGCGGCGATCAAGGCGGGCCGGACCTGGAACTCACCAGGCTAGACTCCAAGGCCGCGGCGCTGGCCCTGAATCAACGGCTCGTCACCGCATGGAGCCAAGAGGGCTCCAGAGCACGTAATCGGCAAGCGGCTCCTTGGTTCGAGCGATGCCCTTCGATGGGTGCGCTCGTAAGGGATGCATGCACGGGCGCGGAATATTTGGATCCGGCTGAGTGTTTTGAACGTACTAAAGTATAGAAAACGGGAACCTGATTTAGGGAGGCCGGCGATGGCAAGAAAACTGGCAGTTGGGGCGCTGTGGATTTGCCTTGCCGCGAGTGTCGCGGCGGCTCAGGACAAAGGAGGGAAGATCCCTTGGAAGCATGACCCCCAAGCGAACATGGCGGAGGCGAAAGGAAAGGGCCTTGCCATGATGCTCTACTTCACCAGCGACGGCTGACCTCCGTGCGGCATGCTAGAACGCGGTGCGTTCTCCGATGACAAGGTGGTGGAGGCCACGAAGGGACTGATGCCGATCCTGGTCGATTGCGACTGGGGCCGGAAGAACAAGGACATTAGCGGCAAGTACGGCGTCCGCGGTTATCCGACCGTCGTGTTCACCGACCCCGAAGGAGGAGAGGTGGCCCGCATGACAGCGAGGGACGCCGAGTCGCTGGCCAAACAGATCTCCGAGATGGCCGCCAAGCACAGTCGGAGCGTTCCCTGGGTGGAGTCGCTGGAGGCGGCCCTCGAAACCGCGAAGAAGGAATCGAAGCCGCTCGCGATTTTCTTCTGCGACGGAAAGAAGGATGCGGAGGAGACCGAGGCCTCGCTGGCGGCCGATCCCGTTCGGAGCCTGCATGAGAAGCTGGTGTTCATCAAGCACGAGATCACAAAGGACTGTGAAACGTGCAAGGCCTACCGCATCACCTGGGGCTCGAACCTGATCATCGTCGATCCGAGCACGGAGGACATCGCCAAGGCCCTAATTTCCAAGATCACGGGGGGCAAGAGTCCGAAGGCGCTCAAGAGCGCGCTGGATGCGGCGCTGAAGAAGTGGGACAAGAAGACGGAGGGCAAGAAGTAACGACAGGTTGATCCACGAGCCGAAGAACCAACTTGACGAAAAGGGTAATGGGCTGAGGAAGGAGCGCGTTCTGCGTGGTCTTCCCGGGCGGACCACCGTGCCCTACCTCAGCCCTACCCGCGTGCCCCTGAACCTCGCCTCGACGACCCTAGCGCCCTTGCGGTTCGTTCCTGTTCACCGCGCCTCGTGATGGCCAGCTTCATCTTGATAGACGCCGCACCTCCATGACCGCTCCGCCGTAGCCTCGGGTCGTTCATCAGCCGCCCCGCGCGCTTCGTCATCGCCGCGGCGCGCATCCTTCGCTTCGCGGCCGAGCCTTCTTTGCGAGCGTGCGGATTTTTTTCCGAAAACACCCTGAGATTCCAGGGGGATCGTCATTAAATCAATGTCGGCGCTGGAAGAGTCCGCTCCGGCGCTTTCAACGACGCGAGAGACCTCGTAGCCGGAGGAAGGGGTGGTTGCTTTCATGACGATCCGGGTCGCGGCGGGTTTCCTCGCCTTCTGCGCGGCACATCTTGAGACCCGGAATTTCCATGTCCCGGCGGAAGCGACGCGGCAGGAGGAGAAATTCGACGAATGGCGCAAGCTGCACGAGGAGCGGAGCAAAAAGACGGCCGAAGCGGATGCCTTGCACGCCTCCGCGCGCGAAGCTCTGCTGCGCGACGACTACGATACGGCCATCGCGGATCACAAGCGATCCAGGGCGCTGCGGGCCGAAGCGGCAGCGCTGGGCAAGGCGATGGCCCGGCTCGTCCCGGAAGTCGCCCGGGAGGCGCTCCGGAATTTGAAAGAAGGCGACGCGAAGATCCGCGATCGCGCGCTCGTCCGATTGCAGGAGCTGGGGCCCGCGGCCGTTCCGGAATTGATCGCATTTCTGAAGTCCAACCACTCGGGTTTGGAGACGCAGGCGCGGGTGCGCCGACTCGTCAAGAACCTCGACGACGTCGAGATCCTCGGGGACGGGCAGTGGGCGCAGTGGGCCGTCGCGGCGACGGGGTCGTCGGAATTCGGAAAGGACTCGTATGGCGCCCGGCAAGCGTGCGGAAAGCCGAATACGATGCGCTCGGGCGACTTTCCGACGGCGTGGGCCAGCGAGCAACCGAACGGCGGCAAGGAATGGCTGGAGCTGACGTATGAGTTTGCGGTGCGCCCGGCCCGCGTCCGCGTCCGCGTCCACGAGACGTTCAATCCCGGCGCGTTGATCCGCATCGAGGCGCGGGACGAGGAGCGGAAGTGGCGCGTGCTGTGGGAGGGAAAGGACACGACCCAGCATAGTCCCGGCTGGCTGGACGTGCGATTCGATCCGCCGAAGTTCGCCACGCGCGTGATCCGGATCACGCTGGATACTTCCTCCGTCACCGGGTGGAACGAGATCGACGCGGTCCAGATCTTCGGCAAACCTGCCGCGGGCGAATGAATTTTGGGCCCAAGCACGGCGTGCGGACGGCTGGCCGGGTCCGTTGAACGAGGGAGGAATGGCCATGATTCGAGGGGCATGCGCAATCGTCGTCTTCCTGTGCCTGGGGGTCCAGGACCGCGACCTCATCGATGAATTGCGGGAGCTGCGCCGAGCGGTCGTCGCGAAGCAAAAGGAGGCGGCCCGCCATTCCGAAGCTGCGTTGCACGCGCTGGACCGGGCCGATTACGAGAAAGCCGTGGAGGAACGCCAGAAGGCGCGTCCTGTCGAGTTGGAGGTGGCGAGCCTTCTGGACCGGGAGCGCAAGCTGATCCTGGAGGCCGCGAAGGCGCTCATATCCGACCTCAACCATCGGGACATCGCGGTGCGGGATCGGGCGACGGAGAACCTCATCCGGCTGGGTCCCGGGGCCATTTCACTGCTTCAGGACTTCCGAAAGGACGAAAGCCCGCCCGAGGTTCGGGTCCGCATCGACTGGATCGTCCGCCAATTGAGGATCAACCAGATCAACTATGGCGACGGCTTTTTGCGCCAGTGGGCCGTGGACGCCACCGCGTCTTCGGAATACAGCCCGGACGGATGGAACGCCAAGCAGGCGACCGGAAAGCCCGATACCGAGCAGGCCGGAGACATTGCTACGGCATGGACCACCAGGGAACAGGACGCGGGAGAGGCATGGATTGAGCTGACGTACGAGCGTCTGGTGCGCCCGGTCAAGGTGCGCATCCACGAGACCCACAACCCCGGAGCGGTCGTCAAGATCGAGGCGGTCGATACCGCGAAAAAATGGCATGCCATGTGGAGAGGAGTCGATCCCACGAAGGTGCCGCCCGCGTGGTTCGAGGTTTGCTTCGACGCGCCGCCATTCGACACGCGCACCATCCGGATCACGTTGGACACTTCTCGGGTCGCGGGCTGGAACGAGATCGACGCCGTCGAGCTCATCGGCGAGGAACCCCGGTCAAATGGGCCGTGAGGGACTTGAACCCCTATGTATGGGCCCGGGACCCTTACGGCCAGTGGTCCTTCGAAGGAGAGAGGGGAACTTCTGGAGGTACTTGGGGGAGCAGCTCAGGGCGCTTCGCGCCTGAAGTAGATCCAGCGCTTTTGGCGCGTCTCTTCAAGTAGTCCTTGAAGGAGTCCTTCAAGTTGCGCTTGAGCGGCGCGGCCGAAGGCGTGGGGACGCCAAGGGTCGCCGCCTCGACGTAGCGCCAGCAGCGAAAACGTCTCACAGGGACGGGGGGAATCCTCGTCCAGCCCCGCGTATTGAAGATCAGCGCGCACGGCGCGCTCTGATCGTCGGGATTCCACAACACCTCGCCCGACAGAGGAAAGTACCCTCGCCAGGAACCGCCGCACGCCACGAATAGCCGGTTGGCCCAGCCCGGATCCAGCTTCAGAGGCGGCCGCTTGGTGTTCCCCGTCAACTCCGGGCTCTTGAGCGGCCAACGTGGCTTTCACGGCACAGCCCTTGCGCTTCGCTATCCTTCACGTCCATCAGGTTGGAAGAGGACTCACACCTCCAAGCTGTCGAACATGTCCAGCGCACCAAACAAAAACCCCGGCGGTGGCGCCGCCGGGGTTCCTTGATATGCTTTACCGGATTCTTATTCTTTGTCCCCCCCTAACCCAAACCCACTGCCACCCCCGAAGAGTCCACCAAGATTATTGTGGAAGCCGGTCCCACCTTCCGGGGCAAGCTCATCGAAAGCCAGTTTGTCCATCGTAAATGGTCCGCCCCTCAGTTGGACGGTAAAGCCCTGGACGGATCCGTCCTGGCCGAGCGTCATTTGTCCAAAAGCCCCCGGCAAGTCCAACCCGTTCAGCACATCGGACAACTCCTGCCCATCTAGATTGGAGCCATCCTGACCCTGAACCTGAACAGCTATGCCGCCGATCGATGGCCCGGCTTCATCCTGGGCCTCTTGGGCGCCCAGAGGCAGCATCGCCGCGAAAAGCGCGATGACCGTTGCTGTGCCACACAACCGTTTCATAACGTGCCTCCTACGAGTCTTGTCCCATCGATATTAAGAACCCTTGGATCTGGATCAAGTGAAACAAGCATAGGCCCAAGCGGGAAATTTCGCTTCGGATCCCTGACTATCGCCGTAGTGTTAAGCCGCAGGCGTTTACTCACGCCACCTCCTCCGCCACCGCGACCGCCCCAGCCCGCTCCACGCGCTTCAGCTTGGCCGTCGTGCCCACCGCTTCCGCCGCAGCGATTTCAGGCCCAGTGGCTGGAAGGGGGGCGTTGCGCGGAGACGCACGGGATTGTACGCTGAAAATCTGCCAAGAATGCCCAACCGGATCACGGAGGCGCTATGCCCGACAAATTCGACGCCATCATAATCGGAACGGGTCAGGCTGGACCCTCGCTCGCGGGGCGCTTTGACCAAGAAGGGCTCAAAACCGCGATCATCGAGCGGAAAGACGTCGGCGGCACGTGCGTCAACACAGGCTGAATCCCCACCAAGGCGCTCGTTGCCAGCGCGCGTGCCGCGCATATAGCCCGCCGGGGAGCTGATTTCGGCGTCGTCCGGAAAGAAGCCGTCCGCGTCGACATGAAGAGGGTCAATGAGCGGATGAGGGAGATTTCGGGATCTTCAAACAAAGGCCTCATCTCCTGGCTCGAAGGCATGAAGCACGTGGATCTCATTCGCGGTCACGCCTCCTTCGAATCGCCTCACATGGTTCGCGTGAACGGCCGCACGCTGGAAGCAGAGAAAATCTTCATCAACGTCGGGGCGCGAGCGGTCCGGCCCAACTTGCTCGGCATCGACGGCATCGAGTACCTCACCAATACGGGCATGATGGATGTGGATTTCCTGCCCGATCATCTTGTGATCGTCGGAGGGAGCTACATCGGCCTCGAGTTTGCGCAGATGTTCCAGCGATTCGGAAGCGAAGTGACGGTGATCCAGCGCGGGCCGAGGGTGATCCCGCGGGAGGACGAAGACGTATCCGCCGCCATTCAGGAGATTCTGGAAAAAGAAGGGGTGAGATTTCGGCTCAA
The DNA here is from genome assembly GCA_016209705.1 of Planctomycetota bacterium. Taxonomy (GTDB): domain Bacteria; phylum Planctomycetota; class MHYJ01; order MHYJ01; family JACPRB01; genus JACQVR01. The sequence goes on from JACQVR010000017.1 coordinate 37,634, forward strand.
TGCGGAGTGCACAAGGCTCGCCAAGGATCCCAAGGGGGTTCGTGTCGGAGTCGTCTGCACGGACGGCGAGCCCGAGGTGGTCGGCTCGCACCTCCTGATGGCCATCGGCCGCGTTCCCAATACGGATGATCTCGGACTCGACAAAACGGGAATCAAGACGGACGAAAAGGGATACATCCAAGTCGACGACAAACTCCAGACGAACGTGCCCGGCGTGTACGCGCTGGGAGACGTCAACGGTCGAGGCGCCTTCACACATACGTCGTACAATGATTTCGAGATCGTGGCGGCAAACCTATTCGACGGAGACAACCGCCGAGCCAGTGACCGAATCCTGACCTATGCCCTTTACATCGACCCTCCCCTGGGTCGGGCCGGGATGACGCTCCGACAGGCGCGCGTATCTGGCCGGAAGATCCTCGTCGGCTTCCGGAAGATGCTCCATGTCGGCCGGGCCAAGGAGCGCAGCGAAACCGACGGCTTCATGAGAGTTCTGGCCGACGCCGATTCGAAGGAGATCCTTGGCGCCGCGATCCTCGGCATCGGGGGAGACGAAGTCGTCCAGTCGCTCCTGACCCTTATGTATTCGAAGACACCCTACACGGCCATGTCGCGGGGGGTCTACATTCACCCGACCGTAACCGAGCTTCTGCCGACGGTACTCCAGGGCCTGAAACCGGATTCATGAGGCGTGACCCCGACCTGATATTCAAGGGATTCGGGTCCAACGTCCACGGCGTCAACGCTTTCGACATGCAGAAGGGAGACTTCGAATACAATTTCGCTCTGATCAGGAAACAAGCCAAACCCGCCTGAGAAATCTCTTCCGGATTGAGGCTCAATGGAAAGGTAGCGGGGGTGGGATTTGGAGCTGATCGCGCGGGCGACCTCGATTGGGAGGAGGTTGACCTCGCGCCCGTCGGCGCGGCTACCGGACTGAAACCGATCCTCGTCGCATCATCCTGCGGAACACGCGATCCGGAATGACGAGGATCTCGGCGGACGGCCTGTGTTCGTCCGACGACGAATCGTCTTCGCATTCTTCACAGGAGTGCGTTGGACTCACCCAGTTTGCAAGCTTCCAGATGCCGAACGCCACGAACATCAGCACGGCGGCCGGAAGGCGGATGAGGAACGACAGAACTGCGCGGACGATGTACAGCGGTGCGAGCAGGACGCTCATGATCTCCCCCTCTCTTTGCCGCTCTGATTATAGCCGATAACCCGGCCAGCTTCGGCGTCAAGACAAACGCTCCACGACCATCGATAACAGGAGATCCTCCGGCGTCCCAAGCTCCGTGCCGCGGTCATCCCAATATTCGTCGGAGTATCGGTAGGGTTGGTATTCCCACTTCCTCGCACCTCCCATGAACTTCAACCGCCCCAGGGGGATATGGGTAGTCGAGCTCAGAGTGACTGGCACCCGCAGTCTGGTCGTTCCAAACTCCTTTCGCTCCACTTCAAGGTACAGGTAGCACTGCTGGGGGACGATGAAGAGGTCGTGGTCGATTTCATAGCCGCGCTTTCTGAAGTCGTTCAACAGGCGGCGGGTTACGGAGGACACGATTTCAGGCGGGATCGTCGTCTTGCCCGGGGTACCCGGCTTCTTCCTGTGTCCCACGGTTTCCTCGTCTGTCAAGGAACGCTCAACTGCGTCGTGGTGCAGCTCACAATTTCGTCCATCGGCGTCGACGGACAGAAATCCCGCGCCCATCGGGTTGACATCGTGCCGCCTCCGCAGCCACGCACCTCGCCGCTTCCCGCGCCTCTTCCTTGGTCATTCCGATCTTCAGCAGCGAATCGTAAACCGCGCTCGCCGCCTTCAGAACAAGATCGGAGGCGTCACTCGCCCTGCCAAGGCCCTCCTTGAATACGTCGACGACAGAAACCGCGACGGCGAACGCCACGTCCGTCAAAGACGGTGCCTCGTTGTAGGCCTGCCGCGAACCCTCACGGCGCCCGATAGCAGAGCCGAATTCGCTGTTCGGCAAGAGCGATGCGGGGACCAGGACGCGCAGGGAGCGCGCCACGCCCGGAACCCGCGACAGCAGCCCCCGGCGCACCAACGTTTTGATCATGCCGTTGACGCTCGGAGAGCTGGTACCGAAGTGCGAGGCGATCTCCTCGAATGAGGGCGCCACGCCATGTTTTGCCGTGAAGCGATGGATGAAGGCCAGCATCTCTCCCTGGCGCTCCGTAAACCTCATTGGGGCGTTCATCAATTCATTCCAGCAGCATCTCCCTGATCCGTTCGACGAGAAGGACGTCCGCCGCGCCGCGCACCGGGTCCTCATTGAACGCGCCGGCCTTGCGCATGAACTCGAATTCCTCGTCCGTCGCCACGTGTCCCATGGCGCCGATCCGGCGGACGTTCTCCAAGTACCCGCGGATCTCGTGTGGCTCGAAGATAAGCTTCACCTCCGCGACGAAGTTGGGCAGCTCGGCCGAAAACTCCGGGCGCGTGTCGGAGGCGCGGATGAAGTTCACGAGCTTCTCGCCGATCAGGTATCCGAGCGCCTTCTCGGTTCCAAACTCCTCCTTGACCCCGCGGGCACCTTCACACTGCTCGATCCAGATCTTGTGGAATTCGATCATCTTTACCTCTCCGGCGACAACAGCTGCCGTACCCGTTCGCCCGCCATGGTTCCCCCTTCGTTACGGATAGATGTTCCCCATCTCGATGATCCTCCACTTGCCGCGGACGCGCCCCAGACCACAGCTGATTTCCCAACCCTCCTGGACAAGGTCGGTGGCCTTCTTCGGAGCCGTGATGGGGCCGAGGAGCCGCGTTCGACCCCCTTCGTAGACATCGAGCCATAGCTTGCCGGGCTCCACCTTGCCGAGCGTAAAGTGATCGAACTCCAGATAGTTCTCGTCGGCCAGCTCGTTTGGGTTGACGGGGACCGCGTCGGCAGCATCGAAAAGGATTTTGGCAGCGCGCTCGGCCTTGGGCAGATCCCGCGCGGCGTCCGCGCCTCGTTCTTGCCCCGCTGCGGCGGCTTCATTCGAGGTGTATCCTTTCTCCGCAAGCCACTTCGAGAGCCGCTTCGTGACGGTGCCCGCCGCGCGCTTGAGCGTTGCGCCGGCCATGACCTTGCGGATCATGAAGTATCCCAGGAACATACCGAGGTTCCCGACGATTTTGTCCGGCCCGAAGAGCTGGCAAAACTCGCGATGGTCTTCGCCCTTCGCGTTGTAGTGTTTGTCAAAAAGCGCGGACTCCGGCTTCGACAGGCTCTCGTAGGCGTAGCCGTTCAAGTGCTGCTGGAGGAGGTCGATGACACTCTCATAGTGCGAGAGCACCGCGCGCTTCAGCCGAAGCCGCTGCTCGCGCAGGAACTCGTCGAGGACCTCGTCGATGTTCGGACTCGCCGGTCGCGGGATGCTGACTGTTTCTTGGATCATGATTCGTCGTCCCAATCGACGTACTGCGGCGGACTCTCCCCGACACGTTTGGTCACTTTGGGGTACTTCCCCGGCAGTCCCAAATCTGCGATTGCGATCACATTAATCTGGTGTCGCCAGTCGTCCCCGAAGTCAAACCAGTATCCGAAGGCCTGCTTTGCCTTGAGATCGAGAGACCCGATCGTCGTGCGGGTCACGTCGCCAGCGGGGTCATCCATTCCGAATGGATCGTCCGCTGCCATCGAAAGGGAATAACGCCTGGCCTTGGGATCTCGCGATCCCTTGCCGCCGACCTGAAACTCGTAGAGGTGCTCCTCCTCGCGGTCGAACGCCTTGAAAATCGCCCGGTGCAGCTCCCGCAACGTCTGGTCGCCCCGGATCTGAATGGTCCTCGAGACCGCGCGATTCCGCTTGACGAACTTCTCCGTCATTGGGCCGTTGACGATGCAGACCTCAAGCGTGAACAGCCGGTCGTCCCGCTTGAACCCCATCGGATCGCCCCCCTCACGAACGTCACAAGTTCTGTCGCGAGTCTGTCGCAAGTTCGAACTTTTCGGTGTTTCCGAATTTTTGCCCTGGACCGCCCTTTGTCACAGCACACCGTCACAGCTTGTCGCAGCTCCTGTCGCGATATGTCGCGATTCGGTGTCGCGATTTGTCGCAATTCTTATACCTTGGCCCCCAACAAGTAAGCTGCCTGGCGAGCGGCGCCTTTGCGGCGAACGAGCCCAACTTCCTCCAGCTGAGCTAGGTCCCTCTGGAGAGTCCTTCGATTCACCCCCGGGCAGCGCGCTTCGAATTCCGGAATGCGGACGGCATCCTGCTCGAACAGGAGTCCAAGGATCGCCGCCTGACGCTTGTTCAGATCGTGCTGTTTGACGAGTACATCCCGCCTCATGGATCTCTTGCCGCGCTCGGTGACCTCCTGCATCTGGGTCGAGAGGCCTTCGACGAAGTACTCGATCCAGCCGGTCATGTCCATTGCCTGCTCCCGGACGCTCTGGATGGCCCGGTAGAAAGCGGCGCGGTCACGGTCGTAGTACTCGCTGATCGTGAAGAGGCGCTTGAAGTCATAGCCCGCCCGGTAAAGGCAAAGCGTCGCGAGGAGCCGCGACGCGCGGCCGTTGCCGTCGACAAAGGGGTGGATGTGGACGAGCTGGAACTGCGCGATGCCGCTCACGAGCACGGCATGGACATCGCCGGGCTGATTCAGCCACGCCACCAATTCCTGCATGAGAGGCGGCACATCTTGCGGTGGCGGAGGGGTGTAGACGGCCTTCCCGGTCGCGGAGTTGACCACGTAGTTCTGAACCTTGCGATACGCGCCCGGAGCGGCCGCTCCGCCACGGACGCCCTCGACCAGCCGCCTGTGGATCTCACGAATGAGCCCCTCGGTGATCGGCCCGCCGCTCTTGAGGTACTTGGAGACGAAGTCGAAGGCCTTGCGATAGTTCAGGAGCTCACGCACGTCGTCAGGGTTGGCTTCCGGCACGCGTTTGCCGGCCAGGATCATCTCCGACTGCTCCAGCGTAAGCCGCGTACCCTCGAGGTGGGTCGTGTGATGCGCCTCCAGGACCAGCGCCCGGGCGCCCATCGAGCGGACCCAGTCCTCGGAGAGCTCGGCCGCCTCGAGAAAACCCCGCGCGCGCTCGATCCGCGTGAGCGCCGCGGTCACCGCGTTCGTGATCGTGAACTTCGGCCGAAATCTGTCCTGCGGACTCATTTCCATTACGGGGACCCCTTTTCGATCACCTGCTTCCCCACCACGGTCGTGCGATACCGCTGCCGCGGGCTGGTGGGTCTGTCGGCGATAGTCATCTGCAGCCATCCGGCCGCGACTAGGGGATCGAGATACATCTGGCGGAAGTGCTTCCGGTCTGCGAGACCGGAGGCCTCCTGCAGGCCGGCCCTTGAAGCGGGCCGAAGCGCCGCTTTGAGCACGCTTACGCCTTGGGGGGTAGCTTGAGGGGCCGGCCCGGCGATCACTACGGATTTCCTCGTACTGGCAAATTCGAAGGATGACGAGAGTCGCATGACTCTGGCTGTGACTCTGGCCGTGACTCTGGCTGCGTCCCGTACCGCCGGCCCATCTCGATGGGGTGGCTTGTATCCCCGGCCCCAGGTCTCGACGCCGCCCGTAAGGTGGCACGAATCGCGCCACGAATGACGACATGTGCGTGTCGTCTTTCCTGTCGTCATTATGACCACTCCGCGACGGCACCAGTGTTCCGGCGTTGGAGCCCAAGGGAATCGCGAAATCGCCAACTTCGCGATTCTTCGCCTTCGCGAATCGCGGATCATGTCGTTTTGTGTCGCTTTGTGTCGCTTTGATGTCGTTTTCCACCCCTCGCCTCTTGGCCAGCCAGCCGGTAGACCCTATCCCGTTTTCGACCGGTTGCGACAATTCGACCGCCTTTGCGCAGACGCGCCAGGTCCCTCTGAAGGGTCCGCAGGGTGACTTTCTCGCCCAGCTTCTGAAGGATCGACGGGCCCGTCAATGGGCCGTGATGCCGCAGGATTTCGAGCACCTTCTCATCACGCGTAGAACCTTCGGTGACCGCCGATACTTCTTTTGGAAGAGCGGCCGGCCTGAAGCGCACGACGAACGCCCCCGCGATCTCTTCGAACTCCGGCTCCGGGCAGGCGAGTTTTTTGGCCTCGGCGAGGATCTTGTTCGTCCCTCGTCCCCACTTCTCGATCAAGCCTCGGCGGTAGAAGACGTCCGCGATGAGCCGGTTCCGCGGGATGGACTCATGCATGCCCTTGAGCTTTTCCGGCGTCAGGCCGGACGGCAGGACACCCGTGCTCCAGATCTCCAGGCGATCGTCGAAAAGAGCCAGGCTGACAGCGCCGCCGTCAATCGAATAGTCCCGGTGGACCAGTGCGTTGACGAGGGCCTCCCGAACGGCGAGGGGCGGGTAGAGAGGAGTATCGATCCGGCGCATCCGGCCTTCAACGAAGCGGCCAGCTACCGGGACGTGTTCGTCGAGGAATCG
>JACQVR010000020.1 GCA_016209705.1 Planctomycetota bacterium
AGCGATCGAGGCCCCCTCCCTCTCGCCCCGCCTTCGAGTATACCCTAAACTGGCGCAGGCGGGCGGCGCGGCCCCCCTCCCCGTGAAACTGAAGTCGAGTCAGCCAGCCCTGTATCCCGCCGGGATCGTCCACCGGCGGATCTCATGCAGAAGGCGACTCGCACGTATCAGATATATTCGAGGAGACGATCTATGAAACATGCTTCTGTTCTGGCAGTGGCCGTGGCGGTGCTCGTGACGGCCTGGTGGCCGGCCGCGGCGGCGGCGCAGTGATGACGGGGCGGCGGAAAGTCCTCCGGTGGGGGACAAAAAGGACCGCCTCCGGGCGGCTACGGGTCGGGCGAGAGCACGAAGAAGTTGCCGACTAAGAAGACGATCGATGTCGTGCTCAAATGCTATACCGACGCCGAAACGGTCGTGTCGGAGCTCACCGCCGCGCTGGAGAAGAACGACCGCGCGCAGCACATCAAGCGCAACGTCGATGGAACCGTGGGCCTCGTCTACGAGGGAACCTGCGAGGACCTGACTTCGCTGGAAGCGTCCATCAACAGGGCGGGCGTCCCGGCGCTGATTCTCAACCACGTGCACCTGGTGGTCGCGCTCAACCCCGACAAGGACGGCGACGTCAAGAAAGCCCAGGAGGCGATCGGCGACGTCAAGGGGGTCCTCGGCTTGGAGGCGAAAGGCCGAACGATCGGCCTCCACGCCAACCTGACCGAGCTCGACATCCAGGAGCTGGAAAAGGCCGCGCAAGGGGCCAATTGCGGCGTCACGATCAACAAAACGTACGAGTACGTGACCTGCAAGCTCGTGGAAGGCGAATGGAACACGTTCGTGCAGGCCGCCATCGCCATCAAGGGCGTCATGCGCGTCAACGGCATGGGAGAGAACACGCTCGGCGTGTGGATCCATAAGGGCCTGCTCAGCAAGCGCGCCTTCGATCGGATCAAAGGGGTGAAGGTCGAGGTGCAGTCGAAGAAGTCCTAATCGTTACCGTTGTGGAAGCCCCGCCGGTTATTCAGGCAATCTGATAAACCGGCGGGGCTTTTTTTTTCGCTCAACCGCCTAACCGCAAAAACGCCACTCAAGGTATTTCGGTAGCGACGCGGTGTTCGGCGTTTTGGAGATTCAGCGGTTCACCTCAAGGGCGTTCAGCGCGGCGCTGCAGAAGTACGACGGCTTCACCACAACTGAAACGGAAAGTTCACTGCTGAGAGCGCGCTTTCGCGACGCCGTAGCCGCCGCTTTCCGCCTCCGCCCTGAGGGCTTCGGCGAGACCCCGCCGAAGCTGCCGCCATACAAGCCGCAGCGAAGGAGGGCGGCGGCGCAGGCGCGGAGGTCTCAGAGAAGAATCTTACCCCCAAAAAGATCTCTGCGGTCTCGCCGTTCTCCGCGGCGAGAAGATGTTACGGTGGTGTGTACAGGTCCAGCGGGTTGAGACGTCGGACTCGGGACGTGGGACTCGGACACCCCCCGACTGATCATCAACTGGCGGGTGGCGGCTCCTACGGCGTCACCGTGAACCCGCCCGCCAGACTGGAAGACGCGCCGCCGGGATTCGTCACCACCACGTCCCATACCCGATCCCGCGGCGGGCCTCCCTTGCCGGCGGTCACGTCGGCCGTGATGGTGTTCGCATCCACGACCACGATGTTGGCGGCTTGCGGCGACTTGCCTGCTCCGTTCGCGAACGTCAGGACGGCCCCGGCGGAGAAACCGGTACCCGTCACCGTGACTTGAATCGTCGTTCCCACCGCCATGGAATTCGGCGTGATCGAAGTTACACTCAGCGCCGGCGGCGCCTCCTCCGTCGTCGCCGAAGCTCCGCCGGACGGCGCCGACTCGTTGCCCGACGTGTCCGTGGCCGTGACGAAATAGTAATAAGTCGCCGACGCCGCCAAGCCGACGTCGGAGTACGCGCTTCCCGAGACGCCTGCGGCGACCTGGTCGTAGACGGCGCCATCGGCGGAACGATAGACGTTGTACCCGGCCAGATCCGCTTCCGCGTTGTCCGCCCAGTCCACGTCGATCCGGCTCGAGCCCACGGCGGTCGCGCTCAAGCCGGACGGCGCGGTGGGCGCCTCGAGATCCGGAGCCGCCGTCGTAGCCCACGCCACGTTGGACGCGCCCGATTCATTGCCTGACGTGTCGCCTGCCGTGACGTAATAAAAGTAAGTCGACGCCGCGACGAGTCCGGTGTCCGAATACGAGCTGGCCGCCACACCCGCGGCCACCTGGCCAAACGTGAGTCCGCCGTCGTCGGACCGATAGACGTTGTACCCGGCCAGATCTGCCTCCGTATTGTCCGCCCAATCCAGATCGATCCGGCTCGGGCCGGCCGCCGTCGCCGTCAAGCCCGAGGGAGCGGCCGGAGCCGTCGTATCCGGCGACGTGACCGCCGCGTAGGCATCGAGAATCTTGATCACCCCTCCGTCCGGTGCAGTGACCCACCGCGATCCGCCCCGTTCTACTTGGCTCCGGATGAACGCGTTCGTGGCGCTCGGAAACGCGGACCAGGCCAAGGCGGCGACGCCCGCGACGTGCGGCGTGGCCATCGACGTGCCGCTCGCCCACGCGTAGCTGTCCGTCGGATATGTCGAAAGCACCGTCACGCCCGGCGCGGCGATATCCGTGGTCGGCCCGTAGTTGCTGAACGACGCCCACTGCCCGCCCTCGTTGACGGCGGCGACGGAGATGCAATTGGGGTGGGCCGAGGGATAGTGGTTCGAGCCATCCGCGCCGTCATTGCCGGCGGCGGCCACCAGTACCGCGCCTCCGCTCCAAGCCGCTTCGATGGCGTTGTCGAGCGTCGTGCTGCTCCCTTGGCCTCCGAGGGACATGCTGATCACCTTCGCGCCCGCCGTCTGCCACGACCAGGCGATGCCGGCCGCGACCCATGAATCGTAGCCGCCCGAAGGCCCGAGCACCTTGCCGATCGCCAGTTCGCAATCCCATCCCGCGCCGGCGACGCCGCGGGCATTGTTCGTCCGCGCGCCCACCGTCCCGGCGGTGTGCGTTCCGTGACCGTCCGAATCGCTGACATTGGTGTTCTCGGAGACGCTTTCAGTTCCCGAGGCGGTGAAGTTCCGCCATACCTTCACCTTGCCGGCGGTTCCCGAGCCGATATCGACGTGATTGATCTGGCAGCCGGTGTCCAGCACGGAAACGCGCGCGCCGGCGCCGGTGGAGACGCCCCACGCTTCGGGACAGCGGATCAGCCGGAAATCATCCTTTTGATCGTTCAGGCCGCGATTCGTGTACAGCTTCGAAAACGCGAAGTTGTAGTACGTATCGTTCGGCTCGACCGTCTTCGTGCGGACCCGATCCTCTTCGACGTACAAGATTCCGGGCTCGGCGCGCAGCGCCTTGAGCCGCCCGGCCGGCACATAGCCCGCCCACGCGTTGATCGAGCTCAAGTCCGTCGCCGCGCGGCCGCCATGACGGGCGAAGACGCTCTGGTCCGCCTTCCCGTGGAAGCCGACGATCACGCGGACGTCGTCCGCGTACGCGGCGGCGGGAATCAGGAGCAGAAGGAGGATCGACCAAGGGCGCGGGCGCATAAGAGCCTCCATGGGTGCGGGTCGCAGGAACGCGAGTGTATTCGAAACGGCCCCCAGGTCAAAGCAAATGTGAACCCATTCATGGGAAGAAGGCGGATTGACCGGCCGTCACCGTCCCGGCTATCCTGCGGGCATGACGCGCATCCGGCTTTGGACGACCGTGGCCCTCGGCACGCTCTTGTTCGCCGGCGCGCTCCTGGTGTGGAAACCGCGACCGCCGGAAAGGCGGTCCGATCGGCCGGCGGCGCCTGACGGCGCCCCGCGGGACGTGGCGCGGATCCCGCCGGCGATCGACGATCTGAATCGCCTGCTGTCGTCCCAGGATCGCCCCTCGATTCTCGCCGGGGCGCGCGCCCTGCGGCGCGAGCTGGCGGAGGCGCCGGCCTCCATCGCGGAGGTCGCCGCGCTGCTTCGCGATCCCGAAGCGCCGCTCGCCCTCGCCCAGTCGGCGGCGGTCGTGCTGGGCAGCTTGGAAGGCGATGCGGGGAAACGCGTCCTGCTGGAAGCCTTGCGGAACGGCGTTCGTCCCGAGTTGGAACGCACCCTCATCCTCGCGTTGGGGATGCGCGAGCCCGATGACGGCGAGGCGTTCGCGCGCGACGATCATCCGAACAGCGTCGTGGCCGCCCCGGGACTCGTGGTCTTCGTTCACGGTCCCGTCGAAGATCCCGAAACGCGCGCCGCGCTCGCGCGGCGCTTGCAGGAATCAGAGGCGCCCAGCACGCGCCTGGCCGCCGCGCGCGTCCTGCGCGACTCCACGGAATTCGCGGGAGTCCGCGAGGCGCTCGGGGCGCGCTTGGATGGCGAGCCGGATTCCGAGGTCATGGCGGAAGCGGCCGCGGCGCTCGCCACCTGGGCGGGCCGAACGGAGCCGTCCGATCCGGAGCGTGAGGCGACGGTGTCGAAGGTGTTCGACGCGGTTCCGCGTTCGGACGAGATCGTCCGTTTCCGGCTGGCGGCGCCGATGGCCTCGGGCCGTTTGACGCCGCGGGAGGTGGATCGGCTGCGCTGGTTGACCCGGGATGCCGATCCCGACGTGCGCGCCTTCGCCATCGACGTTCTCGGCCGGCGGCTGGGCCGCGGCGCGGGGGAAGACCAGGCGACCGTATCGCTCCTCTGCGGCGCGCTCTTGGCGGACGCGAACGCCTCCGTGCGCGAGGCGGCCGCGCTGCGGCTGGGGACTCCGGCGCCGCGGCCTGAAGCGCTGGAGGCGTTGATTTCCGCGCTCGGCGCAGACGCGGATTGGGAGGTCCGCGCTGCGGCCGCGCGATCGCTGGGCGTGGCCGGAACCGGCGATGCCGCCCGACAAGCCCTCCAATCCGCCGCGGAATCGGACCCCCATCCCCAGGTTCGCGCCGCCGCGCGGGATTCCCTCGCGCGATTCCGGTGAAATGTCCGAACCAAGGTCTGGGCCGATGCGGACGGCCGCATCCTCAAGTGCCAGTTCGACGTGACGGCCTATCAGAGCTTCGGGAGGGTCTTGAAGGAGCGGCGCACGGTTGTCGGTAACAATCGACGCCGTTTGTCTTCTAACAAGAAGGGAAAGGAGGCGCGCATGCTTGTTCCTCAAGAGTGGTATATAGGATGGGGAACGCTCGCGTTGATCAATGCCGGCTTGGCCCAGGGAAAGCATCGCAGCGGATTGGCGTGGTTTCTGATCTCGCTGCTCTTGGGTCCGCTGGCGACGCTGCTCGTGGTGGTATTGAGCGATCCGCGCGAACGATCGGGGTAAGGAGGATATTTCCGGTTTCCACGACCGGGAGGCTAAGACACAGAACCTATGAACGCCGCGAAGTAAAGTGGAAGAGGCGATCAAGGAATTCGAAAGCCTTTGTGCGGAAGTTCACGAGGAGTTTCCAGAACCGGACATGCCGAAGTCGCATCCGGTCGGTTTGATCAAGTACTGGAAGCGCAGGTGAGCCGCAAAAACACCAAATCGCCAAGGGAAGCCCAAGAAAGCATCCGATGGCGTTTTAGCGTTTTGGCGGTTCGTTCCCCCGCACCCGCGACGCGGCCGCCGCGTCCGCCATCCAGATGACGCGCCCCTGCGCTTCCCGAAGGATCTGCGCCGGACACCGATCCGGCTCGAACGGCCCTTCCAGCGCTCGGGCCAGCGCTTCCGCCTTGGCGGCGCCGCTCACCAGCACAAGGATCCGGACCGCGCGGCGCAGCACCGGAGGCGTCAGCGTGAGGCGCCCGCGCGGCTCCACCGGAGCTTCCGCCGCGACGACCCCGCGGCGCGTCTCGTTCAGCGTCTCCGATCCCGGGAAGAGCGACGCGATGTGTCCGTCGGCGCCGATTCCGAGAACGACGAGGTCGAACGAGGGCGGCGAGGTTTCGAAAGCGCGCGCCAGCTCCGATTCGTACGCTCTCGCCGCGGCGTCCAGATCGGGACAGTCGGCGGGCATGCGATGGATGCGATCCTGCGGGAGGCCGAGCGGATCGATCAGGAGTTCGCGCGCGGCGCGGAAATTCGAGTCCGGATGGTCCGGCGGAACGGCCCGCTCGTCCACCCAGAACAGATCGACGCGAGACCAGTCCATCGCGCTTCGGTACGGCTCTTGCGCCAGGAGCGAGTAAAGAGGGCGTGGCGTCGTTCCGCCCGATAAAGCGATCCGCCATGAGCCCGGCGGCGCCGCGGCCACGATGACCTCGGCCGCGCGGCGAGCCATCTCGCCGGGATCGCCGAAAGTAAAAAGCTCGGTGTTCATCTTTTATCACCACTATCTCCTCGTCTCTCCACATCTCCAAGGAGATCTGGAGATCGTGGAGATCGGGAGATGAGCTGAGGAGTTCTGTTCATCTTTCATCTTCTATCGCCACATCTCCCCCCCTCGCCACATCTCCAAGGAGATCTGGAGATCGTGGAGATCGGGAGATGAGCTGAGGAGTTCTGTTC
>JACQVR010000021.1 GCA_016209705.1 Planctomycetota bacterium
CTCCCCCCACACCCCCCTCGAAGAAAAAAACGACGGCGGCGGATTCGCTTCGCTTTCAAAAAACTCGAAAAACCCAAGAAAACAGTTATGCTTCCGAAGTTGTCAGAACTGCCCTTGCCCCACTTCCGGGTGATGAGCCTGATGAGCCCGTCTCCCTCTGGTGTTCGGTAATGGGCCGTAGAGGACTTGAACCTCTGACCTTCTGCGTGTCGAGCAGACGCTCTAGCCAACTGAGCTAACGGCCCCGAGGATTCGCGCGAGCGGTGATTCTAAGGGGCTTCCACGCGGGATGCAACGGCTTGCGCGGCTCGCGCTCCGGATGTTCCGATCCGCGTTCTCCCTCCCGGCTCGATCCCGACGAAATTCAGGATTTTTTTTCGCGCGGCGCGCGTCGAAAGAGCGTTGCTATAAGATGGAGACGCCATGAGCTTGGACGTGCCTTCGAACGATACGGAACTGGTGCGGAACGCCCAGAAAGGGGATCGCGGGGCGTTCGAGGAACTGGTCCGGCGCACCAGCCGGCTCGTCCACGCGCGGGTGTGCCTCGAGTCGGGAGACCCCCAACGCGCCGAAGATTTCGTCCAGGAGACGTACCTCCGCGCCTGGCGCTCGCTGCGGGACGTCGCGGACGGCCGGGGGTTCCGCCCGTGGCTGCTGTCCATCGCGCAAAACGTGTGCATCGACGCCTACCGCCGCGACCACCGCCAACGGCGGTCCGCGCCGTCTCGCGCGGATTCGGAAGCCCTGAACCTCGTGCCCCACCCGTCTCGCTCTCCTTACGAAGAACTCGCCCGCAGCGAGCTGCGCGATCGGGTCCTGGCGATCCTGCGCTCACTTCCCGACGAGTACCGCATGCCGCTCACGCTGCGTTATCTGGGCGGCGCCGATTACGAAACCATTCGCCTTCAACTGGGCTTGACCGACGGATCCTTGCGCGGACTGCTCAACCGCGGACTTCAGCTTCTGCGGGCGGAACTAAAGCGCGCGCTCGGACCTCAGGTCGCCGGAGGTGCGCCATGACCGCGAACGAAGCCGCCGACCATAGCTGGGTTCGAGAGAACCTTCTCACCTATCTCGCCGGAGGACTGCATAACGACGATCGCTCCCGCTTCGAGGCGCACGTGGGAAACTGCGGGCCTTGCCTTGAAGACCTGAACGACGCGCAGGCGGCGGAGCGAGTGCTGGGAAAGGTTTTCGCGGATGCCCAGCCCGCGCCCGGAATGGAAGACCGCGTCATTCAGCGCCTTCGCGCGGCGCCCGGCCCTGCGTTCCGATGGGGACCGTACGTCACTCGAATCGCGATGCCGGTGGCCGCGGTCCTGATGCTGGGCGTCATCGGGTATTTTCTGGAAAACTACCCGCAACGAGCCGAGACCCTTCTGGGCATGGCACCTTCTCGCGCCGTCCCCCATCCCCCAGCCAAACCAAGCCAACCTGCCCCTGCTTCCGACGCCGCTCACGCCGATGCGGCACGAGGAAACAGGGAAGGGTTGGTGCGCGCCGACCGCAACGGCGCAAACCTGGGATGGTTCGAGAGCCGGCGCTCAAGGCCCGTGCCCTCAATGGAGCGCCCGCCCGCCATGGACGAAGCGGCGAACGAGCGCGACAAGGCCTACGACTCCTATCGCGATGACAGGCCGGCCGAGCCGAACTACTTCCGGCCGATGACTGAAGTACCGGCGGCCAAGGAGTCGGATCCCGTGGGAGAACCTCCTCCCGTCGCGCAGAGAAAGAGAATAGAGGAAAAGGTCGAGGCGGCCGCCAAGGATCTGAAGAAGCTCCAGGAAGACCAGCGACAGCAGGCGCCGCAGCGCAAGATCATCCGCTCCGGCGAACTCGAGTTCGAAGTCGAAAACTTCGACGCCTCTCTCTCGCAGATCCTCAAGATCGCCGGCGAGGAACAAGGATACGTCGGCACGGTCAGCTCGGACCGCCTCCCCAACGGCAAGGTCAAAGGCACGATCGTCGTGCGGGTGCCTCCCGACCGGATCGACACGCTCGTCCTCAAGCTGCGCGCGCTGGGCGAATTGAAAAGCCAGCGGATCACGAGCGAGGATATCACCAAGCGATACACCGACCTCGAAAGCCAGCTCCGCGCCGCGCGCGCGATGGAAGCGCGCCTGATCGAGATCATCAAAACGGGCCAAGGCAAAATCAAAGACATCCTCGAAGCCGAAAAAGAGCTGGGCCGGTGGCGCGAAAAGATCGAGCTGTTCGAAGGCGAGAAGCGCTACTTCGACAACCTCGTTTCGCTCAGCACGCTCACGATCACGCTCTTCGAGAAAGACATCCGCACGCCCTTCGGCGTCACGGAGACCGAAAAAATCCAGATGGGACTGGAAACCGAGGATGTTGAGAAGGCGTACCGCGACGCCATAAGCGCCGTCGACGCGGCCAAGGGACGCGTGACGAAGTCCGAGCTCAAGAAGCTCGACGCCGGCCAGCTTCACGCCGTCATCGCCTGCGAGGTCCCGCCCGACGCCGCCGGCCCGCTGCGCGACCGGTTGAGCCAGCTCGGACGCGTGGCGCGCCTCGACGTCCGCCGCGCGCAAAGCGCCGAAGGGGGCAGCGGACGGCCGCAGGAAGTAAAAGTGGAACGGAAGGACACGATCTTCCAGATCTCCATCTACAACCTGGCGAATATCGAGCCGCGCGAAACCGCCATGTTGCGGCTCGCTTGCCAGGATCCGGAAACCGCTTACAAATCGATCCTCGCTCGCGTCGAGAAGGCGGGCGGACGCGTCGTGTCCTCCTCGATCATCCGCCAGAAGGCGGAGCATACCACCGGCAACGTCGCCTTCGAAGTGCCGTCCAAGGAGGCCGACGCGGTCCAGGCGGACGTGCGATCGCTCGGCGAGGCCGTCCATTTCCATCTCGTCGAAAATCCCGATTCGGCCAATACCACGAGCGCCAAGAAGGGATTCAGAGTGGAGCTTCTGGCGATCGGCTTGGTGCCGCCTCGGGAAACGATCACGGCGCAACTCGCCGTTCGCGACGTGACGGCGGCTTATCGGAGCCTGCATGAGGAGATCGAGAAGACGGAAGGACGCGTGCTGACGGCCTGGCTGAACGAGAACGACCCCCAGAACGTGACGGCGACGCTGGAGTTCGAGGCGCGGCGCGACGCGGAGTCGCAGATTTTCGAGAAGATGGCCGCGCTGGGCGACATCGCGCGGCGAACCGCCAGCCGATCCGAAGCGGAAAACGCCGTGGACAGCAAGATCAAGGTTCAGCTCTCCATCGTCAGCGCCGCCGCGCTCGGCCCGCGGGAAACCTTCACGCTGGCGGTCGAAGTGACGGATGTCGACGCGGTCATCGCCCAGGTGATTTCCTGGATTCCCAAGGATGGACGCAAAGTGGAGTCGCACCTGTCCCGCGAGCGCAACCGGGTGGTCGGCAGACTGTCGATGGAAGTGCCGCTGAAGGAAGCTCCGGCGCTGGCGGAACGGATCAAAGCTACAGGCATCCTCCGCGTCTACGAAGCGGCGCAAAACCGGCAGATTCCGCTGGGAACTTTGAGTCTCGCCCGCATCAACCTGACGCTGTCCACGGAATCGCTCCTCGGCGGCGAAGCGGGTTTGTGGGAACAGATCAAGGGTGGCCTGCGCAGCAGCTTCGCGGCGGCGGGCTGGAGCTTGAAGTTGATCGTGATCGGCCTGCTCTTCGTGCTCCCGTGGGCGCTCATCGTGTGGGTCGCGTGGAAGGCGGTCAAACGCTTCCGCTCCCGGCCGGCGTGACCATAAGCTTTCTGTTACAATAAGTTTTGAAAATATGTCGTAACAGTAGCGTGTCCCTTTCTGACACGAAGAGGAAGTAGGGTTTTCCGTGGACAAGAAAAGGAGCGCCACATGTCCGTCACGGAAAACCCGCGTCCCCGCGCCACGGAGTGGACGGCCGCCGAACGCCGCATGCTGGGCGGCATCCTCGGATTCATCCTGGGGGCGGCAGTAGGCGGCCCCCCGGGCGCCGTTCTCGGAACCGCCGCCGGAATCCTGATCGTTTTTCTGTTAACGCCAAGCCCCGCGCTTGCGTCTGGTCCTATGAAAATTCAGGAGGACCAGCCATGCGTCTCGCGTTGCTCGCGTTCGCGGCTTCGATGCTCTCCGTCCCACCCGCGCAGGAAGCCCGCGTGGTCGCCCACGAATGGGGCACGTTCACGACGCTCGCCGGCTCGGACGGCTTGTCCCTAGAATGGCGGCCGCTGGCCGGCCGCACCGATCTGCCTTCGTTCGTCTATACGGTCCGCGACCTTCCCCAGGGACTTCGTAACGGCCCTCCGCGATCCGCGAAGGAGGACCTCAGCGGCACGGTCCGCATGGAGACGCCGGTCCTCTATTTCTACGCCGACCGCGAGACGACTATCTCCGTAAACGTGGAGTTTCCGAAGGGACAAATCACCGAGTGGTACCCCCAAGCTCGCGAAGTCCACACTGGGATCAACTGGGGCAAGATCCGCATGACGACGCGCTCGTGGCGTTGCATCTTCTCCAGGACCCGGACGATCGGATCGTGCAGATCGGTTACGACGCGCTGTGCCGGCTGGCGTGGGGGGGGCAAGAAGGTGTCGAAGGCCGAGATCTTTCCCGAGGCGCCGCACGAGGCGGTGCTGCGCCGCGATCCCACCGCCCTGCGGGCGTTGAGAAAACGCTTCTTCCCGCAGTGGGAAGAATGACGCCTCTATTTTTTCTTGTTCTTCTTGCGTTTGCGGCGCTTCTCGCGCCGACCGCCCTTGAAACCTGCGGCCATGTTTGACGCTCCTTATTTTCCTGGAAGCTTTTAGCACTCCTCACACCGGCGCGTCAACCCCGCCGACCGTTGACCGTCCACCGTTGACCGGAGGAACGGAGGTTCGCTCCCTGCGGCCGCAAGCCTCATGTAACCGCGACGCTGTCGGCGCCGTCATCAAGCGCGGCTTTCGGGCGCTTCGGGTCAACGGTTATCGGTCGACGGTCAGCGGGGCAGCACCCCTTCCATCTTGCGCTTGATGAAGTTGACGGGAATGGCGAAGCCGATGCCTTGATACCCTCCGCTGCGACTGAGGATGGCGGTATTGATCCCCACGAGTTCGCCCTTCAAATTGACGAGAGGTCCGCCGCTGTTGCCCGGATTGATGGGCGTATCCGTCTGGATGAAATCCCGCACTTCGTCCGCCACGCCGATGCCGGCCCGTCCCATGGCGCTGACGATCCCCGCCGTCACCGTCTGTTCCAGTCCAAAGGGATTGCCCACGGCGATGACCCATTGACCGACCTGGAGCTTTTCCGAGTCTCCCATCGGCAGCACCGGCAGGTCGCCGTCATCGATCCGCAACACGGCGAGGTCGGCGCTCTCTCCGAGGCCGATCAGACGCGCTTCGAAGCTCCGCCCGTCGGCCAGATGCACCTCGATGTCCGAGGCGCCCTGGACGACGTGCGCGTTGGTCAGGATGTAGCCGCGGCGGTCCACGATGACGCCCGATCCCATGGACTGCTGCCGGCCCACGCGCGGCCGGCGGCGGCGGAAAAAGGGACTGTCCAGCCACTCGCTGAAGAAATCTTCGAAGGGGTCCACCACCCGCACCAGCCGCGTGGAGATGATGTGCACCACGGCCGGCTTGGCGACGTTGGCCGCCGCCACGAACGCCCGAGACACGTCGTCCACGCGCGTCAGGACTTCGCGCGAGGTGTCGGAATCGAGCTGCTGGACGACGGTGCGACCCGCCGTGCTCGCCCGGCCGACCACCACGCCGCTGACGAACAGGGACATCAGGCAGATCCCCAGAATCGTTGTCAGCACCAACGCCCGAATATTCATGCATCGCCTCCCAGCGAAAAATACGTCGTCGTTACCCGCGCCATTATAGCGCCAAACCCTTGACACGGCCGCCGCGGCGCGGCTAGAACGCGATCATGCCGCGTCTTCCCCATCCGGATCGGGTGCGCGTGCTGCTCTCGGATCCCCGCCAGACGCCCGCCGATCACGACCGGAACGGCGACGCCTTTTTCGCCGAGGGGCGCCTCAACGTCGCGATGATGTTCTACGAGAAATCGAAATCCCGCGACCGCCTGGAAAAGACGCTTCGGGCCGCCGGCGACTCGGGCGACACCTTCCTCGTCGAATGGGTCTTCAAGGTGCTTCCGGAGCTGGTCACGCCACAGGATTGGATCCGCACCGGAGAGGCGGCGATGAAGGCCGGCAAATATTCGTTCGCCCGCGACGCGTTCCTGCGGGCGGGCGACGAGGCGCGCGCCCAGGAGGCCGTCCAAGCCTTGAACCAGGCGCTCGGGTGACCCGTCTCGAGTCGCGAGTCATGACTAAAGCTTTCCGCCTTCCCATGCCGATAGCTTGAATGCCGAAGCCGAGAGAGAGGGGCCGGGATGTGCCGAGGAGGATTCGATGCACATTCCGACCGTCACCGATCAGATGCTCGAGAAGGTTCTTCAAGCCGCCGCTTCGCCCGTCCTGGTGGAATTCACGGAAGGGGATTCTCCCGTGGGCGCCCGGGTTCATCACCGGATCGAAGCCATCGCCGAAGAGTTCGATGATCGGGTCATCTTCCTGCGGATCGATTGCGACGAAAATCCGACTCCGGCGGCCGCCTGGCGCGCGGTCGAGCGGCCCTGCGTGATCATCTTCAAGCGCAACCGCGAGTTCAGCCGCTGCATGGGCAACGTGGATCGCGAAAGCCTGGCCCGCCTGCTCGAACGCGCCATCATGGCGGACGTGTAGGAAGTCCGCCGCTTGTAGCTCGCGGCCCGCAGGGATAGAATCCGCTACATCCATGAGCGCCTCCCCGGACGACCCGAACGTGCGCCGCCGGCTCGAGGATCGCATCCAGGCCGTCGGCCGCGAGGTTCGCCCCGAAGACATCAAGAGGAACATCAAAGTCCTCCGCAAGGACGACCTCCTCGTCATCCTCGAGGGCCTGATCAAACAATTCAAGGGCATCGAACACGGCGAGCTCATCGCGCAGTTGGCCCGCTATCAGATCCGCGCCAACTCCGCGGAAGAGAAAGCCAGACTTTTGAGCGAAGAGGTGCAGAGCGTGCGCGCGGAACTGGACGATCTGCGCGCCCGAAACGTGACCGCCGAAACCAACGCGTCCAAGGCGCAGGGGCGAGCGGACGCGCTCCAGAGCCGCGTGGACCAGACGGAAGTGGATCTCGAGATTCTCCGCCGGGAACGCGACGCCGCCGTGCGCAAGACCAGCGAGCTGGAGACCCGCTTCCAGCAGGCATCCGGCGATGCCGCCTCCTCCGAGGCGCGCCTCAGGGATCTGGAGAACCGACTGGCGGAGGCGGGTCGTGAAAACGACAGCCTCAGGGCCAAGCTGCGCGATTTCGAGAGCCGCGCCGACCTGAGCGCCGGTGAAGCCCGCGCGGTCGAGCAGAACCTCAAGGCCCGGGACACGGAGATCACCGCCCGCGAGGCGCGGATCCGCGACCTGGAGCAACAACACACCCGGATGGCGACGGACCTGAAACTCAGCGATTCGAGAATCGCCAACCTCATGAAAGACGTGGAGGAGGCCCGCGCCCGCGCGGCCGACGGAGACGCTCAGGCCCGCGGACTCAAGGCGCAACTCGCCGGCGCTCTCCACCGGGCGACCATGCTCGCATCTTCGCTGGAACAATCGAAGATCGACGGCATCCAACGGGATCAGCGCATCACCGAGCTAGCCACCCAAGTCCGCGACCTGACCGCCGCGCAAGGCGCGACGGAACAGAAGGCCGCCGCCGCCGAAGCGATGCTCGACGCGATCCGGGAGCAGGCGGAGCTTCGCCAGAAGGAGCTGGACTCCGTCCGGGCCGAGTTGCAACGCGCCCAGCGGGACGCCCGGGAACAGCTCCAGCGCGCCGCCAAGAGCGTCGAGGAAGCTCAGGCGCAGCGCGACCAGGCCGTCGCTTCGATGAACGAGCTCAAGTACCGCATCGTCGCGCTGGAGGCGTCGCTGAAGCCTCCGCCGCCGTAGCGCCCGATCCAGTCCTGCCACTTGACGCAGATCTTGTTCTCATCCCCACCCACGGTCGGCACGCGCACGTATCTGGAAGCGGAAGTTCCAGGCACGGTCGAGGATCCGAACTTGACGAACCCGTTCGTGTTCACCCAGCACTCGGTGTACACATTTCCATAGGATCATTCCCGCGCTCCATGGGGAGCGCCGGAAACGGGATTATGGGTAGGCCAGCGAGACTTTTATTCCTCTTCCAGGAAAATCTCGTCTCCCGCGATGAGGCCCGCCAGCGCCGCCGCCAATTCATCCGAACCGGGCTCGCGCTGGAAATAAATGTATCGAAACAGGGTCTTGTCCGCTTCCACGACCACCTCGTCGCCATTTCTCAGCGGAACCAGCTCCAGCACCGGGGCTCCCTGAACCGCGACGTTCGCGTTCCCGGGCCGGACGTGGATCGCGGGCTTCCCGATCTTCAACCCTCGAATTTGAAAATAGAGGCTCTCCGGGACCTCCGGCGTTCCGGAGGCCGTCCGCCGGTTGAATCCCGCGTTCAAATCCCGAAGGTAATGCCGCGTCTCCAGGCTGCTGTTCTGGAACAACCGGAGCTGATGGTCCTTCCAGCGGGCCAGCAGAAGCCACCCGCACAGCGCCGCCAGGAGGACTCCCGCCCCGATCCCGAAGGGGAACAGCTTCTTGAAAATCTTGGACGTCTTGTCCGGAAAGTTCGCCCGGATCCGGACTTCGTGCGAAAACGTCATCCCGGCCACCGTCCCTTCAAACGCGACGAGGCCGATCCGCTCGGGAAGCACCGCGTCCGTATCCACGACCAGCGCCAACTGGAACGTCCGCTCGGCCGTCATCGCCGTCAACGGCGGCCAAGGCGCCGGCAGTTTCGCGCCTCCCTGACGCAGTTCCAGAAAGGCGTCCTGCCCGGCCCGGCTTGTCATGCGGGCCGTCACTTCCCCATGCTCCCTCTCGCCCACGTCCAACGTCAGCACCATGTTCCGGACATAGCGGCCGGGCTCGCGGTATTTCACATCCAACACCAGGTCGGTCACGGGGATCCGGCGGCCGCCCTTCTCCTCGAACACCCGAAAGGCGCGTTTCCGCACGCTCAGCTTCGGATGGGGCTTGGCCACGATCATGGTCGATTCCGTCGACTCTTCGACGATCTCGACCTCCGTCGGCTCGCCGGTATCGACGTGCGCCTCCCATCGCCGCGCGGACTCGTCGTACTGGACGGGGAGGCGCAGGTCCCGGTCCCCCTTGCGGATGCGCACGTCCCGGATCGCGTCAGGTTCGCCTTTCCCCTGAACCACCAGCTCGACCGGTTGGCGCTCGAAAGCCGTCTTCCGCGAGAACGTCGCCTCGAATCGGCGCGGCACGACGCTCGTCGAAGCGAACCGATCCGAAGGAACCAAAACGTATCGCTCCGTCTCTTCTCCCATGAGCTCGTAGGACGTCAGCTTGTCTCCCGGCAACGAGGCTTCCCAGGCCCCGGCCTTCCATGCAACCTCGATCCGCTTCGCCTCGCCCCCCGCCCGTATCGGAACTTCCTGGATCAGATCGTGCGGCGGCCGGGCGTTGACCGGACGAACGCGCAACACTACGTCATCGCCCAGGGGAATCGAGCCGGCGGCGAAGCCCGCCTCGAGCTTGTATCGGGCCGTGACCTTGAATTCGTACGGCCCGGCATAGAAGGCCCGCGGCTGGTAGGTTCCGTCGGGTACGGCGGAAAGGTCCACCTTGAGCGCGTAGGTTCCCGCTTCGTCGGCGGGCATCTCGAACGACCCGAGAGCGGAATCCTGGAACGTCACGTCGCGGGCGACCCGCGCCCCCGACGGCTTTTCTACGACGACCTTGGCCGCCAAATCCTTCAGGAAGCGCGCGCTCGTGACCGGCCGGCCGTCGTGATCGACGCGCATCTCCACGGCGATGGGATCGCCGACATACACGGAATCCTGCGCCGTTCGGGCCGAAGCGCGAAGCTTGAAGTCGGCCCAGACGATCGCCTCCAACCCTTCCTTCGCCCCTTCGACCTCCACGAGGTAATCGCCCGGCGGCACTTCCCTCAAGTGAAGGACTTGATAGGAGCCGTCTCCGAGCACTTCGACCTGGCCGGCCGCTTGCTTGAGTTTGGCTTTCAGATCGGATCCTTGGCAAAAGACGATCACCGCCGTCCGGGAAGCGCCTTCGTAGACGTGCACAGGTATCGATGTTTGGCCGCGCACATAGCCGTAAAACCCGCCTTGGCCCTTGCGCAGCAGCGGGCTTTCGCCCAGGAGAGGCGCCAGGAGATCCTTCAAGGGCGTGGCCGTCGGGCGGCAAACTTTTCCCTCTCCGACGATGTCTCGTATGCGTTGTTCGGCGCTCCGATCCCGCGCCAGGCTCAAGGCGCTCAGGAGCGGGCGGGAGCCGCTGGCCTTGACGAATTCCGGCCGGACCTGCCCGTGAAAGATTTCGAAGGCCGCCTCGTTGATGGTGTCCACGTCGGCGCCGCTCGGCTTCTTTCCCGCCCGCTCGAGATATTCGGGACGCACCCGGTCCGGCTCAAGGACGTCGAAATCGCCATCGGTCACGAGGACCACCCACCAGGGATTCTTCGAACTTCCCCGCTGTTGCGCGATCTCCTTGAGTCCTTGCTCGAAGGCCGCATTGATGTCGCTGGCCTGCCCGTATGTTTCCAGCCGTTCCAGGCTCTCTCGAAATCCGCGCTTGAACGCCTGTCCAGCTCCCGGCCGCGGTATTTGCGTGAGCGGGAACACGACCACTTTGCGGCCGCCCGCCTGCGTCTCGAACCAGCCGGCGAACTGCACGATCGCGACGCGGTCGCCGCCGCGCCCCTGGAGGAAATCCACCGCCGCTCGGATGAACGTGGCCCGGAGATCCCCGGGATCGTTTTGCCTCATGCTGTTGGAAGCGTCGACGACGAACACGATGTCCACCGACTCGTCCTGCGCGCTGCGAAGTCCATGGTCCATAGTCCATAGTCGCCGGGAATCTAGAATCCGACTTTGGACTCTGGACTTTGGACTCTGGACTCCCAGCGCGGCGAGAGACCGCTTGGGAAAAGTTTGGTTGCGGCTTCGCCGCGCTGGGGACTCCGGACCGCAAGTTAAAGGGTGAACCATGGCCGCGGCGCGACGCTCCGCCGGAGATGCGGGCGAGGCGACAGCGCTCAGAACTGCCAGTACCCAAGCCCCAGCCAAACGTGCCCGCATGTTCATCCTTCCACGAACACAGGATCCGCTAAGAGATAATTCCTCGATCTAGAAGCCATGGCATGACCCTCAGCCGGAAGGTCACCGAGGAGTCGGAGTGCCCGGAGAAGAAAAAACAACCACGGAAACACGGAGACACGGAGAAAACTCAAGGGGATAGGGAGATTTGAGCGGCCGCAACG
Organism: Planctomycetota bacterium; assembly: GCA_016209705.1. GTDB lineage: Bacteria > Planctomycetota > MHYJ01 > MHYJ01 > JACPRB01 > JACQVR01. The sequence continues at coordinate 11,337 of JACQVR010000021.1, forward strand.
ACGGCGTTGCGTCCGGATGGACGGCTGGGGGGCGGGAATCCGCCGGTCCATCCCGTTGGTGTCTTTGGTTGGTGGTTCCCAGGGGACCCGGAGCACGGCATCCACTTCGGAAAGTACGCATTCGCCGGATGAACCAAAATATCTCCCCATCTCCACGATCTCGATATCTCCCTCAAAAGATCGGTTTGGTTGCGGCGAAGGGGCGACTTCGCCATGAATTGCGTCCTTCATTTCACGAACCCTCCGCGGGGAGTATCGGAACCTATTCGGGACGATACGTGACGGTGATCGGGATTTCCGCCGCGTCGAACGTTCGCGCGCCGTCCTTGATCTGCACGACCATCTTTCCCGCATAGACGCCCGGCCTCAGGTCGTTCGAAATGCTGACCTGGTAGCGGCCGCGGTAGGACCCCTGGGTGCCGAGCCGGCGGCCGTCCCAATCTCCCGTCGCCGACCGGAACTTCTGCCGGAATTCGCCGTCGATCTTGCCGCCCTGGCCGTCGATCAAGTCGCCGTAACGGAACACCACGTCCACGCCGCGGATGAACTCGAACTCGAAATCCAACGGCGCCTCGGCCCACCCCGGAGTGGCGGCGTTGACATCCAGTTTGGGCGTCTTGAGGATCACCTGCGGAACCGCCTCGCGCACGCGCAGCGTCAGCGGAAAAGTTCGGGCGGGCGCGTCCTCGCCGGGCACGCTCAACGTGAGCACGCCTTCGTAATCGCCCGCCGGCGTTTCGCCGGACACGTTGCCGGTCACCCATCTCCGTTCCCCTTCCTCCACGAGCCGCGCCTCGATCACCCCGCCCGGACCGCGCAGCGCCTCCACTTCGACCTGGAGTTCTCCCCCTCCCGCCAGGCGGACATCGAAGGGAAGGCGAAACTCTTTGCCTTGCTGAACCTCCTGAGGCGGGATGGACTCCGCCCCTTCCAGAATGAGCACCTTCCAGGTCACCGGCACCGGCGGGACGGTGACGCGCAGGCCTCCTTCCTGGGCGCCGCCGAAGACGAGGGTGTCCGAAAACGTCCCGGGCACGTCGGTCGGGATATGGATCGCGAACGATTTCCCGCGATCGTCCACCCGGAAATCCGGCTCCGGGATTCCGATCCGCTCATTCAACGCCCGGACGTGAACGGTCGCACGGCCCGAACCGACGTGCTTCGCCGCGAATTCGCGTCGAACGCCTTCGGGCGATCCCCACAGGGTTCCGAGCTCGACCTTCGCCGGCGTCACTTCTACCAGCGTCGGACGGCGGCCTTCATGAATCCGGATGGAGACTCGCTTTTCATGCGTCCATCGGCCGTCTTCCAGGGACATGCCGAACCTCAAAATTCCCTCAAGATCTCCTTTTACGGTCGGCGGGGACATCTCCCCCCGGAACAGGAACGGCGCTTCGGCCGCCGGATCGAGGTTGACCGTGGCCACGTGCCTGCCTTCCTCCGTGACCAGGACGGCACGCGCCTTGGCGTCGCGGCGGACGCGCTCCATCAGGTCCGGAGGCCCCTGGATTCGAAGCGCGAACTCCAGGACTTCTCCTTCGTAATATTCTCCCCGCGGAAATCCCTCCTCGAGACCGATCGTGAAGTCCGGCCGGCAGAGAATGATCCCCCGTCGGGCCGGACCGTGAACGCCCACTTCCCACCGGCCGGGCGCGGGTCGCTCGACCGCCACCGCTTCGAAATCCTGCGCCGGGTCGGATCGAAGGGGATAGCGATAGATGCTCGGATCATGATCCAGGTCCTGAAGGGCCCCGTCCAGCGTCAAGCGGGCGAGCTTCGAATCCCGCCGGCCCTTGAACGTCAGGCAAACCAGCTTCCGGATTCCGGGTGGAATCTGAACGGGACGCAGGCCGCCCTCCAGTTGAACCAGGCCGAAAACCTGGGCAGTGATCTCCAGGAACGCCTCGATCAAATCTTCCGCGTTCGTCACCGCGTAGAAAGCGCCTTCCGTGCGAACGGCGATCTCCCGAAGCAGCCGCGAGGCGGGCGCATCGAAACCCAGGCCGACGCACACGATTTTCCATCCTTTCTGGATGAAGGGCGTGAGCTCTTTCAGCACGTTCTCCTCGGGACCCCCTACGGTGTGTTCGCCATCCGTCAGGTAGATCACCGTCGTGCCCCGGGGCGCGTCGCCCGCGAAGAGCATCCGGGAGGCGGTCCGAAGGGCCTCGATGTAGTTCGTCTGGCCTTTTCGTTCAAGGTCCGTCGTCCGGCTCCGAAACAGGGCGCGCCGGCCGTTGTCCGCGAGTTGCTGGAGCTTGAACAGGACCCCGGCGTCGGAATCGAACGAGATGGCGCCGACATTGTCCGTCGAGGACGCCATGACCGCGGCGAGCTGCGGGCCCTGCTCGTTGAATCGCCGGGGATCTGTTTGCTGCATGGACAACGAGATGTCGATGACGCACACGACGCTCTTTCCCCCGGGATGGACGGAAGCGATGTATTCGGACGGATCCACTCCCGCGGAACCGGGCCCCGTTTGACAGCCGCTCATCAGGGCCGTCAACGTCATCGCGACCGTTCTTATCATCGTTCCACGTCCGGAGCGTGCGCTCGTCCGCGCCGTATTTTGCCATGTGCGGGAGCAAGTCGGCAATTGGGCGAAGCAGCGCGGACGGGATATGGTGGTGAGAAACAACAAACGTTCACTTGTCCCGAAGTTCCTTCAAGTAGGCGCGGGACGGGATCTCCAGATCGGTTCCGTTCAAGGAGCGCAGGAGCTCTTCGGCCTCCGAACGCTGGCGGGTCTTGATGCAGTAGATCGCCAGGCCGAGCCGGTCGGCGGGATTCGCGGACCCCAGGGCGGTCCGGATCATGTCCGTGAGCTGTTCCGGCTCGATCGCCGACCAGGGGATGTCGTTGGTCCGCTCCCCTCGGACCGCGACCACGCGCCGTTCGTCGGCGTGGACGATCTCCACGTCCCGCAGGGTCTGGTCTCGCAACCGGAAATCACGGACGCGGTAACCGGGCTTGCGATTGAGCGCGGCGATCAACCGCGCCTTCATGGTGCGGACCCACTCGACGCTTTCGATCTGGCGATCGACCCAGTCGTCTTCGCGAATTTCCTGCGCCAATACCGCTCCGACTTCATCCAGGCCGCCGCGGGCGAGCTCGACCTGGAATGCGGCGACTTGCTCGTCGAATTTCCGGCTCAAGTGATCGAGCTGTACGCGCAGGCCTTCGACGTTCGAAGCGCCCGGGCGGAGGCTCAGGAACGCCAGGATGACGGCGGAGGCCAGGCCGGCTCCCAGGAGGAACCAGGCCGGGGCGAGCCGGCGCGCCGGACTTGGTTTCACGGCCGCCGCGACCGCCGCCGGCTCCGCCATCCCTTCGGCGATGAACGGGAGCGCATCGAAACGCACGGTGTGGGCCTCGCTCATCAGCACGCGCTCGAGTTCATCGGCGAGGGCGTTCGCCGACGGGAACCGGTTCGCCGGGAATTTTTCGAGGCACTTCAGGCAGATCCGTTCCAGCGAGGGGGGAACGGTCACCCGGCGGATTCCCAGGCCTTCCGGGTGGGCCACCCGGATCAGCATCGAACTGGGAGGTTCCGGAGTGGTGTGAACGACCTTGGTCAGGACGTCGAGGGCGCTTCCGCCCGTAAAGGGAGCCCTTCCCACGAGAAGTTCATAGAGGATCGTTCCGAGTCCGTAGACGTCGGTGCGCGCGTCGATCAGCTCGGGCTGGCCGGACGCCTGTTCCGGGGCCATGTACGAAGGCGTGCCGCGCACGACCGCCTCCTCCTGTCCGGGGCGCTCGGCCACCAGCTCGCGCGCCAGTCCGAAATCCAGGATGTACGGCCTCCAGTTCGTGTCGATGATGACGTTCGAAGGCTTCAAGTCGCAATGGATGAGCGGAACCTGGCGCGTGTGGGCGTAGTGCACCGCGCGGCAGAGGTCCCGCAGGAGGATCACGAAACGGCCGGGGTCGTCGTAAAAAGGGGACACGCCGCCCTTCTCCTTGGATTGCCGGATGAGGTGCAGCAAGGATTGGCCGTTGAGATAGTCCATCGCGATATAGAACAGCTTGTCGATCCGGCCGACGTCGTACGTGGTCACGATGTTCGGATGCCGCAGCCGGATGGCGTGCCGCGCCTCTTTGAGCAGATCGAGCAGCATGGATTCCTGGCGGGCCTTGGCGTGCGGATCGGTCGACTCCGGCGGCGGCTTGAGGAACTTCAGCGCCACGTATTGGTGAAGGTACGTATCCCACGCCCGGTGCACGATGGCCGCGCCGCCGCGTCCGATCTCTTCGAGCAGGATGTACTTTCCCATCTTGCGGGCCGGATCGGCGGCCGCGGCTTCCACTTCCTTCGGGACGGGATCCTTGGCGATGAAGATCACCGACGTGTCGATGACGCGCACGTCGTTGACCTCCTCCGGAGCCTGCATCTCCCCGCCGCAGCGGACGCACTGGTAGCCGGCGACGTCGGCGCGCTCCTCGACGTTGACCTGGATCTTGCAGGTCGAGCAGTAGAGGATCTTCTTGCGCTGGGCGCCGAGCGCGTCCGCCACTTCCTGTTCGCTGACCGAGCCGCGCTCGATGAGGATTTCGCCCAGCCGCGGGAGCGGCTCGCGCCCTTCGACGATGTAGCGCCGCTGGACGGCCAGGGCTTCGTCCAGTTCCTTCGAGGTGATGAGGCCGCGCTCCACCAGCAGATGGCCGAAATCCACGACGGTACCGCCTTCCCGCAGGTTCTTTTTAATTATAGCCGAAGGCGAGGCGCGCCTTGGAGTATCCCCCATCGCATTCTTCCGCCGCGGGCGGCCGCGCCCCGCCGGGCCGTGGCGGGGGCTCTCCTATGTATCGGCACATCGGTGGGCTCGGGTTCAGTTCTTTATTCCGAAGGACCGTACCAAGGTCAAACCAAACCGGCGCCGCTTCGAAAGCGGGGAGTTTTCCCCGGCTTCGAGGGGTACAAAGACCTTGTACTACAAGGCATTTGTAGTGGGACCGGCTGCCTTCCCGCTCGCGCCGGATGCTCATCCTCCGCGGCTCGGCGGTGGGAGCGATCGAACGGATGCTCGGCCCGTCCGGAGCGCTTCACGGCCGCCCCACCTTGGCGATGCGGATCGACCGGTCCGCGACCTCGATGACCGAGTGGAGATCGGAGGGGCCGGGATGCCGGCGGGCAGAGTCCTCGGGCCGGCCGGACACGACCGACGCATCCGGCTCCGGCTCGCTCGTTGGCGGAATCCGAATCGGCGCCTGAATCGCCAGAAAACAACCGTAATGGCCGAATTCACTCGCCAACCGCGCGAGCTTGTTGACCACAAGCTGGTGGCCCGGACTTCTGGTCATCGGTCCTCCCCCTGAAGCGGCGCGGTCTTTGAAGACGAGCAGGCCATCGATGAGCTCGATCGGTTCGCCTTCCGCGAGAATGCCTTAGGCGATCATGGCTTCGTACTGATCGACGGTCAGGCGTGCGACGTTGAGGCGCTCCAGGGGTTCATCGAGAGTGGGTGGCAACAACGTTTTCATTCTGGTTGCATTATCCTCGAGCGACGTGGGAGATTCAAAGTCGATTCTTCGCTGTCAGCCGGACCCTTCGCCGTCCCAGAGGGCGTCGATGAACTCCCGCCAGGGCAACACCGTCACCCCCTCCACCGTGCGCCGGCGCGGCTCCAGGCTGACGCAAAGATCGCGTAGGGCGTGTGCACTATAATCTCCCTTATAAAAGGATAAATATACTTGAAATTCACCTCTTATAAAGGCGATAATTCCGCCTCGTGGAACCGGATGCGACGGCTCTGTATCGGGCTCGGCTGGTCGAGAAACTGACCGATTCGCTGGCGTCTCTTCCCCCGCCCTCGACGCCGCGTCGCCTGTATGGCGCGGTGACCTTGCCGGGCAAGGCCACGGCGGTGATCGGCGCCCGGCGGGCGGGCAAGACGACGTTCCTGCACCAGCTTCGGCGCGAGCGGCTGGAACGCCGCATCCCGCTTGAACGCCTGCCCTACATCAATTTCGAAGACGAGCGCCTCGAAGGACTTTCGGCCGCCCACTTGCACCTCTTGGTCGAGGAGTATTACCGCGGATATCCCGCGCTGCGCGGCCGGGAAACCGTGACGTGGTGCTTGGACGAGATCCACGTCGTGCCCGGTTGGGAGCGGTTCGTCCGGCGTCTTCTGGACACGGAAAAGGTCGAAGTGTTTCTGAGCGGTTCGTCGGCCGCGCTGCTGAGCCGGGAGGTGGCGACCAGCATGCGGGGTCGAGGCTGGGAAGTGGTGATTCATCCATTCAGCTTCGAGGAATATCTGCGGCACCGCGGACATGAGGTTCCGGAACAGAAGACTCGTTTGACCTCGCGCCGGCGCACCGAGTTGGAGCATGCGCTGCGAACGTATTTGGAATCCGGCGGGTTTCCGGAAGTGCAGGGACTGGAGGTCGGCGCGCGGCAGGCGGTTTTAAGCCAATATGTGGATGTGGCGATGCTGAGGGACGTGGCGGAGCGGCACGGCGTGACGAATCTTGCGGGACTGCGCTGGCTGGTACGCCACCTGTTGGGCAACCCCGCCGGAACGTTCAGCGTGGAAAAGTTTTATGCCGGGCTCAAATCGCAGGGCATCGCCATTTCGCGGGACACGGTGCATCAACTGGTCGCATTCCTGGAAGATTGCTTTCTGGTGCGGGTCGCGTGGGTCGAGGCGGCGTCCGAACGGCGCCGGATGGTCAATCCGCGCAAGGCGTATCCCGTCGATCCGGGTTTGATTCCGGTATTCGATCGGACCGGCCGAACCAACCGCGGCCACGCGCTGGAGACGGCAGTTCGCGTGGAACTGGAACGGCGCGGAATGCAGGTGACCTATGTGCGAACGCGCGAAGGGCACGAGGTGGATTTTCTGGCGCGCCCTGCTGGAGGAAAGCCGGCGCTGCTCCAGGTATGCGCCGAACTCGACGATCCTGAAACGCGCCGGCGCGAGGTCCGCGCTCTTACGGAAGCTTCCGCGGAGCATCCGCGAGCGTCCCTGCATTTGATTACCGAGACCCCCGAAAGCGCCGTGGGGATTCCGCGAGGCGTGCGGGTCCACTCGGCGGCTGTTTGGCTGCTGGGCGATCCATCATAGCCATGCGCAACATTATTATTTGAAAATCTTTCGTAACAGGCGCTGGTTGCCGCAGCCTATGCTTCCGCGCGACGAGCCGATCACGCGAGGGAGCGACGGCGGAACACGCGCTCATAGACGACGCTTCGGTGGGCGATGATGAGGATGCGGATCCTTTTTCGAGCCGCATCAAGGTCGAAAACGATCCTGGAGTCGCCGACCCGCCATTTCCAGGACCCGGCGAGATCCTTTCGTAGCCGATCCGCATACATGGTCGGGTCGGCCATCAGGCGTTCTTCAATCGCGCGCCGGATGCGGGCTTGCGAGTCTCGCGGTATCCCGGGAAGATCTCGCTTTGCGACGTCGGGATGATAGGTGACGTCGTAGTTCATGGGAACGCCGGGTCAAGAGACGATGTGCGCGCGAACCCCATACGGCTTCATGGGCCAGCGTCTTGCCGCCCGAGAGGGACTCCCGGCGCTCGGAGGCCATGGCCGCCAGTTCGCGATCCTCGAGTATTTCCAGCATTTCGAGAACCAAGGAACGCGTCAGATCGGAAAGCGACGTCCCCGCGCGTTCGGCCAGCGCGCGCAACTCGGCGTAGTCTTCCGAGGCCAGGACCATGTTGATCCGAGGTTTCCGTGTCGGCATGAAAAACGCCTCCGACCCTCCGGGGGGAGTGTAACACCTGTGTAACACCTCGTCAAGATCGATATCGCGGGCGTTCTCCCTTGAGTCCCAAGTCCGAAGTCCCACGTCCTGAGTCGGGAGTCGAAAGGAGATCTGGAGATAGGGAGATAGTTCTCCGTGCGCTTCCTGCCCCGAGTCGCGTCGAGGGGCGCTCCTCGGTGCCCGCTCCGGCTGATGGCGTTCGCAACCGTCTGGACACGCCTCTAGATTTAGAAATGCGCTTGCGCGTTCGAGATTACGATCTGCTCATATTCGATCTCGACGGCGTGGTGACGCGCACGGCGAAACTCCACGCGGCCGCGTGGAAATCCTTGTTCGACGAGTTCCTCGCGGAGCGCGCGCGGCGGGAAGGCGCTCCCTTCCGGCCGTTCGACGCGGCGGAAGATTACCGGCGGTACGTGGACGGCAAGCTGCGCTATGACGGCGTGCGCAGCTTCCTCGGGTCGCGGGGCGTCGACCTGCCCTTTGGGGCGCCGGACGATCCCCCGACGGCCCTCACGGTCTGCGGTCTCGGCAATCGGAAGGATCGCCTGTTCCAGGATCAACTCAGGAGCCGCGGCGTGGAGGTCTACGAAGGGACGGTGGAATTCCTGCGACAGGCGCGATCCCTGGGATTCAAGACGGCAATCGTCACGTCGAGCCGCAACGGCGCGCTGGTGACGGAGCGGGCCGGGCTCTCGGTCCTCATCGACGCGCGCGTAGACGGCGTGGACTCGACCCGGCTGGGGCTTCAGAGCAAGCCGGCACCGGATCTCTTCCTCGATGCGGCGCGGAAACTCGGCGTCGATCCCGCGCGCGCCGTCGTTTTCGAAGACGCGCAGGCCGGTGTCGAGGCCGCGCGGCGCGGCGGCTTCGGTCTGGTCGTCGGCGTGGATCGGGCCGGGCAGGCGCGCGTCCTCGAGGAAAAGGGCGCCGACCTGGCGGTCAAAGACCTCGGGGAACTCTCTCTGGCGGACGATACTGAAATAGAAGCGCGGCGGACCGACCTTCTTCCGTCCGCCCTGGAGCGGATCGAAGAAATCCGGGAACGCGCCCGCGGACGGCGTCTGGCCGTATTCCTGGATTACGACGGCACGCTGGCCCCCATCGCGGATCGACCCGAGAAGGCGCGGCTTCCGGGTCACATCCGCGACGCGGTTCGCGCGCTCGCCGAGCGCTGTCCCGTCGCGGTGATCAGCGGGAGGGACCTTCGGGATGTACGCCAACTGGTCGGCCTGGACGGCGTCGTTTTCGCCGGAAGCCATGGTTTTGATATCGAAGGTCCGGGAGGCCTCCGGCGGGAGCACCCCGAGGGAGCGTCTTTTCTTCCATCCCTGGACAAGGCGGAGCGAGCGTTGAAGGAGGCTCTGGCCCGCCTTGAAGGCGCGATCATCGAACGCAAGCGTTTCTCCGTCGCGGTGCACTACCGTCTCGTGGCGGAATCCTCTCGCGACCGCGTCGAAAAGGAAGTGGAGCGCGTCTTCCGCGCGCATCCGGATCTCCGCCGGACGAGCGGCAAGATGGTCTACGAACTCCGGCCGCGGCTGCGCTGGGACAAAGGTCGGGCCGTCCTGTGGTTGCTTCAGGCGACGAACCTCGGCGGGCCCGAGGTGCTGGCGGTATACATCGGCGACGACCTGACCGACGAGGACGCGTTCCGGGCGCTCGCCGATCGGGGGATCGGGATCATCGTCCGCGAGGAACCGCGCAGGACCGAAGCCCGTTACGCGCTCGAGAATCCCGAGGAAGTCGGCCGCTTCCTGGGCGCATTGTCCGCGATGGCGGAGCGCGCAGGAGCGTGTCGAGATATTCAAGGGGATGCCAAGATATAGGGGATATTGGCGATAAGACCTCCAATGAGGGGTAGGGTCCATCCCCCTATCTCCAATATGCCGACAATCTCCCAGGCCGATGAATCCCTGGAAACTCGTGTACGAAGGCTTCGAACCCGCCCAGGAAGGGTTGCGGGAAGCGCTCTGCACGCTGGGCAACGGGTATTTCGCGACGAGGAGCAGACAAAGAGCGGCCAGCAATTTTCCCAGCGCCGCCAGCCGTTTCTGGAGCGGCGTCGGCTCGCGTTCGATGCGCTCCAACATGCCGGAGATGCGACCCAGCTCCGTGCTCATGCCGGTTTGCATGACGATGGCCGAAGCCTTGCCGGCCACCGCGACCGTCCCCATGAAAACCAGGTTGCGGCGATCCGCCGTCGCGGCCTCTTTGGGAAGAACGGCCTCCGGGTCCTTCTCCACGGGCTCCGACTCCCCGGTCAGGGCGGCTTCCTGGACGCTCAGCCTGAAGCCGCGGACCAGTCTGGCGTCCGCCGGCACGTGATCGCCGGCGTGGATCTCGATCACGTCGCCGGGCACGAGGTCGGCGGCGGGGCAGGTCTGCGTCTTGCCGTTCCGGACCACCGTGGCGTTCCGCGGGGAGAGCTTCTGAAGCGCGGCCAAGGCGCGGTCGGCGCGCTCCTCCTGGATGAAACCCAGCAGGGCGTTGAGGACGACGATCGCCAGGATGGTCAGCGCGTCGGGCCATTGGCCGAGCGCGCCGGAGACGACCGCGGCGACGACGAGGATTCCGATCAGGACGCTGCGGAATTGCTCGAGGAACTTCTGCCACGCCGGGATCGGCGGCTTCTCGGCGAGCGCGTTGGGGCCGTGACGCGAGAGCCGCTCGGGGGCTTCGGCGGCGGCCAGACCTGATTCGACGTCGGTCGCCAGCGCGCTTGCGGTCTCTTCAACGGAAAGGGAGTGAAAGTCGGGAGGGGCTTCACGGGCGAGGGATTCGAGCATGAGGATTCAATGGCAAACCCCATGCCGCCCTTTGACCGAACCGGCCAGGAATGGGATCGCGAAAAATTCTGCGCGGTTATGGAGAAAAGCGGCAACTTACGGGTCTTCGGTATTTGGCGTCTGTTACAAATAATTTTGAGAATATATTGTAACACGGCTACCTCTTCTTGTTCCGGTAGGCCGAGTGGCAGCTCGTGCAGGAGTTCTTGAGGAATCGGAAGGCTTCCTCCGCGCCGGGATGGTCTTGCCGCCGGATGGAATCCTCCAACCGCGCGGCCGCGGCGACCGAATCGCCCATCCAGCCGCGGAAGTCTTCCTCCCGCGCTTTCACCTCCTCGGTCCGTTCAAGTTCCTTGAAGAACTCGAGGAGCTGAAGCGCCTCGTGCGGCGGATCGATGTCGGGATGGTCCGGCGGCCGCTTCCAGCGCGCTTCGCGGACCTCCTCCAGGTGTTCCCACGTGCGGCTCAGCAGCGCCATGGCGGCCTGAAACCCGGGGAGCTTGGCGACCTCCGGAAATGTGCCGTCCACCCGATCCAGATCCTCGCTCGAAGCCCGGAAATGTTTCACGTCCTCATAAAGGCCTTCATACTTTAGCGACGTGCCGCACATCTTCATCGCCGCGACGGCCTTCTCATTCGGCCAACCCTCCGCGGCGGCCAGCGCGATCGCCGCGGCCGCCGGACCGCGGTGCTTCCCGTGATGGCAGTGCATGTAGATCGGGCCCTCCAGATCTCGCACCGCCCGGGCGATCTCCAGCGCCCGATCCCGGGGCACCCCGTCGTAGCCGATCGGAAGATGGACGTAGCGCATTCCGTACTTCTTCGCCGCCGCCGCGTCGGGCTTGCCTCCATCAACGCTGATGATCGCCTTGACGCCCAGCTTCGCGAGCGCCTGAAGCCCCTCTTCGCCGTGAGGTTCGCTGCCGCTGATCAGCTTTTCGCTGAGCCGATACACATTGTGACAGCCCGCGACGTCGAGCGCCGTCCCCACCTGCGGCTTCGAGGCCTCATCCGGACTTGCGCAGCCGGAGAGGATCAGCGCCAATAGTGGAGCGCATTTCATAGAGGGCTCAGTTATGACACCACATCTTCATGGTTTGATGCTCCAAAGCGGCTCGGCGAGCTTGAGCGAGACCCGCTCCGCGCTCTCCCTCCTCCGCGCGGACCACCCGATGACGACGCTACCGCCGATCTCGACGTCGGCTTCCCACCGCCCGGAACGAAAACGGCTGGCGCGTACCCGCCCCGCCTCGCCGTCGACGACTTCGACGGCTTCCGGCCGCAGCACGACCGTCACGTCCTCGCCGGCGCCGTCGCTGAACGCGGACGGGAACGCGCCCCACGGTAGCCGCACTCGATCTCCTTCCCTTCGAGCCGCCAGGAGCGACGCCGCGCCGGTGATCTCGGCGACCCGTCCGTCGGCGGGCCGGCGGTACACTTCGTCCGGCGCTCCGGTTTGGAGGACGCGGCCGCCGTGCATCACGGCGACCTGATCGGCGAGGGCCAGCGCCTCATCGTAGTCGTGCGTGACAGTGATGGTCGTCATCTTGAATTGCTCGTGGACCCGGCGCAGGAATGCCATCATCCTTTCCCGCAGCCGCCGGTCGAGGGCGCCGAGCGGCTCGTCGAGAAGCAGGATCTTCGGCCGCGCCACCAGCGCGCGCGCCACCGCGAGACGCTGCGCTTCCCCGCCCGAAAGCGCCGCCGGCAATCGACCCGCGAGGTCGTTCAACTCCACCACCTCGAGGGTTGCCGCGATGCGGGCGCGCCGTTCGGCAGCGGACACCTTCCGTCCCTTCAGGACGAACTCAAGATGTTTCTCGACCGTGAGGTGCGGCCAGAGCGCCAAGTCCTGGAACACCATTCCGATCTCGCGGTCGCGCGGCGGCACGCCCGACGCGGAATTCCCGTCCAGCAGGATCTGACCCGCCTCGGCCTCGCGAAAGCCGGCGATCGCCATCAGGAGCGTGGTCTTGCCGCAGCCGCTGGGACCCAGAAGCGCCAGCAGTTCGCCCGCCGGCACGGCGAGCGATACGTCCCGCAGGACGGGATTCCCGCCGTACGACGCGACCACGTCACGCAGTTCGATCCGCATCTTGGAGCCGAACGCGCAGCGGCCGGTTGACCAGGAGCATCCCCAGCACCAGCACGAGCGCGGTAAATATGGTCAGGATGAGACAAAGCGACGCCACAATGGAGTCCTTGCCGAAATGAAGCAGAGAGGCGATACGCACCGGCAAGGTCATCGTCCCGGGAGGATTGACCAGGACGGACGCCGAGAGCTCCCCCAGGCAGAAGAGGAACGAAATCGTCGCCGCGGCCCCGAGCCCCGGCCAGATGAGCGGACCCACGATGCGCAAGCCGGTGCGGACCGGCCCCGCTCCCGACACGGCCGCCGCCTGAAGCAGGTTCCGCCGCACCGCCGCCAGCGCCGCCGCGAGGATCAGCGCCGGAAACGCCATGTAGCGCGCCGCCGCGGCGTACGCGACGATTCCCGGTCCGGGGTAGAGCGAAGAGACGGGCCACACCTCCCGCGTCACGTAGAAGAGGATCCCGAGGCCCACCGCCGTCCCCGGCACGATGAGCGGAACGATGACCAGCGCCTCCGCGACGTGGCGGGCCGCGCGCCCCAGCCCGCGGTAGGCGGCGGCGAACAGGAGGCCGCCCGCCACCAGGAAGATCATTCCGAGGAGCGAAACGCGCAGGCTCGTGAGAAGCTGGTCGCCGGCGGTTCGAAGCGACTCCGCGTAATCGCCTCCCGCCGTCACCGCCAGGAACGCGACCGGAAGCAGCGTGGAAAGGGCGATGGCCAGCAGCGCGATTCCCATCACGGGTCGGGGCACGTTTCCATGGACCGGCCTGGCTGAGCTGCCGAGCGTTTCATACGGCCTCGCCCGCAGCAACGCCTGGCGGGCGACGAAGATGGCGGCGACCAGCACGACCGGCGGGACGGCGGTCGCGATGGCCCGCTTGACGTCGAAGTAGGCGCTGAATTCGGTGAACACCTCGATCGGATAGACGTTGACCATGAGCGCCGACGGCACGCCGAAGTCGGAAAACGAAAGGAGGAACACGAGCATTCCTCCGCTGGCCAGATAAGGGGTCAAGAGCGGCCGCCAGATGTGCCACGCGCGGCGCCAGGGCCCGGCGGCCAGGCACGCGGCGCGGTCGGTGCCCGGATCGATCGAACGGAACCCTTGCGCGGCCAGGATGGAGACGCACGGGAAGTAGGAGAGCGACATGACGAACGCGGCGCCCAGCGGCGAGTAGATGTTGATCGGCGCCTGCCGCAATCCGAATGCGGACTTGAGCAGATTCGTCATGACGCCGTTCTGGCCCAGGAAGAAAATCCACCCCATGACGACGACGATGGAGGGCAGGAGCAGCGGAAGCACCGAGAGCGTTTCCAGCGTCGCGCCGGCGGCGCCGCGGAGCCGCGCGACCGTCCAGCCGACGGCGACGCCCCAGACGAGCGCGAGCAGCGTCGCGACCGACGAAACGGCGACGCTTCGAAGCAGCAAGGTCCACTGGCGTTCCTCGCGCAGGACGTTGGAATAGGCGTCGAGCGAGAATCCCTCTTCGCCGCGCAGGGAGTCGTACAGCATCGCCAGCGCCGGCGCGAGGCAGGCCAGGACGACCAGCGCCACGACGGCGCGCCCGACGGCCTTCACCGGAGAAAAGTCTCCTGAACGAACTTCGTGCTTTCCGGCACGATCTCCGCCGCCTTCATCCAGTCGGCCCGCATGGCGTTGATCTTCGAAAGATCGAAGCGTTCGCTGTAAGGGGAAATGCCATCGCGCAGCGGCATCTGCGCCGATTCGAGCTTCGCCAGGCGTTCTTCGACGCTCCTCGACGCGAGGTAATCCACGAGCTTTCTTCCGGCGTCCGGATGAGGAGCGTTCTTGATGAGCATCACGGTATTGGGAATGACGAGCGTGCCGATTCCATCCGCGTCGGGATAGACCATCTCGACGGGCTTGTTCTTGAGGAACGCCCCGTTGGCGTCGTCGGTATCGGTGAGGCAGATGGCGATTTCCCCATTCATGACCAGGTTGCGGGCGAACGCGTTGCCGACGACGATCCGGACGTCGTTGGCCTTGAGATCGACAAGCCATTGCTTCACCTTCTCGGCGCCGAGCGCCGCGAAGAGCGCGGCGACATGCGTCGAGGTTGTCCCGAACAAGGGCTTGGCGATCGCGACCCGGCCTTTGTACCTGGGTTGAGTCAGGTCGAAGATCGACTTCGGGGCTTCCTCCGGCTTGACGAGGTCCGTGTTATAGAGGATGACGCGCGCCCGCGCGGCGAACCCCACCCAGCGCTTTTCCGGATCGCGGAACGCGGCCGGAATGTCCTCCGCCCCGGCGGGCGCGTAGGGCTCCAGAAGGCCCATGTTCGCCAGGCGCACGGAGTTCATGACCTCGTTGTTCCAGAAGACGTCCGCTTCCGGCTTGTTCTTCATCTGGATGAGGCGGTTCACCAACCCCGTGGTCTTGGTGGCTTCCGTGTCGCCGACGATCCGCACCTGGATGCCGGTCCGCTTTTCAAAGTCTTTCAAGACCGGCTCGGAGAACATGAGATCGTGCGCCGTGTAGATCACCACGACGTCGCCTTCCGGTTCGGAGGTGCAGGCGCAGAGCAGACAAAGTGACGAAATCCAGGCGATCCGCGTCAAAATTCGATCTCCTTTTCGTGAACCAGCTTGGCCCAGTCGTCCATCTCGAGGAACAGGAACTTGTATCTCACCTCCACGCGAACCTTTCCGTGCTCGATCGGAAGATCGTAGGTGTAGGCGCGCGTCTCGCCCGGCTTGATCTGCGTCGATGTCTCCGTGGCCCGTTGCTCGCGCTTGACCGTCTTGATGGATTCCCGATGGGGTTCGTCCAAAGCCTGATTCCCTTCCTTGTCGTAAATCCAGGTCCTCACGAACATCTCGCGATTGAAGATCTCGCCGGGCACGTTGTGTCCGGTGCCGTCGTTGGCGAGCGTGATCCGGATCTTGCCGCCGTCGACTTTGACGTCGAGCGTGACGGATTCCTTCAGCATCGTGATGTCCCGCTGGGTGCGCATCTTGTGGCTGCGCGCTTTGCGGACCGGGCCGCCGGTGGAGGAGGCGCGTTCCACCTCGGGCATGTGGCACGTTTGGCACGTGGTCCCTTTTTTCGACCATTCCGAAGCGAGCCATTCGTCATACGTTCCGTGGGGCGCGTGGCAGGAGTTGCAGATCCTGGAATCCGTGAACGTCTTGTTGTGCACCGGATTGCAGGCCGCTTCGGCCGTCGGGAGCGGCCCTTCGACATGGTCCACGTTCTGGTGGCATTCGATGCAGCCGACTCCTTCCTCGTAGCGTGCCGTGCGGATGATCGGGAGCTTCTCGAAGCCGACTTCGAGAACAGGTTCTGGCGCGTGGCAGTTGTTGCACTCGGTGCGCTTGGGATCCTGCGGCAGGAACGGCGTGTTGAACCACGCTTGCGAGTGCTGATCCGCCTTCCATTCTTCCCAGATTTCGAGGTGGCAGTCCCGGCAATCGGCGTTGGACTTGAACGTGTACGGAGATTTCTTCACGGCCGCCGTCCGCCGGGGCGGCGGTTCGGCGGGCCGGGAGGGAGCAGGCGGCCGAAGCGGTTCGCGGGCGAGCTTACGCACGAGCAGAATGCCGCCGGCCAAGCCGGCGGCGGTCAGGACGATCAACGCGATCCGCGCGACGTCCCCCATTCCGGCGTTTGGGCGCATCGTGTCTATAGTCCATGGTCCAGAGTCCATAGTCCAGAGTCGATGCGAATCGAGAGGCCGACTTAGGACTGTGGACTTGATGATGAGACACTGGCGGCGCGATTCCGGTACGGCCTTGTGCCTGCTATCTGCCCAGGACTTCGATTCCCAAAGACCTCGCGCCCCGAAGGAGATCGACGTCCAGGGACGCCAGCGGAATCCCGCGGCGGATCGCCAGTTCAAGATAGGCGGCATCGTAGCTCGTCAAGCCATGCCGCCGGCACAGCGGAAGAACGTGAGAGAAGACGCGCTCTGAAGTCTCCCCATCGACTTCGATGTCCAGCATTTCGAGCAAGGAGAGAAACTGTCCGGACTTCGCAGGCGTGATTCGCCGATGCTTCTCGGCCAGCGCCAGGACGTTCGCGACTTCGAGCGGCCAGTGCGAGGGAACCACCGCCCCCTGATGCTCCAAGCGCTCTTGGATCCGATGCGATGGGGGCGTGGCCTCATCGGCAAAGCACCAGGCCATCGTCATGGAGCCGTCGATGACGAACGCCGCGGTCATCGGCGACCCGCGGAAACGAGGTCTTTGACCCGAAGGCCGCGGAGGCGGTTGCCCTTGGCCAATTCACGCATCGCCAGGATCGCGGCGCGGCGCGCCTCCCGAGAACGCTTCGGCCGCACCGGCACCAGCCGGGCTACGGGAGCGCCGTGGCGGGTGATCGTGATCTCTTCGCCTTTCTCGACCCTTTCGAGCAACTCGGACAGATGCGTCTTGGCGTCGTACGCACCCACCGTTCCGCCGTGGGATGTCATTCTGGATCCCTTTAGACCAGTCTACGACTAGTATAAACGCAGAGCTACTTTTTTCCAAACACATGTATGGCATGCTGCAGCGGCGGCACTTGGGTCATTCTTTGGGGACATGCTTGCGGAGAAAGTCACGCGGCGTCAGGATGTCGATGCCCTCGAACCGGACCAGCGGCAGGAGGTCTTGGCGGTCGCCCGTAATCAGGACGTCGGCTTTCACGTCCACCGCGCAGTCCAGGATCCGGTTGTCGGAGTCCTTGCGCCGGACGACGTGCACCTTCCGCGGGGGATCCACGAAAAAGAGGGTCCTTTTAAGGCGAAAAACTTGAACCGCCAAAGCGCCAAATCGCCCAAAAGACCCCAAACAAACTGCCGGTGGCGCTTTGGCGTTTTAGCGGTTCATCCAAGAAATAGAGCGACTATTTCCTGTCAGATCCTTACGCCGGCGCGCTAGCACAGCAGCCTCTCGACCGGACCCAGCGATTCGCGGGCGCACACGACCAGAAGCTCGTCCCCCGGTTGTAGGACCGTCGTCCCCGAGGCGATGATGGCTTCGCCGCCCCGCACCACGGCCCCGACGAGCACGCTGGGAGGGAAAGGGATGTCCTTGAGCGGCTTTTCGAACAAGTCGGCGTTCACGGGTTTCTCCGGGATCTTGAACTCGAGGACCTCCGCTTCGTGATCGCCCAGAAGCAGCGTCGCCTCGACCTTCCCCCGGCGCACGTGCCTGAGGATGGCATTGATCATCGCGCGATTCGGGCTCAGGACGGCGTCCACGCCCAGCTTGTGCGCCAGGGGAACGTACCCGGATTCGTCGCATCGGACGATGACCTTTCGCGCCCCCAGGGACTTGGCGAAAATCCCGATCAGCACGGACATCTCGGCGTCTTTCAGGAGCACGACGACGGCGTCGATTTCCCGTTCCTCGATCCGGCCGCGGAGGAAGTCCGGGTCGGAACCGTCGCCATGAATGATCAGCGATCGAGGGAGCAGGCCGGCGACCAGCTCCGCGCGCTCGCGGTCCGCTTCGATGATCGTCGGCGTGAGATTCTGAGCCTCCAACTCGCGGGCCACGGCCAGACCGCTGTTCCCGCAGCCCACGATCAGGACCCGCCGCACGAAGGACCACGGTTGCCCGGAGAGAATCGCCAGTTCCGCCACGTTGCCCGGCAGCGTCATGACGAACGCCCGGTCGTCCGCCTGGAGGCGGTCCGACCCCGTCGGGATGCGCAGGCCGTCGTGCCCCTGCACCGCGACGATGAGGAAATCCTTGGCAAAGTCGCGGCGGACGGAGGCGAGCGTCTCATGGACCAGCGGAGAGTCGGCCCCCAAGGCCATCCCGACGAGCACCACCTTGCCGCCCGCCAACTCGCGCACTTCGCCGCTTCCGACATAGCGAAGCGTATGGATCGTTTCCGTCGCGATCTCCCGCCGAGGGCTGATGAGGGCCTCAAGACCGAGCTCGTCCGCGCTGAGCGCGGGGTCGCCGGGAGCTTGCCAGGCCCAGCGCACGCGGGCCACGGTCCGGAGCCCCTCTTTTCCGCGCTTGCGGCCGGTCATGCACGCGATCAGGTTCACCTCGTCGCTGCCCGTGAGGGCCAGGAAAAGATCCGCCTGCTCGAGGCCCGCGCGCTGAAGCACGGCCGGGTTGACCCCGGAGCCGGGTACCACCAAGGCGTTCATGGACGCGTCCAGGCGGCGCGCCAGGTCCTCGTCCGCTTCGATGACCGCGACGTCGTGCCCTTCCTCGACCAGGACGCGCGCCACGTAGCTGCCGACTTCTCCCCCGCCGACGATGACGACGTACATGAAATCAACGCCTCCCTCTTCTCGAGAACGGCGCCGTGAGCAGGACGATCACGGGAAAGATTTCCAACCGGCCCACCCACATCTGGAAGATGAACAGCAGCTCGACCGACACCGGCATTCCCGGGTCGGTGACGCCCGTCGACAAGCCCACCGTGCTCTGCGCCGAAACGCATTCGAAGATGATGTCGGCGAGCCTGATGTCGGAGCCCAATTGATGGGCGGCCACCAGCACCGCGCCGCTCAGGATGATGAGGTAGAAGCAAGAGAAGATCGCCGCCTCCGCCACCTCCCGCTGCATGGCGCTGGTGGCCAGGCTTCGTTCGCCGATCCGGAAGGGGATGACCGCGTCGCCGGGCAGGAAGACTTTGCGGATCCGCCAGGCGATGGCGCGCAAGAAGAGATAGGCGCGGACCAGCTTGATCCCGCCGACCGTCGCCCCCGCCGAACCGCCGACGATCATCGCTCCCCAGGCCAACAGCAGCACCGCGGAGTTGCCCCAGCCGGCGATATTCGAAGTCTGCCATCCCGTGGTGGAGACGCCGCTGACCACCTGAAAGATTCCTTCGCGAAGAGAGTCGGATACGGCCGGCGTGCCTTGAAGCAAAAGAACCAACACGGGAATCGCGGTCCCGAACAACAGGATCATGAAACGGAACTGCGGGTCTTTCCAGAACACGTTCACCTTCCGCGTCCGCAGGAAGGCGTAATAAAGCGGGATGGAGATGGCGCCGAGGATCATCGGCGGAATATGGACCAGATCCATGGCGTAGGACCGGTATCCCGCGATGCTGTCGTCGAGCGTGCTGAATCCTCCGGTAGATTGGGCCGTCATGGCGTGATTGACGGCGTCGAAGAGGCTGGCCGCCCAGCCGTAGTCGGGCAGAATGAGGAGGGTCATGAGAAACAAATAGACCGTCACGAGGAGCGTCATCGCGGCGTAGATTTTCCATATGGCCCTGGCCGTCCCCAGCACGCTCGGCCGGAGTTTCATCCCCGCGGTTTCCGATTGATACAGCTCCAACTCGCCGACGACATGCGGGCGGGGAATGATCGCCAGCGAAAGAACGACGACGCCCGCTCCTCCGATCCACTGGCCCAGAGAGCGGTAAAAGAGCAATCCGTGCCCGATGGAGGGTTCGTGGACCGCCATGGTCAAACCGGTGGTGGTGAAGGCGCTCATGCTCTCGAAGAACGCGTGAAGGGGGTTTCTGAAATGGACGAGGCTTGAAGCATAACGCTCGCCCGCCGGGACGAACGCTTGCGCGACCTCGGGCGGCGTCCAGTACGCCGCGAGCAGGAACGGGAGGGCGCCGAAGCCGGCGCTGATGAGCCATCCGAGGGCCGCGATCAGCATCGCGTGACGGCGCGTCGGATCTCCCGCCTCGCGGCAGGCACGGTACGCCGACACGCCGAACCCGGCGGTCACCGCCGCCGTGACCAGGAAGCTCAGCGCGCTGTAGATCTCTCCGTAGAGCAGGGAAACCAGGAGCGGGAGGAGGAGGAAGCCTCCCAACAGGACCTGCAAGGCGCCCACGTCCCGCATGACGATCCGGAAGTCCGAGCCGGCTCGGTCTCCCGAAACGCGAAGGTCCATGAAGACCGGCTTGTCGGCGAGCGGGGAGGGCGCTCCCATCCCTATTTACTGTCCTCCTCCTGGATGATCTGATGCATGTCGTCGGCCGTTTTCGCCGCCATGAGCTTTTCGCGAAAGCTCGCGGTTTTGAAGACATGGCTGAACCGGGCCAGGAGCTTCAGGTAATCGCCCTTCGAATTCGCGGGCGCGACCACCGCCAGGAAGAAATGCGTCGGCCGCCCGTCCGCCGATCCGAAATCAACCCCTTTGCGTGAACGCCCCAGGCAGACAGCAATTTTCCCGACGGAGTTGAGCTTGCCGTGCGGAACGGCAATGCCCTCGTTGATCGCCGTGGATCCCTGCTGCTCGCGATCGGCGAGGATGCGCGCGATCACTTCCTTGTCCACGCCTCCGAGCTGCTCCGCCAGAGGCTCGGCCAGCTCCCGGATGACCTCATTTTTCCGCCCCGCGCGAATCGCGGGGAAGATGAATTCCTTTCGTAAAATGTCTGCAAGCCTCATCGGAGGATTTCCTCGGCTAGGAGCGTGTCGAGATATTCAAGGGGATGTAGAGATATAGGGGATGCAGGTGATAAGTCCCCCAAGGTGTGGTATGGCACATCTCCATATCTCCAAATATCCCGACAATCTTCTAGCTGGAATGGGGTGGCGGCGATGTGGAGGCTCCGCGGGCGGCGGTTCGGCGTCCCTGTCGGCATGGCGACCCATCTGGTTCCTTTCCGCCCAAGATCTAAACGCTCCGGCTTGAAAATGGCCGGGCGGGAACCATCCGGCACAGAGCCTACGGGGTTAGCTGGCGGGCCTTCGCCACGCCGGAGCGGCCGTGACGAAGACTCGGCCTGCGGGCATTCACTTTGCGGCTTGTTGCCGCCTCGGCTACGGCCGCGCAGGCGGGTTCGGGCTCCCGGATGGCCCTACCCGGCCCTTTGACGGAAAGGGCGAGGATTCACCCCTTTAGGTGGGTCCCCCGTTCCCTCCTATCAGGAAGGGATTCGGCGTTGGTAACCCGTATCATATCTTTTCTACCCCCCGAAATCAAGACGGGCGACGACCCAGCCATAACATATTGCAATAAAGAAGGTTGTGTTATAAATTCGCCCGGCTTGAGCCGTAGCGGAGTTCGTCCCGTAATTTCGCCTCACCCATGTCGGGAATGCCTACTACGTCAGCGTTCGAGCGACCAACGAGGACGATTTCACCTCCACACCGGCCTTCAGCGACGGCGTGGTTCCTGTCTTGCCTCCTATCGATCCAGGGAGCGGCGCAACCGCCGGCGGCGGCAAGTCGGGCGGCTGCGGCTCCGTGGGAATCGATCTAACCATTTTGATGTCGTTTTTGATATTCGCATGCCGGAGGTATAAGGAACTTTAAGGGCTGACGCGAATCATGGGTGGCCTTCTACGAAAAGAAGGCGGAAGAGCGACGGCCGTAAACCAAGATCCGTTTCAAGATGACTTCTCGCGGCTGTTGCCGGCTTGCGCCGCGGGATCCGGAGGAGTTGAAGAGGCAGCCCCCTACCGCCTCCCGACCGCCACCAAGGCCAAGAAGCTCAGCACGCCGAACCAGAGGCCGGTGACGGCCGGTCCGCTCGCCGCGACACCCGAGCCGCACCCTCCGCCGGAGCCGCCGCCATGGACGCGTTCACGGCGAGCGCGCCGATGGCCAGACCGGAGATCAAGGTGGCCTGCATGGGTTCTCTCCCCCAAGCATCGTAATCAACTCCATTCGCGGAAAAAGTTGACTCAGGCAAGTTATCGACTTTCACGGAATATGGTGAGTACCACAAATAAAATTTGAGGTAGTCCAGTTTCGTGGTGGTCCGCTCGAAGCGCTGGGTCGATTCAAAAGGCGCGTAACAGGCGAAGGCTTCTCGTATCTTTCCTCAAGACATGCGCAAGGGGCACTTTATGCGAAACCTCCTAACGTTCATGGAGTACGCCGCGCTTGCAGGCGCTCTGGCCGTTTTCGGCTGTCATTCCTCGGATCGAGACCCGGCCACCGGCACGGTGGACCTCTATATGACGGACGCTCCGGGCGAGTACCTGGAAGTGGTGGTTACCATCGACGCCGTCTCGATCAAGTCCTCCGGCGGCGACTGGGTGGAACTTCCGCTCAACACCGACATCGACGTCGGCGGAGCGGTCGTCGACAAGGACATCCCTCGCGGACGGCTGACGATCGACCTGGTGCAACTCGGCCAGGGCGAGCCGATGCGGCTGGCCTTGGGCCGTGTGCCCGCGGGACACCTCGATCAGATCCGCCTGCACGTCGTGGAAGACATGGTCAACGGACAGCGTACGCCGTGGGTGCTGGAGGACATACCAGAAGCCATGCGCGAGTTCGTCAAGATCCCCAGCGGTCATCAGACTGGACTCAAAATCGTCCCCCGGAACGTGGAGGTTCTCGCGGACGGCCTTGTCGCGGTCACGCTCGATTTCGATGCCCAAAGGTCCGTGATCAAGCTGACCGATTCCGGCCTCGGGGGACCGAGCCGAGGGTTTGACTTCCTGCTCAAGCCGGTGATTTTCGTGAAAGACGCGGAAAGTCTGGTTCAGCCCGCCACGACCATCGCCGTCGGCCTGAATTTTCCGACGGGCGTGGACTATCTTCGGCGGGACGAGGCGACCGCCTCCGACGATCGCATCGCCGTCTCCAACGGGGGCACCGCCTCGAGCGCGGAATCCAGCAACGCATCGACCGTCTTGACGCTCGATCCCTCAGGGTACGCGTCCGGAACGCCGATCGACGCGACGGCGACCGACGGCTCGGTCGTTCGAGCGGTGATGACGCAACCTCCTCTCGGCTTGCGGAGAAGCGAAGGACTTCGGGGAGCCGGGGCGTTTGAAGCGGTCGCCGGGGAAGAGGTGGCTCACTTCACGGCGGGCGACCCGCTCACGTTCACGTCGGATGTGATCGGCGGAACGCTCACGGCGGTGGAGCCTGTCGACTTCAGCGGGCGGACGGCCTACTTCTTAGGTCGGGGAACCGAGACGCTTTTCTTCGATCCGGCGTCGGGCCCGGCTCAGCCCGTCGGCATCTCCGGACTGGCGGACGTGACCGGGCTGGCGTTCATTCCCAACGTGCCGGAGGGCATGTACGGCACGCTCATGGTTACCGATCGCGGCGCCGACCCGGCCGACCCGGCGGACGATCAGATCCTCGCGCAACCGTTGTCCGCGCTCGAATCCGGCGTCACTCTCCCGGGCCCCGCGATCCGGCATACGGCGGCCACGTTGGGTTTCCTGAACGAGCCGGTCGGCGTCGTTCGAAGCGCGGCGGGCGGCGTCTACGTCGCGATGCGAGGCAATGGATTCATCCATGAGCTGGGACCGGACCTCGCGCTGATCCGGATCCTGGACACGGGCCTCGGCGCGTCCAGCTTGAACGGGATCGCGGTCGCCGGCACTCCGGCGCTGGCGGGATTCGAGACTTCCGGCGAAGCATTGCTTCTGGCCAACACGCTGGGCCTCGACGATCCGGCGGCCGGCGATCCTCTGGATCCGGCCGCCGCGGGGGGCGGCACGATCGAAATCGTGGTACCCTGAGCTGCGGAGATCCCGGAGGAGCCGGAGCTTGGTGTATTCTTCTCCGTGAGCTCCGGCTGCTCCACGCGCTCGAAGCCGGAGGTTGTGCAACGGATTCCCATTCCTCATCCACACCGCGGGACAGCCTCAATGTGCCGGATTTACGGATCCGGCTAGGCCAGTTCAACTGCCGTTCCGTGATGCCGCCGTACATATGTTTAGACGGTATCAGGAGAAATCTATGTCGCCTTCCCGCACGATGCTGGCTCTTGGTCTCGGCGCCCTCTTCTTCGGCCCGGCCGTGGCGCCGCTTCAGGCCTCGGGGTCCTCCAAAGCTTCCGGACTCGTCCGGTCGCGCGATGGAGATATTGAAGAGCTCCGGAAGCTCCGGCGCGAGCGGCGCCATAAAGTGGCGGAAGCCGCGGCTCTGAAAAAAAACGCCGACGACGAGAGCCGGAGGAAAGCGGAACGGCTCCAAGAGGAAGTGGAGGCGGTGGGGAAATCCATCGATCGCGTGGTCCCCAAAATCATCCAGGCGCTGCTCAAGGATCTCAAGAGCGGCAAGCCGGAAGCCGTGGCCAAGGCGACGGCCCAGTTGGCCGAAGTGGGAACCCCGGCGGTTTCGGAGCTGGAGAAGTTGGCCACGTCCGGCAAGGGAGATGAGCAGGCGCGCATCCAAGCCGTTCTCACCCTGATCAAGCTGGTCGAGGCGGGCGATGACGGCTTGTGGAGTCAATGGGCCTCAGGCGCCAAGGCCTCCTCCGAATACGAAGGCAAGAAGAAGAAGAACACGGATGACTGGAGCGCCATCCAGGCTTGCGGCGCGCCGGATACCGAGACGGCGGGGAGCAGGCCCACGGCATGGCGCGGCAAGACAGCGAGCAGGCGGCGGAGGAGGAACCGAGGCGAGGAGTGGCTCGAATTGACCTACCAAGTGCCGGTGCGTCCCGTGCGGGTCCGCGTCCACGAAACGTTCAATCCCGGCGCCGTGGTGAAGATCGAGGCTCAGGATCCCGAGACCAACTGGCAGGTGTTGTGGGAGGGGAAAGATCCGACGACCGAAGCTCCGGCTTTCCTCGATGTTCCGTTCGATCCGCCCGCCTATGCGACGCGCTTGCTCCGAGTGACGCTGGATATGGAGGGAGTCTCGGGGATGAGCGAGATCGACGCGGTTCAGCTCATCGGCGAGCCGACGGGAGAAGCCGTCACGGTCAAGGAAATCACGAGGGCGGATCTGCTGTGGGAGTACTTCGGGCCGCCGCCGCCGAAACACGCCATCTCGAAAGAGGAGGCCGTCAAGATCGCCGTGCAGGAACTCCTCAAGATGCAGGAAAAGACCGGCCGGTGGTCGTATGAGGCCTACCATCAGGACCCGCAAGAAAAGGGAGGGCTTCCCTACGGATTCCAGGTCGGGGGCACGTCGATCGTCGGCGAGGCGCTGCTCCTGACCGCCCCCGACGACAAGGAGGTGATGGCGGCCGTGCACCGCGGGCTGGCCTGGACGTTGAAAGCACTGGAGCACAAGAAAATGACGCCCCGACTCAAGGAAGCGTACGACGTCCGCATCTGGGGCCACTGCTATGCGCTGCAATTCCTGTGTCGTCTCCGCGGCATGAACAAGATGGGCGAGTACGCGGAGGCCGTCAAGGAATGGATTCCGAAGCTGGTGGACACCATCATCAAGGAGGAAAGCCCGAAAGGCGGCTGGAACTACGCGAGCCGTAGAGTCCCGGCGTCGTTCGTGACTTCTCCCATGGCGCAGGCGCTGATGCTCGCGAAATCGCAGGGCGAGGCGGTTCCCGACGAACTGATGCAGCGCACCCTCGAGTTCCTGGAAGCGTGCCGTTTGAAGGACGGCTCTTTCTACTATGGCGGCTCGACGAAGCGGCCGAACTGGGATGGCGGAGGATTGCCCGGAAGCGCCGGTCGCGCGGTCGTGTCCGAATCGACGCTCGGGTTCATGGGCGGCAGCTCACCCGAGAGGATTCAATTCGCGCTCGACAACTTCTACCGGAACTGGCGAGAGCTGGAAAAGCGCCGCGCGAAATCCGGCACCCATACGGGAACCTACGGCATCGCCCCCTATTACTTCTATTACGCGCACCGCTTCCTGGCTCAGTTGATCGAACTGCTGCCGGAGGAAAAGCGCCCGGCGGAGCGCCAGCGCCTGTTCCATACGATCATGGCGACGCGCGACGACGACGGCACCTGGTGCGATCGCTATCACAAGGTCCACCATCGTTCCCGCAACGTCGATACGGCCTTCGTGCTTCTGGCGTTCCTGGCCGAGAAGGCGCCGCTGCCGCCGAGGTTGGGCAAGCGGATCGATGATTTTGACCCGCGCTGAGCGTCCGCAGACACCCCGCCGGTTCCTCAGATGATCCGAAGAACCGGCGGGGAGCGCTACTCCGCCCGCAACGCGTCCACCGGATTCAAGCGCGCCGCTCGTAGGGCGGGCACGCTGCCGGCGACCACTCCCACGGCCAACGAGACCGCCAGCGCCAGCGGAAGGCTCCACATCGGCGTTTCAATCCAGAAGCCGGGGATCGCGGCGGCCAGGAAGGCGCCAAGACCGACGCCGAGACTTATCCCCGCCATGCCCCCCGCCAGAGACAGGCCGCCCGCTTCGGCCAGAAAGAGGAGCATCACCTGCCGGTCGCTCGCCCCCAGGGCTTTGATCAGTCCGATCTCGCCGGTCCGTTCATGCACCGCCACCCAATGGTCTGCCCTTTGAGGTTCAGGTCGATCAAGAGGCGAACGATGTCCCGCCCCGAGGCGCAGTCGAGATTGCCCGTCGGCTCGTCGGCCAGCAGGATCGGCGGCTTCATCGCCAGCGCGCGCGATCGCCACCCGCTGGCGCTCCCCGCCGGAGAGCTGGTCCGGCCGGTGCTGGACCCGCGGTTCCAACCCCACCGCCGCCAAGGATTCGCCCGCGACCCGCCGCCGCTCCGCGCCGGGCCGGCCGGCGAAAATCATCGGCAGCTCCACGTTGCGCAGCGCCGACATCCGCGGCACCAGATGGAACGTCTGGAAAATGAACCCGATTTTTTCGCGTCGGACGAGGACCCGATCCCCCCTCGAGCAACGCGAGCGTGGGGATTCGAAGAACGTCCGGCTCGCGGCGGAGGATGACTTCGACGTCGGCGGACGTGCCCGGTTTCAACTCCAGCGAACGGACGTCGCCCTCGAGTTCGACTTCGACCACGACGGTGCGATTCTGTTCTTCCACCTCGGAAACATACGGAGCGATCCCTGCGCGGCGAAGCCGTTACCGCCACGTGCGGGTTGGCGACGGCCTGGCGAGTGGCGGCATCCGAAGTCCGGGCTCCGGATCGCCCTCCGACTCCCCCGGAGCGACTATGGACCGTGGACCGTGGACAATGGACTCAAGTTATGGCGTCATCCGGCCGGATTCACCGGCTCCGGGAACCGACATCACGCAATTCTCGCCGCCGAAAGGGTTGGGAACGCGGCGAGTCGCCTCGGGATTGTCCCGCCATTCGCCGTCGACGATCAACCGGTACTGGTAGTCGCCCGGGCGCAGATGCAGGCGAGTTCGCCACACGCCGTCCGGGTCTTTGCGCAATCGGTATCGGTCCGCCGCCCACCCGGTGAAGTCTCCCGTGAGGATCACTTCCCGTTGGGCATCCGTCCGAATCTCAACGAGGACTTCCGTCGTGTCGCGCGGCGGCGCCTGGCGGATGTCCATTTCAAATCCCATGATCCCGCCCCGTGATTTCTGTAAACGTTCTTTCATGGCCTCACCTCGATGATCAGCCGCTCCCTCTTGCACGGGGTCGTCCACGCCGCGGCCGGCGCCACGCCCCGGATTGATAGAGCAAAAGGGATGCCATGAGACCATCCAGCGCCTCGCTCGCGGGTGTGAATGAATCGAGAAACATTACCGAGGTCACGTCCATGGCCTTGGAAGTCCGCTCGGGTTTGGCCGCCAAGACGACATCGTTGAAATTTCCTCCACCCCTCGCGAAGATTTCACCACTCCGGAAGGAAAGGGGGCGCGCTTGAGGGATCTTGGAGTCTCTTGAGTGTCAAAGAGCCAGGCCATCTCGAAGCGGAAATATCGAGCCTTGCGAACGCCTTCCCATAGGCGATCCTGACCTGGAACACGTGGAGGAATTCAACCATGTCAAGAATCACGCTCTCCGCCATCAAGACCGATATCGGGGGATGCGTCGGGCATACGACGGTTCATCCGGACGTCGAAGAAATATGTTGGCGCTGCCTCGATGAGGCTCGTCAACAAGGCAAGGTTGGTGGGTCCACGCGACCTTTTCGATGATCCGGGCTTCGATCGCGCCCGTGACGAGGCGGACCGGATCGCGGAGGCGAAGGTACAGGGAGCCGACTTCGACGCCGTCGACGACGACGGCCAGCGGGACGACCTCTTGCGACCCATGAACGCCTCCTTTCGGAAAGCGTCCCTCTTGACGAGGACCATCTCACTGGAGACATGTCTCCAGCGAAAGCCCTTTAATTGAGGTTAATGGGCGTTGAGGGACTCGAACCCCCGACCTCTTGGGTGTGATCCAAGCGCTCTAACCAACTGAGCTAAACGCCCGGGAGACGGCCCGCGGTCGGGTCGTCTCCATGTCCGCGGAATGTGCCTCCCCCTCGGCGGCCGTTCTCCGAACCCCCATCCAGATGCCCCCATGCCTTCGGCGAGCGCGGATCGTACCAGGATCGATTCGGATTTAGAAGCGTCGCCGCGGCACCGGCCGGCGTCGTACCTCACGCTCGAGCAACCTCGCACCGCCCGCCTATCCCGCCACGTCGAGCTTCTCGATATGTTCGCCCCGGAACACACGGACGGGGCCCGCGTCGAGACGCACTTCGATGCCTTCGATGGGATCCACCTCCTCCACGACGCCTCCGTAGGTCTTTCCCTCGGCGCGGATCCGGACCCTCCGATTCAGGATCTCCGATCGATCCCGCCACGCCTTGCGAATCTCCTTGATCCGATGCGCCGGGTCGTCCGCCCAGCGCTCCATCGCCTCCATGAGCGCCCGCGCCACGTGGATCCGACTGACCTCCTCCCCCTTCTCGATCGACAGGGATGTCGCCGTCGCCCGCAGCTCCTTCGGAAAATCGGACGCCGCCACGTTGACGTTGACGCCGATTCCCGCGACGAACAAATCCGGCCTCCCCGAGATGAAGCGCGATTCCACCAGCACGCCCGCCAGCTTCTTTCCCGCCGACACGACGTCGTTGGGGAAGCGGATCCCCGCCTCGATCCCGCCCGCCTCCTCCACCGCGTCCGCCGCCGCCAGGGCCGCCGCCGCCGTCACCAGCGGAACCCGATCCACGGAAATCTCCGGACGCAGGATCACGGAACACAGAATTGAGGTCCCCCGAGGCGCGAACCATTCGCGCCCCATCCGCCCCCTCCCTCGGCGCTGCTCCTCCGCGAAGATCGCCGTCCCGTGCGGCGCGCCTTCCACGGCCTGGCTCCAAGCCGCGTCGTTGGTGGACCCCACCGACTTGAGGCACAGAATCTTCCGCCCCATGTTCCGGGCCGCCAGCCGCGCTCCAATGGCATGAGGCGTCAACATGGACGAAGGTCGAGCGAGAGGTCGATCGCGGGAGCCGAGTGGGTCAACGCGCCCACGCTGATCCAATCCACCCCGGTCGCCGCGATCGCCCGCACCGACTTCAGCGTCACGCCGCCCGACGCTTCCAGCGTCAGCGCGGGGTTCGCCCGGCGAAGTCGAGGAACGAGCGATCGCAACGCGGCCACGCTCATGTTGTCGAGCAGCAACGCGTCCACTTCCCACGTCGCGAACACAAGCGCCTGCTCCGGCGTCTGCGCTTCGATCTCGATTCGAAAACGGGCTCCGCGGCGCCGGCGCAACGCCGCCACCGCGCGGCGCAGCGCCTCCAGGTCGCCCGCCCCTTGGATGTGATTGTCCTTGATGAGCGCGGCGTCGAAGAGGCCGAACCGGTGGTTCGTTCCGCCTCCGGCCCGCACGGCGTATCGCTCCAGGAGGCGGCAACCCGGCGTGGTCTTGCGTGTATCGAGGATCCGCGCTCCCGTTCCGCGCACGGCGTCCACGAACGCCCGCGTCAACGTCGCGATCCCGGACAGGCGCTGCAAGAAATTCAGCGCCACCCGTTCGCCCGTCAGGATGGATCGAGCTTTCCCGGTCACCCGCGCGACGGCCCGCCCCGAACGCGCCCGCGCCCCGTCCTTCACGAGCGGGGCGAGCGCCGCTCCTCCCAGCCGCCGAAATACCTCTCGAGCCAGGGGAAGACCACAAATCACGGCCGGGCGCTTCAGGACAATCATGCCGACCGCGCGCCGGTCGAAAGGAATCGTCGCTTCAGACGTGACGTCGCCCGACCCCACGTCCTCCGCCAGAGCTTGGGCGACGAGGCGCGCTACCTCGGAACGGCGCATCAGGCGGCCCGGCCTTCCGGGTGATGGTCGAGATGTTGGAGATATGGAGATAGGCCGTGCCATCATTGAGGGTCTTATCTCCACGGCTTCGATATCAGCTTAGGGCTCGTGAAAAAGTAAGTGCTCTTTTTTTGATCAACCGCCAAAACGCCAAATCGCCATCGGGGTCTCTTTTGGCGAGCCTTTTGGCGGTTTGGCCGCTTTGGCGGTTCAAGTCTTCCACCAGAAATCGATCCTTTGTTTATTCACAACTCCTTATCTCCAATATCTCGACATCCCCTTGAATCTCTCAACACGTCCCTAGCACCGCCTTGACCGTCCGGCCGACGTCCGCCGGATCAAGCACGCACGTGACGCCCGCCTCGCGCAGGGCGCGATATTTTTCGGCCGCGGTGCCCTTGCCGCCCTGGATGATCGCCCCCGCGTGCCCCATCCGCTTGCCCGGCGGCGCCGTCTGCCCGCCCACGAAGGCGATGACGGGCTTGCGCATGTGCTCGCGGATGTACGCAGCCGCGTCTTCTTCCATGGTGCCGCCGATCTCTCCGGCCATCACGACGGCGCGCGTTCCGGGATCAGCGTGGAACAGCTTCAGAATGTCGACGAAGTCGGATCCCTGCACGGGATCGCCGCCGATGCCCACGCACGTCGATTGGCCCAGTTCCAGCATCGAGAGCTGCCAGACGATCTCGTAGGTCAGCGTGCCGCTGCGCGACACCACGCCGATGTCGCCCTTTTTGTGGATGTAGCCGGGCATGATGCCCAGCTTGGCCTCACCGGGCGTGATAAGACCGGGACAATTGGGACCGATCATCCGCGTAGACGTGTCTTTCAGGAAGGCCCGCAGGCGGCACTCGTCCATGATCGAGATCCCCTCGGTGATGCAGACGACGAGGGGAATTCCGGCCGCCGCCGCTTCCATTACGCTGTCCGCCGCGAACGCCCCGGGCACGAAGCAGACCCCGGCGTTGGCGCCGGTGCGGCGCACCGCTTCCTCGCAGGAATTGAAGACCGGCACCTTGCCGTCGAAGGTCTGCCCGCCCTTGCCGGGCGTGACACCGGCGACGACGTTCGTTCCATACTCGATCATCGCCCGCGCGTGAAACCCGCCGGCGCTGCCGGTGATGCCATGAACGACGACCCGGGTGTCTTTGTTGACCAGGATGCTCATAAGTACGATGTCCGAAGTTCGATGTCCGAAGTCCGGACGGAGGGAGCTCCGCGACTTCGGACTCAGGACTTCGGACTCAGGACTTCGGACTTTATTCCCGCAGCTTCGATCACTTTTTTCGCCGCGTCCGACATGTCGGCGGCGGCGATGATCTTCAGCCCCGAGGCCCGCAGAATATCCCGTCCCGCCCCCACGTTCGTTCCTTCCAGGCGCACGACGATGGGAACCTTCACGTGCACTTCCTTCACCGCGTCCACGATCCCCTGGGCCAGCACGTCGCACCGGAGGATCCCGCCGAAAATATTGATCAGCACCGCGCGCACGGAAGGGTTGGCCACCAGAAGCTTGAACGCCTTCGATACCTGATCCTTGTTCGCCCCGCCGCCGACGTCGAGGAAATTGGCCGGACGCCCCCCCGCGAGCTGGATCAGATCCATCGTGGACATCGCCAGCCCGGCGCCGTTGACCATGCAGCCGATGTTGCCGTCCATGGACACGTAATTCAATCCATGCTGGGCCGCTTCGCGTTCCAGCGGGTCCTCTTCGTGGACGTCGCGCATGGCCTCCAACTCGGGCTGCTTCTTCAGCTCCAGGGCGCGATCGTCGATCGCCATCTTGGCGTCCAGCGCCACCAACGCGCCCTGCCGAGTCACCACCAGCGGATTGATTTCCAGAAGGCTGCAATCGCGATCCACGAACATCCGCGCCACCGCGGCGGCCAGGGAGAGGAAGGACGTGAACGCCTCCCCCTGGAGCCCCAGTCCCCAACCGAGCGCGCGCGCCTGGAACGGACGCAGGCCGTAGGCCACGTCGAAAGGCTGCTTCAGGATGGCGGAGGGATCCCGGGCGGCGACTTCCTCGATCTCGACTCCGCCTTCTTTGGACGCCATGAGGACGGGCTGGCCGAGTTTGCGGTCCAGCACGCAACCCAGATAGAGTTCGCGCTCCACGTCGCAGCCCGCTTCGATCCAGAGCTTGCGCACGACGCGACCCTGGGGTCCGGTCTGAGGCGTGACCAGAGGCTTGCCCAGAAGCTTCGCGGCGAAGTCGCGGGCCTCGTCGGCGGACCGCACGAGCCGGACCCCGCCTCCCTTGCCCCGTCCGCCCGCGTGGATCTGGGCTTTCACCACGACGACGGGCACGCCCAGTTCGCGGTAGGCGCGGGCCGCCTCGTCGGGAGTTTCCGCCAGCCGCCCGGTAAGAAGGGGAACGCCGTATCTGCTAAGGATTTGTTTGGCCTGGTGTTCGTGGAGATTCATCGCTCTGCGTATCCTGGGTTCCGCTTTCGGGGGGTTTGCTGCGGCGGACGGGTTGAATTCCGCCGCGCATGCTGGGGGCGGTGATTTTCTCCTCCATGATCTTTCCTTGGGTGAACTTCACCACCTTGCGCTTCGGAATATAGACCTCCTGGGCGGTGGCCTTGGGATTGCGCGCGATCCGGGGCGCGCGTTCGACGACCTCGAAGACGCCGAAATTTCTCAACTCGACGCGATTCCCTCGAAGGAGGGATTCGAGGATCATGTCGAGCGTTCCCTGCACGACGCGCCGCGCCGACGCGATTTGAAGGCGGTGCTTGTCCGCCAGCGTGCGGACGATATGGTTCTTGGTCAGGGTTCGGTTGGAGCTGGACACGTCGGATTCCTCGTAAAGGAACGGCCAGTAAAGCACCGCCTCCCGGAGCGGTCAAGCAAAACGCTTGGGTCAAGAGGCTTGGGGAGTTTGGGCCTACCCGAGCACGGCGTCCATGGAATAGTAGCCGGGTTTGGCGGACGCCACGAACGCCGCCGCGCGCAACGCGCCGCGCGCGAACAGGTCGCGGGATCCCGCGCGATGCGTGACCGCGATGACCTCGTCTTCCGACGCGAACAGGACGGTGTGCTCTCCGATCACGCCTCCTCCGCGCACCGCGTGCACGCCGATTTCCCGGGGCGGCTTTTCCCCCGGCGCGCCCCGCCGGCCGAACGTGAAATCCGCGGGAAAGGACCTTCCCGTTTCCCGGGCGATCGCTTCCGCCACGGTGACGGCGGTCCCGCTCGGCGCGTCCTTCTTCCGGCGGTGGTGCATCTCGATGATCTCGATGTCGAATCGATCTCCCAGTTCCCGGGCGAGCGCCGGCAGGTGCCGAAGCAACGCCGCGATCCCGACGCTGGTGTTGGACGCCACGAGCACCGGAATCCGGTCGGCCGCGGAACGCAGGCAGCGACGCTGGTCTTCATCGAAACCAGTCGTGCAGATCACTGCCGGAGAGCCGGTTTTCACGCATTCCTCGAGACGGGCCAGCGAGGCCACCGGCGTGGAAAAATCCACCAGCGCGTCCACGCGCGCCTTCAGCGAGTCTGACACCGCGACGCTCAGAGGGGCGCGCCCCAGCAGCGTGCCGTAGTCCTGCCCGGCCGCCGGCGATCCCGGCGCTTCCAGCGCCGCCGCGATCTCGAAGCCGGGTTCTTGAAGGACCAGAAGCCCCAGCGCCCGGCCCATGCGCCCGAGCGCGCCGTTGATCGCCAATCGGAGGGTCATGGTTCAACGGCCGCCGAGCTTCGTTTTGGTCGTCTTTTCCACGCCCTCGCGGAGGTACGTGATGGTGACTTCGTCCCCCTCGCGAAGATCCGTGATGGCGTGCCGGAGTTCCTCGAACGTGTCCGTCGTCACCTTGTTGACTTTCAGGATCACGTCCCCCGATTGCAGTCCGGCCTCATCCGCGGCGGACCCGGCCTCCACCGAGGACAGCGGCACTCCCTTCTCCTCGTCCGACTCGGTTTGGGCGGTGACACCCAGGTAGCCCGGATTGCCCGGACGATACGGCCGGGGAGCGGGTTTCGGCGCGCCTCCGGCGCCCCACATCTGGATCGTGCCGTCTCGATGCCCGCTGACCAGGCGCCTCCCATCCGGCGTGAAGGTGAGCGCCATCGTCCGATCCGCCTCGATGCGGCGCGCTTCCTTCCAGGTCCGGCAATCCCAGATCTGGATCCATCCGGAGCAGCTCACGGCCAGGTACTTCCCGCCCGGCATGAACGCGGCTGACGTGATGCCTCGGGGACCATCCAGAGCCTGTCGCTCCCTGCCGCTGGCCACGTCATAAACGCGCAACCGGCTGTCCGGCCCCACCACCAGCAACGACTTGGAATCCGGCGAAAATTGGGTGAGCGCGGAGATCATCATCGCGCCTTCCAGGGTTCCGGTCTTCTCCCCCGTCTCGGCGCTGAAGATCCGCCCCACGGCGTCGCGCCCCACGCACGCAATGTGGCGCCCGTCCGGCGACCAGGCCACGCTGCCTCCTTCCGCCGTGCGGCGCCCGATGAGCTGATGCTTCTCATCGCCCGAAGCCATGTCATAAACGCAGACCGTCCCGTCCGTCTTCAACGCGACGACCCGCTTTCCATCCGGGCTGATCGCGAAGCCGCCGTTCGCATAGTTGACGTTCGAGAAGGCGCGCAGCTCCCGGCCCTTCTGAGCATCGAAGACTTTCAACGTCCACGGCTTGTCGTTTCCGGGACATACGATGCGCGTGCCGTCGGGCGTCATCTGAACTCTCGTCTGGCCCAACGGATTGGGAAACGTCCGGATCTTGGCGCGCTTGTGAAAATCCCACAGCGTCAATTCATGCGTGGACGACAAGGAGACCAGCTTGCGGCCGTCGCGGGAGATGTCGATCGCCATGATGCGGCCGTTGCCGGACATGGAACCCCACACTTTCGCCGTGGAAGGGTTGAAGCGCTGCGAGGACGGCGTGATGTCCATCCACAGCGTCGCGGCGAGCGCCGCCAGACCCCAGCGCATCATGATTTACCTCCCAGGAGCGCGGGCCGACGCCGCGCCCCGAAGCCCGAAGACAAGGATCTTCCCGCGGTTCCCGAACACGACGAGCGACCGTCCATCGGCGCTGAATTTCAGCCGCGCCTGTTGGGCGTCGGATTCGCACAACGTCGCCGCTTCCCGCCCCGTCGCCGTCTCCCACAACTTCACCGATCCGTCGGTTCCGGTGGAAGCCAGGTATCGGCCGTCCTTGGAGAAGCTGACGAACGACGATCCCCCCGTGTGCCCTTCCAGCCGGCGGAATTCGTTCCACGTCCGCGCGTTCCAGATCACGATCCCCCCTCGCACGGCGGCCGCGACGTAGCGGCCGTCCCGCGATGCCTCGAACTGGGACAGATATCCCGCGCCTTCCGTGATCACGGTCGAGCGGCCCGATTCGATGTTCGTCGCCCGAAACACGCCGTCCTCGCCGCTCGTCAGAACGTGCGTCCCGCTTCCGTCGAAGTCGACCGCGTAGACGGAGCCGCTCGATACCTCGAGGCACTTCAGCTCCCGTCCGGTCGCGATGTCCCAAATCCTCACCGTTCCGTCCTGGCTGCCTCCGGTAGCCAATCGCCGCCCATCCGGGCTGACGGAGACCGATCAGGCGAACCCGTTGGGCATCTCGATCGAGGCGAGCTCCTCCAAGGAGGCGACGTCCCACACCTTGACGCTTCCGTCGCTGCCGGAGGTGGCCAAGATCTTTCCGTTGGCGCTCCACCCGCCGTCGTGGATGCCGCCGGCATGCCCGCTCAGCGAGCCCGTCGTCGCGCCGGTTCTCGTGTCGATGACCTCCACCTCGTTGCCCTTTCGCGCGCATGCGTACCGGCCCGCGCCGGGCAGCCAGGGCGCGGCGGCGGGGGCGGACCCCACTTCCACGAAGCGGCGCGCGTCGATCGCGGCTCCGCCGGGCGTGATGTCCGCGGCGACGGACAAAGCGAAAAGAAGCCCGGCGCTGAACGAAAGCATGATCTTCAATTATATACGATGCGTGATCCCCGTCGAGAAGAGAAGCCCGGAACCTCCCGATTGACTCCGCGAGGGGAGACTCTACAATGCGCATGCCGCGCTAGACGGGGAGGTAGCGGTGCCTTCTCGCTCCGAAAGGGGCGATGCCTGCAACCCGCTTTAGCAGGGTCGACATCCTTTCATGAGGTCGGCCGGCGACGGAAGCGCACGGATACGTGGCGTTGAACCTTTCGCCCCATGCAATGCAGGGGGCCGTGAACCCCGCCAGGACCGGAAGGTAGCAACGGTAGCGGTCATCCTCATGTGCCGTGGGTCGCGGAGGGGGAGCCGGCGACCCGCAGCGGACCTTCGTCCGGGCGATCGAAGAAAGGGCGCGGCTTAATACAGTCCAAAGTCCGAAGCCCAGAGTCCATAGTCCCTACGGGGGAGCCACGAACCGGCCGGTCCGCAGGTACAAGAGTCGGAAGTCCGCGTCCCGCGCCCCCAGGAGCGTCTCCACCGCGCGCAGGTAATACTTTTTCTGCTCCGCGTACCGCTCCGGATGCTCTTCGCGATCCGTCTTGTAATCCACCACCGTCCAGCGTTGCCCGATCCGCGCCACAAGGTCGACGACTCCCTGCACCACGCGCTCGCCGTCCGGCAGCAGGAACGGCAGCTCGCGCGCCACGATCTCGGATCGCGCCAGGAAGTCGAACGCCTCCGATCGGACGAAGCGATCCAGGATTTCGCGCGCCGTTTCCGCGCCGTCCATCCCCAGCTCCTTCGCGCAAGAAGCCACGAGCGGACCCACGTCGGGATTCGCGAAATCGAGACGCTGCATGACGAGATGGCAGAGCGTCCCGAGATCGGTCGCGTCCCGGCGGACCGGGTCGGCTCTTTCCTGGAGGCGCGACGGGCTGACGAAACGCGTCCGCTCCTGAATCTCGGTAAATTCCCGTTCCCGCTTCATCCAGACCTCGTCGAGCGCGCTCCAATCGATGTCCGCGACTCCATCCTCCGGCTCCACCGGCGGGCGCCGGCCCGGCAGCGGCTCCTTCCACACGCAGCGGCGCACCTCGATGCCCAGCGCCTGCGGATCCGGCATCGCCGCCAGCAGCTCGCCCATCGGCGATCTCGCGGGAGCGGACGCGCTCGCCGTCATCACCAGCCGCTCTCGCGCGCGCGTCAGCGCCACGTACAGCACGCGGCGGGACTCCTCCCCCACGCGCCGCTTCCATAGAAGTCCCAGCGCCGCGCCGCCGGGATCCACGAGCGTCCGCCCGCGGATCCCCAGAAGTTCTTCGGGCCAGTCGTAGCGGACGGCCTCGTCGTCCCTCCCCCGCGGGTATCGGTGTAGATCGGGCAGGAAAACGACGGGAAACTCGAGTCCCTTGGCCTTGTGAACGGACATGACGCGCACCGCATCGAGCGCCTCGTCCGCCAGCGGACTCTCGCCCTCCTCGGTCCTCTCGTGGATGTCCCTCCTGAGGCGGACCAGGAACGCGCGCAGCGTGCCGGCCCCTTCGAGCGACGCCTCCGCCAGCCGCCGCATCTTCAAGAGATTCGCGACCGCCCGCTCCCGATGAAAGGACCGTCCGGCCAGCTCCAGGAGCGGCAAGCGCTCGAAGATCTCGTCCAGAAGCTCCGGCACGGGAACGCGGGCGGCCCGTCCATGCAGTTCGTTCAGCGATCGATAAAACGTCGCCACGGCTTCGGGAGGATTCGCCATCCGATAATCGAGCGCTCCGGCGCGCGCCAGTTCCAGGAGCGTGGCGTCGTCGACCGCGCCCAGCGGCGATCGCAGCAGCCCCGCCAGTGCGATCCGATCGAACGGATTGGCGATCGCCCGCAGCAGATTCACGAAGTCGATCACTTCCTGCGTTCCGTAGTAGTACTTTGCTCCCTCGACGACGTACGGGAGGCCGCACTGATGCAGCTCTTCGACGAGAAGGACCACGTCGGACATCGCCCTCAGGAGGATCGCGATGTCGCCGGGGCGCAGGGGACGCGTCCCTATCCCTTCGGGCACCTGAAGGGCGCCGACGTTCTTCCGGATCCAGGACGCGATCGTCTCGGCCTCCGCCCGTCGGGCCTCTTCCGACGACAGCTCCCGGACGCGGTCCCCCTCCTTGGGACCTTCGAACAGGATCGCCTCCACCTTCTGCGACGCCAGCACCGGCGCACGGTCCTCGTGCGCCTCGATCGCCACGTAGGGCGGCTGAAGATCGCCGGCCTCGCGGATGATCCGCTCGAACAGGCCGTTGACGGCGCGAATGATGCCCGAATGGCTGCGGAAGTTGGTCTTGAGGAAGAGCTCCGTTCCCCCTTGCGCCAGGATCTGCTCCTTCAGGCGCTTGTAGGCGACGATGTCCGCCCCGCGGAAACTGTAGATCGACTGCTTCGGATCGCCCACGATGAAGAGCTTCCCGCGCGCCAGGCGCACGTCCCGCGCCCGCGCCGCGTGCGACTCCGCCGTCTCGGCCAGGAACAGGATCACCTCGCATTGCACGGGATCGGTGTCTTGAAATTCGTCGACGACGAGGAACCGATACTTCGCCTTGAGCCGATCCCGAACTTCGGGAAAGTCCTCCGAAGCCAGCAGGTCCCGCACCCGCATGAGCAGGCCGTCGAATCCGACCAACCCTTCCCGCGTCATGCGGGCCCGGAACGAACCGGCGAAATCGCACGCCAGGCCGATCGCCTCCCGCAGCAATCTCTCGTCCATCGAAACGATGTCGCGAGCGAGCGGAAGCGCCTCCGCCATGGCTTCCTGCGCCCGCTCGTAGTCCCCCGGCTCCCATCCTTTCTTGGCGGTGCTCACGCGAAGCGGCACGTCGCCCGCCGGCGCCTTTCCTTCCAGCACTTGCGATACGGCGTGCAACTGATCTTTGAGCCCGTTCGGTCCGGGTTGCCGCGCCGCCAGCGTGCGCAGTCGCGCCGTGAGTTCCTCGGTCAGTCGATCGAGCCGCCGCTGGCCTTTCTCCAGGATCCGCGCCGGATCCAGAATCTCCTCGGGAATGCGGAACCGGGAGAGGCCTTCCGCGATCTCGCGCAGCTCTTCGAGGTCCACGCCCGCGAGGACCCGCCGCCAGACGTCCGGCCGCGGCGCGTGAAGCCCCAGCTCGGCGTCCAACCAGCGCTCCCACTCGCGCTCGAAAAGGTCATCAAAGCGGGGTCCTTGATCGATGGTGAAGCGCGGCTCGATCCCGGCTTCGATGGGATACTCGCGCAGGATGTGCGCGCAGAACCCGTGGATCGTGGAAATCTCGGCGCGATCAAGCCCCGCGAGCGCGGCCCGCAGCCGCTCGTCCAGCTCGGGACCCGCCTTCTCGCGCCACCACGCGCGGGCTTCCTCGTCTTCTTTCGAGGCCGGGATCAGGAGCGCCTTGAGCCGATCTTCGAGCCGCTCGCGCATCTCGGCCGCCGCCTTGTCCGTAAACGTCAGCATGAGCATGCGGCCGACATCGATGTCCAGCGCCAAAAGTTTCACCAGCACCGTATCGACAAGCAGCGTCGTCTTTCCCGTGCCCGCCCCCGCGGTCACGGCGACGTTTTCCTCGCCGAACATCGCCGCGAGGCGGATTTCCAGGTCCTTCGTCGGGGATCTCATATCGGTATCCAAGCGAGATCACAGACGGAGCGGAGATCACGGAGCGAAAACAACCACGGAGACACGGAGGCACGGAGAAAAATCTGGGGGATGTGGAGATTACTGGAGATATGGAGATCGAAAGGAGTGTTCGACCGAGCCAACGCTCCCCAAAAAAATATCTCCCTATCTCCCCCCATCTCCAGATCTCCTTAAAAAATCTTCTCCGTGTCTCCGTGGTTATTTTTCTCCGCGCACTCCCTGTCCTGAGCGCAGTCGAAGGGCGTCTCCTCCGTGCGCTCCCCCATGAAACCGGTCCGCCCGCCGGCGCGTGGGTCCGTGCTGCTTCCGGCAGACGACCGACATCGCGCAGGCGGCGCAGTGTTGAGGATCCGCCCGCAACACGAATTCGCCGCGATCCATCGATCCCAGCACCCGGCCGAGAATCCCGAAGAACGCCTTCTCATGTTTCCAGAAATCGCCTTCGAGCCAAAGCTGGGCGGGTTCCCCTTCGGCCAATTCGCGCAGGAACAAATATCCCGAACACGATTCCGCCCGCTTCGGCGGTTTCCCCTGCTTCTCGAGAAACTTCTCCGCCAGCAAAAAATACAGGGGGGGCTGAAAGTAGCGGCCGTGTTCGAGGACGCCCGTGGCCATCGTTTTCCACGGATAGCGGTTCTTCGACCACGACCTCTTGTAGTCGATCACCCGGAACGCCCCGTCGGGGCGCAGATCGAGTCGATCCAGAATGCCCTTCACCCTCACGCCGACTCCCAGATCCGCCTGGATCTCCAGCTCGAATCGCCAGGGATGGAAACCGCCGCGCGCCGCCATGTCATGGCGCACGGCCGCCTCGAGCACCGCCCGCATCCGCGACCGCTCGATCTCCCACAGCAACGGATGCCGGATCGTGCGCGCCCCGGGCAACTGATCGAACACTTCCCGAAGCGTTGTCTCGAACAGCGGCGCGGCTTCCTCGATGGACGCCGGAACGCGCCCGTCCAGCCGTTCCCAAAACCGCTGGAGGAAGGCGTGGTAGATCTCGCCTTCCTCCAGCGCCGACGTCTGGAGTTCCAGCTCCGGTTCGTCCAGTTCCTCCAGATTCATGACGCGCTCGCTGAAATACTTGAAGGGGCAGGTCGCGAACGTCTCCAACGCGGTGGGCGAAACGGTTTCCCCATGCCCGCGGATGCCGATCCGGCCGTCGCAGGCGCCGGCGGTCCGGGCGGACTCGATCCGCTCGAGGAACTCGAGGCCCCGTTCGAGATCCGCGTCCCGCGCGAGCAGTTCGACGTTCCGCGCCGACAGCGCCGCGCGCAGCGCCGCTTCCTTCCGCGTCAGGTGGAGGACGTCGACGGCGCGCAGGCGCTCCGCCGGGCGCCGCGGGACTTGATCCTCGCGTCCGACCGCCTCTCGCAGGAACAGCGACTTCACCTGGACGCGGCCTTGGTCGTCGGAGCGTTGCCAGGAAAGAACAAGTTCCTCGCAGGAGGCGGCCAGCAGCGTGAACAGCAGCCGTTCCTCGTCGTAGCCGCGCAGCTTCTGCGGAAGGCGCGGTCCCAGCCGGGCTGCGATCCGCGCGCGCACCGCGTCGCGAACGAATGGGTCCTCGAGTATGAAGCGGGGAAACACCCGTTCATTGAGCCCCAGGACCCAGAGCTTGCGGAACGCCAGGCCGCGCGCCGACATGACGTCGACCACCCGCACGCCGCCGCCGCGGCCGGCCGGCTTCCGCGCGTCCGCCAGACATCGAAGGGCCGTCTCGCGAAGTTCGGTTGGCGACGGCGCCTCTCCGATCGTTTCCAGGCGGGCCAATCCGGCGAACGCGTCCCGGACCGAGGAGGCCACCTCCTCGCTCCCCAGCGGATCGAGGAGTTCGTCCAGGAGTTCCGCCAGCCAATCCGCGTATCGCAGCCATCCGACTGCCTCGGGAGGGACGGCGCGCGTGAGGAGGCGCTCGACGGACTCGCGCAAAAGCCGCACCTGGCGGGCGCCGACCCGAAAGGACCGGCGTTCGTCCCGCGCTCCCCGCTCCAGAACGAACTCTCCCTCGGGGGGCAGGCGGCGGCGCCATTCGTCGGCGCCGCGTCCGATGCCCCGCGCGCGTGTCAGCATGTCCCAGAGCACCGCTTCGGGCGGCTCCGGACAGCGGAAGTGGGGCGACGACAGGAGGTCCATCATCGCGTCGCGGGGAAACTCCCCGTCCGCCAGGGTCAGCAGCGCGCGAACCGCCGAGACATATGGATGCCGCTCCGGCAAAACGGAGTCTCCGGCCGAATGCGGAATCCGGTTCTCGCGGAACAGGCTTTCCACGTGGATTTCGTACGGCTCGAGCGAGCGCGCGACGACCCCGATCTGATCGAATGGGACTCCTTCCTGGCGCCATTTCAGGATTTGCTTGGCGCAGGCCCATACTTCGTCGCGAGGGCCGGAGGCGTGAACGATCCTGGCTTCGACCTGTCCGCCGGCGAAAAGGTTCCGCGTCCTCAAGTTGGGGTCCAGGTCGCGCCTGGAGGCGGCCGCGCCGGCGAGCACCTCCGTGTAAAAACTCTGGGTGAAGGCGTATCCCGGATTCCCCGCTTCGAGCGGATAAAACAATCGCGCGGCGAAATTGCGAGCCACCGCGTGGAAGAGATCGATCTGAACCTGGACCAGCTCCAGGAATCCGTAGTAGATGATCTCGCGAAAAGCGCCCAGTTGAGCCGACTGCGGCGCCCGTTCGGCCGCCAAGCGAACCATGCCCGCGCGGTCCATCCAGTCTCTCCTGGCCAGCTCGGTCTCGTAGGCCTGGAGCAACGCGAAAACCTCGCCGAGCTTGAGCGGGTCTTCGGATCCCAATTCCCCTTCCTGAAGCGCCCGGTAGGAATCGCCGGGATCGAGGCCTCCCTCGCGAAGCTCCATCAAGAGGTGGAGAATAAACCGCGCCCGCCCCGGCGATTCCGGAACGCCGGACAGATAGCGCGCGTTGGGGAAGTCGCGCGCGACGATCCGCGCGACCAGCTTCTCGAGCACGAGATCGTCCTGAACGGGCGCGGCGTCTCCGGCCGCGAGCCGCGCGAACGACATGAGGTGATGGAAGTGCAGCGCGGCGACGCCTTGAGGGAACGCCTCCAGCGCCAGCTCCTTGAGACGCGTGGCGAGCCGCAGCGACGGCGCGACGATGCACACGGGCGCGAGCGGATCGTCTTTTTTCAACTCGCGCAGGCGCTCGACGAACGCCTGCTCCAGCGAGGGATGGAACGGGCCGGTCAGGATCTCGAGCACGCGAGGATTATATGCCCGAGCATGTCAGGAAATGACACATCCCCGTGAGGCGCATGTTGGATGGGTTCTAATTATTCAGTACGTGAACTGTTTTTTTTTCGGCGCCGAGGGGGATAAAACACCCGCGGCGCTCCTTCTTCTCGAAGGGGAGTCCCGTTACGTGTGGGTTCGTCTGACCCTGGACGACACGGCCAGCGAGAGCTCGGATCCGACCACCATGACAGAGATCACATTAACCAGCGTGAATCCACCCACCCCGGGCACGGTCAATGACGGTGAAGGCGAAGATATTGACGAGCAAACGTCCACCGGCAACTCAACGGGCGGCTGCGGTTCGATAGGCGTGGACTTGCTCTGGATGATCATTCTTGTGCCGAAATGCCTGACAAAAATGGGCTCGCGTTTCGGTTCCGCAAAACGCCGGCCTCCCGGCGGCAAAGTGCACGACGTCAGCGCCGCGTGAGATCCGCCTTCAGGCTCGCCTTCCAATATCTCGACGAAAATCCCCATTGCATGATATTTCCGCGCGTAGTATAATGTCCGGACATGGTCCGTACAGGAGAAATCGGATGGAAACGCGTACCCGATTCGAAATGCGCCTCGAAAAGGAACAGAAGGAACTGCTCGAACGGGCGGCGGCCGTGAAGGGTCAAGACCTCACCGCCTTCGCGCTCGGCGTGCTCCTCAAAGAGGCCTCCGACGTCTTGGCTCAGCATCGGGCTCGGACGGTCACCGAGAAGGGCATGCGGGCGATCCTCAACCTCCTGGAAAATCCGCCCACGCCGAACGCGGCGCTCAAGAGGGCCGCGCGGCGCCATGCGGAAGAAGTGTGTGAATAGCCCCGAAGGCTGGAGGATCGAAATCCTCACCCGGCGGCATGATCGGGAGGACTTCGATTGCGGAGAGCGGGCGCTTGACGAGTTCCTCAAGAAGTTCGCGCGACAAAACCAAGACCGCGATATCAGCCGAACCTTTATCGCCGTTCGAGGAACGGCGCCGAAGGTCTTGGGGTATTACACGGTTTCGGCGCACTCGATCGAGGCATCACGCCTGCCGCCGGAGATGGTGCGCCGCTTTCCGCGATACCCCCTGCCGGTGGTCCACGTGGGCGGACTGGCGATCGACCGGAGCACACAAGGACAGGGACTGGGCGAGATTCTGCTTTGGGATGCGCTCAAGAAGGCCGTCTTGGCGTCGGATCTGGTCGGCGTTCATGCCGTGGAGGTCATGGCCAACACATTCCAGGCCAGGCGTTTCTATGAGAAGTACGGGTTTGTCCCGATTCCCGAGGATCCATTTCATCTCATCCTGCCGCTGGCGACGGCTCGCAAACTGATCCAAGGCTAGGTCGAGCCGAACCTCGATCTCGGGAAACGCCTGTGACGTCGCCATGAGCGTTCTTCGGTTCGGCGGCTGGCTTGGAGCGCCGTGCGCGAATGGTCTTTCTCACGTCCCCGTTTTTCTTTCGAATGGCGCGGTTGTGCATGAGGGCCCGCCGAAGAACGCGCTACGCCGGCCGCCCGCAGCAGCGCTTGAACCTCCTCCCGCTCCCGCAGGGGCAGGGCGCATTGCGGCTCATGATGCGAACATGAACGTCCGCATCGAGAGGTTCGGGCCGTGGAAGCCTTCGAAGATGTCTTTCACCTTGTCGCCGGGACCCGAGGCGCCCGCCACGACGAAGAGCGGATCGAAATGCTCCGTCGTGGGATGGGCCATTTCCGC
The DNA here is from genome assembly GCA_016209705.1 of Planctomycetota bacterium. GTDB lineage: Bacteria > Planctomycetota > MHYJ01 > MHYJ01 > JACPRB01 > JACQVR01. The sequence goes on from JACQVR010000021.1 coordinate 56,187, forward strand.
GTGCGGGGCGCATTTCCGGTACTCCAGGAGGCTGTCCAGTTCGCGATGCTCCAGCTTCTCGCGCACCCACGAGTCGAACGCCAGCGCCCACGTGTCCACACGCGCGCCCCGCTCTTCCGCACGGCTCAGGCGCAGGTTATGGACCGCTCCGCCGCTGCCGACGAGGAGCACGCCTCGCTCGCGAAAAGGCGCCAGCGCCGCGCCCAGCTTCATCAGGTCCCGTGGCTCGTGCTCCGCCGTCAGCGCGACCTCGAGGACGGGAATGTCCGCCCTGGGATAGGCGTATCGCAACGGCACCCACGCGCCGTGGTCCAGGCCGCGCTCGCCGTCCAGCTCGGTCGGGAAACCGGCCGCGGAAAGCGCCGACGCGATGTCCTTGGCCAACGGCGGATGGCCGGGACTGGGATACGTGAGCGCGTACAGCTCCTCGGGGAATCCGTAAAAATCGTGGATCGTTTCGGAGCGCTCGGCGGCGGTCACGCGCGTCGGCGCCGGCTCCACCCAATGCGCGGACACGACGACGATCGCCCGGGGCGACGGCAGATCCTCTCCCATCCACGCCACGGCGCGCGTGTATGCGTCTGGACGGACCGCCACCATCGGCGAGCCGTGGGAAACGAAAACCACGGGCATGCGCGCAGGCGGCCGCGGGTCGCCCTCCGGCTTCGCCTTCGGCGCGGCGCAACCGACGAGTCCGCTCACCGCCCCGCCCGTGGCCATCTTCAATACGTCTCGGCGCGTGAAGTCCGCGCCCATCCCAGGAATACCTTGAAAAGGTATACCTCAGTAAGGTATAATGCACCTGTCGCATGGCGATTCAATCCTTCGCCGACCGAGCCACGGAAGACTTCTTCCTCCGGGGAAGCATCTCGAAGAGGGCGGGCTGGGCCGGCGCGGAGGCGACCGCCAGGAGAAAGCTCGATATGCTGCATTATGCATCCGGCGTGAAGGATTTGTCGAGTCCTCCCGGCAACCGCTTGGAAGCCCTGAAGGGGGATTTGAAGGGACTCCACTCCATCCGGATCAACGACCGATGGAGAATTATTTTCCGATGGACGAAAGTGGGTCCGGAACAGGTCCGGATTGTGGACTATCATTAGGAGGCGCCCATGAAGAAAATGCTCAGGAAACCGACTCCTCCCGGCGAGATCCTGCTGGAGGAATTTCTAAAGCCCTTGAGGCTCACCCAGCGTCAACTCGCGGGTCACCTCGGCTGCGACGTCAAGGTCATCAACCGCATCGTGAACGGTCGTTCTTCGGTCACGGCCGAGATGGCGGTCCGGCTGGCGGCCGCGCTGGGCACCACGCCTGAATTCTGGCTGAACGCCCAGCAGGCGGTGGATTTGTATCGCGCCACACGGCGGGCCGGGACGTTGCCGGATGCGATCGCACACGCCGGGTAGCCTGTGCCTCCCAGGGCAAACGCTTGATTGCCCGCCGAAACCGAAGGTTTCGGCTATTAGAAATCGCGACACCCCCCAAGCGGGGAGCGATTTCTACCGCCGCACTGGTTTCCGCGCCTCCGCCGCGCGCTTCTCCGCCGCGTACGCGCGCAGTGCCTCCATCTGCGCATGAAAGTCGTGCGTCCCGCCGCCGTACGGCGCCTTGAAGAAGGCGCCGGTGTGCTTCATCGCGCCCGCCTCGCCGCCGCGGTGCGCCAGCTCCGCCAGTCGCACTAGGTCGATCACCAGCGGCGCCGCGAGCGCGGAGTCGCACCCCTGCCAGATGAACTGCATCGACATGCGCGCGCCCAGGAAACCTTCGAAATGGATGAAGTCCCACGCCGTCTTCCAATCGCCCAGCGACGGCACGTAATCGATCCGTACCCGCGAATGGGTCGCGGGATCCCCGAGAATGTCGCGCAACGCCCGGTCCTTGTCCTTGACCTTGGCGCGGTTGTTCTCCGGCGCGTCCAGCACCTGCCCGTCCCGATTGCCCAGGAGGTTGTGGCCTTCCCAGGACAGCACGCGCAGGTTCCGCCCCACGAACATCGGCGCCAGCACCGTCTTGACCAACGTCTCTCCGGTCTTGCCGTCCCGGCCGCAGTGGGGCACGCCGCGGCGCACCGCCAGGTCGTCGAGGGACGGCAAGCTCGATCCGATCGACGCCGTGAAATTGACGTAGGGAAATCCCGCGTCGATCGCGGCGTACGCATAGAGCACGCTCGCCGGAAAGAGGTCCTTGCGGTTCTCCTCCAGGAGCGCCGCCAGGGATTCCAGATACGAGAATTCGCGCGGAATCGATCGATCCGGCTCGGACGACGCCAGATTGACGACAATGACATCGTCCAATCTATGGCGCGCCTGGAATTCGCGCCAGTCCCGCTGTAGCGAAGCCACGATCTCCTTCAACGGCAGGTCGTCGCGGTCCGGCGCCAGGGGCGAGAGTTTCCGGATCGCCTCGCCGCAGTTGAGCGTGACCCCCGGGCGGAGATCTGCGCTGGCCGCCAAGAGACCCGGCTTCGCGGCGTCGAGGATTTCCCGCGTCAGCACCCCGTTCGCCTGGGCGTACTCCTCCGCGGCCTGCGCCCAGTCGCCGCCGCGCGCTTCATGGCCGCCGACGACCAGGTCCGCGGGATCCAGCAATCCCGCGTTTTCGAAATCGGACGCGTCCGTCGCCAATCCCGTGGCGCCGGCCAGGCCCGCCTTCAGCGCCTCCAGACCCGTAGCCACAAGCGTGGCCACGGAGCCCAAGGCGCCCACCATCCAGACTCCGACCCGGCGCTCTTCGCCGGAAGGTTCATGGGACATACTTCATCACCGCATTGAGAACGTTCAACACGTACGAGGTCACCAGCAGCGGATCGCTCTCCCACCACCGGGGATTCTCGTTCACCCACATTTTCTGTTCCTTCTGCACCTTCAAGAGCTGTTCCCCCAGCTCCGCGGCCCATTCGTGCTCCTTGCCGTCGAACGTCTTGAAGGTCTTCTCGCCCAGCGCGTCGAACGCGCGCGCCATCATGAGGTAGTAGTAAAAAAGCCCCTGGAGATGCGTGCGCTTGTCGTCGAACGGGAATCCCGGGTGCCCCTCGACGGAGTAGTTCTTCCGCACCCAGTCGACGGCCGCCTTCACCCGCGGATCGTCCTTGGACAGCCCGGCATAGATGTACGTCTTGATCCCGTCGTAGGTCATCGAACCGTAACTCTTGATGACCTCCTTATCCACGACCTTGACGAATCCCGCCTTGTGCACGGAACGATCGGGATCCGCGGCGTAGAACAGGCCGCCGTCGTCGCCGACGGACAGGCCCTGTTCCTTGAGCTTGGCCACGAATTCGGGATCGTCGTTGGTCTCGCTGTTGTTCTGGCACCGCTCCACGTACTCCACCACGAGCTTCCAGAATGGGTCGTCCTTGGGAAGCCCGGATCGCTTCATCCCCTCCGCCGCGAACCCGGTGGTCGAGAGGTTCGGGATCGTGGGACGGGCGACGGGCCGTCCTTTCTCGTCCCTTCCGGGCTCCTGATCGCCGTATCCCAGGCCTCCTTTGGCCAGTCCTTCCTTGAGCTGATTGTTCTTGAGATATCCGCGGGCATTGCCGATGGCGTCTTTCTGGTCCGGCGCCGCGATGCTGATCGCCATGAGCCCGAGCGATGTCGTGTAGACTTTCAGGAACGATCCGCTCGGCCCTTCGCCGAAGCTTCCGTCGGTGTTCTGCTTGGACACGAGGAACGCGACCGCCTTCTCGACGGGGCTCTTGTATTTCTTGTCGACGCCGCCGGGCGCCTCGCCGAGCGCCGTCACGATCAGCGCCGTGTACGCTAGACTTGGCGCTCTCTGATCCTTCGGGCCGCTCATCCACGCCCCATCCTTGTCTTGCTGTTCCACCAGCCAGTCGGCGGCGCGTTCATACGCCTCCTTCAAGCGTTTCTCCAGCGGTTGATCCTGAACCGCAGCGGCCGCGGAGCCCCACGCCAGCGCGAGCGCCAAACCGAAGATTGAGATCTTTCTCATGACCGCCTCCCTTAAGAGCCTATCTCAGTAGGCCTCGTGAGCCACGGCGGGCCGGGAAGCGAGGCGCGCAAAGCCACCCCTCCATCCGGGCCCGCCAGCGTCCCGTCCGCTGGCCTACTTTTTCTCATTCGATTCCGCTGCACCAATGCTATCTGCCTTCTATGCCGCCCTATGTACGCCGCGGACGGGACGCTGGCGGGTCGCGAGGAGGAGGCGAGATCGATAGAGATCTGCCGACGACTCGCGACGTCGCACGCCGACGCTTCCCGGCCCGCCCCTTCGGGGTGGCGGCGGGGAGGGCTCGTTTGCAGCGTCGCGCCTCCACAGCGTATTTCTCCGTTAATACGCTTGCGTCGGCGCTCCTTGCATCCGCCCCCTCCGCGCCGTCACCGCGGCCACGATGCCTCCTGAGATAGGCTCTAACGTGAACGAAGCTCGTAATACCGACGCACCACGTCATCGTACTCGGGATCCCACGTCTTCTTGTCCCGCGCGGTTCCGGTCGCTTCGCCCGGGGTAGGCGCCACGACCGGCCCTCCGGGCGCCGCCGGCGCCTCGAATTGTCGCGGCCGGCCGGAAGGACCGCCCAGATCCCCTCTCGCCTGGGCGGCCAGCGCCCGCGCTTCCAGATCGTCCGGCGCGACGTCCGGCACCGTCACGCCCCGCCGCGCCAGCTCCCGGGTCGCGGAAGCTCCGGCGGCATCCAGCAGGTCGGCCAGCGCGCGCAGGGACTCGCCCCCCGCGGCGTTCGCGCCGGTCAACTCCCCTTGTTCCTTCCGGATGGCGACGGCCAGTTCGCGGGCCCCCACCGCCGCCTCCCGAATCCGGCCCATGTCGGTCGACCCCAGATCCTCCAGAATCTTCCGCGCCTTCTCGGCCCACTTCGGGTCCTCCAGCCGGCGGACGGCGGGAGCGAGCGCCGCCCATTCACGAGTCATCGCGCCGCGCAAGCCGGCGTCCGCCGTCGCGGGCGCTTGGCGACGATCCGGCGCCATCCACAAGGCGCCGAAGAGGGCCAGCGCCGGCGCCAGGAATCTGGCTTCGCCCGGCCACCGGAATCGGCCTACGGCCGCCGGGCGGGCGCGTCCCAACGCCTCCGACGCGTCCCGCACGACCGCCTCCGACAAGCCGCCGGCGGACGCGCATTCCAACGCGGTGGCGACCCGCTCTTCGAGTCCGAGCATCCGATCGAGCGTGGCCGCCGCGCGGCGCAAGTCCACGCGTCGCGCCGCTTCGCGAATCGCGGCCGCCGCCGGCACCGCCGCCGCCGCCCACAGCACGGCGCGCGGCCAGGAAAATAGTTTAGAGGCGGCGAGGTATCCCGAGGCGATCAGCGAGGCGTACAGGGACCACCTCACCGCCATCTCCAAAATCGCGGTTCGCTTCATTCGCGCGCGGGCCGCGCGCACTTCCGTTTCGATTCTCCACACTCCGGCGTCCGTATCCGTCACCACGGGTTGCTCGGATCCTTCGTCATCACGAAGACGCCCGGATCGGAGCTCACAGAGGAGACGGAGAACACGGAGAGGAATAACCACAGAGGCACGGAGAAGATTACGCGGGGAGGAGATCCCCAGAAAATTTTCTCCGTGTCTCCGTGGTCGCGTTTCTCTCCGTCCGCTCCGATTCCTCCGGGAACTCCCGGGTCATTTCGCCAACTCCGCCTCGAGCGCGGCGATCTCCCGCCACTCCACCTCCGTGGGAGCTCGAAAAATCACGCGCACTTTCGTCCCCGGTTCGGGCAACACCTCATAGTTGGCGGCGAACATCGTGTCGTCGTCGGCTTCCTCCAGAGGGTTCTCCAGCAGGCTGTAGCCCACGAAGCGCCACGTCGTGATCACCAGGCGGCTCTCTGAAGCCGACAGAACCCGATTGGGCTTCTTGCCGCCCAGGGAGGCCAGATCCTCGACCGTCCGCATGGTGCCCACGTAGGACCATCCGACGCGCGGCATGGCGCTTTCCCGCTTGATGCTGATGACCACGTCTTCGGCCCGGTGGGTGACGGCTTTGCCTTGTTCATCGGTCCATTGCACCAGCACGATAAGGCGCGCGCCTTGCGGCACCGTCGGATCGTTGAGCCGTTCGGGATTCGGTCCGCGCTGAAAGCCGCAGAAGGCGAACGCCAGGTCGAGCGAGGAAACGTCGCAGTGAAGGCGAAGCGCGCTTTCGTGTTCTTTCCCGCTCCCTTCCGCGCAGGCCAGCAGTTCGATGATCTCGCGATTCATGATCACCATGCCCTCGACGACGGCGCCCGTTCCGGTGACCTTGCCTTGCGCATCGCGCCGCTCATATTGATAACCGCCGGGAAACTTCACGAACCCGCGCTGATCGACTTCCTTTTCGTCCGAAGGATCGGGCCATGTGGGCTCTCCCTCCACCGGTTTCACCGCCAATTGCTCGCGGCGAAAGGCCTGCTCTTCTTGATTCGAAGCGGGCTCCGCCTCCTGGGTCGGTTCAACCCCCTTCTTGGATCCGCCGGGCGTTGGAGAAGGAGCCTGCGCGGGTTTCGCGCCGCTTGCGACGTCTGCTGTCTTGGACGGCATCGGCGCCTTGGAATCCGGCTCGGGGGAACAGCTTGCAGCCAGCGCCCAACCCGCAACCCACAGGCAGTAAAGCGATCTCTTCATGGTACATGCTGTGGCAATTTTCCGGCCACAAAACGCGGGCGTAACCATGCTGAACCCTTTCAACGCTGGAAGGTTGGAACTGATACGGACGGGGCGCGAAAAACGCATCGCAGGTGTATAGAAAATAGACAGCATTTCACTAAATGCGCAACACCGCCGGCGGAAGTTCAAGGCAATCGCTTGCGGATGAATTCGGCCCGGACCACATCGCGTTGCTCGGGATCCAGCGCTTTTCCTTCGATTTTCTGCAAATGGCTGGGTTGGGTGAATACGAAAAGCTCGTTGACGGCGGCCATGGGAACATGGGAAAGGAGTCCCAAATGCACGCCCAGCCGCAAGGCGGACAGCAATTCGATCGTTTCTTCCGAGGAGATGGTGCGGGCGTGCTTCAGGATTCCGTAGGCGCGCCAGACCTTGTCTTCCACCTTGCGCGGCTCGTCGTGCAGCAGCTTATGGCGCCAGGACCGCTCGAACTTGAGCACTTCGGGGACGACCTTCCTCATCTCGGAGAGGATGTCCTGTTCGCTCTTGCCCAGCGTGGCCTGATTGGAAATCTGGAAGAGATCGCCGACGGGCGAGGTCCCTTCCCCGTTGAGACCGCGCACCGTGTAGTTCAGTCGAGCGAGCGTCTGGAGAACCTTGTCCATTTGCTTGGAGATGACCGCGGCGGGCAAATGAAGCATGACCGAGACGCGCATCCCCGTTCCCACGTTCGTGGGGCACGCCGTGAGATAGCCGAATCGCGGATGAAACGCGTAGCTCAGACGCTTTTCCAGCTCCGTATCGGCCTGGTCGACCCCTTCCCAGGTCAGGTCGAGCTGCAATCCCGATCGCATGGCCTGAAGCCTGAGGTGATCCTCCTCGTTGACCATGATGCTGAGCGTCTCGTCGGAGTTGATCGCCACGCCGCGCTCGCCTTCCCCGACCGCGTGTTCCCGGCTGACCAGATGCCGCTCGAACAGGAGCTGGCGGTCGATCATGGGCATCCGCATGAGGGAAAGATACTGGAAGTCCCGCGTGGGGAACGCTTCCTGGAGCCTTCCGCGCACATACTGCTCGATCTGCGAGCGGGTCTCCGGATTGGCGACGGTCAGAAAGGGAAATCGGCTCAGGTTGCGGGCCAGTCGCACGCGCGTGGACACGACCACGTCGCCGTCGGGCCCGTTGCCCTTCAACCACTCACCGGATCGCTGGAGAAAGTCGTCCCACTTCATGAATCGCCCGTATGAGTTTACTTCCTTCCTTGCGGGCGACCCTTCTCCGCTAAAGCTACGGAGGGCCTCCGAAGCCTTGGCGAAGGAGGCTCACCACGCCGCCCCCAGGTGGTACGTCGCAGGCGGCTCATTCGCTCAGCTCCGTTTCCAGCGTCTTGATCCGGTCGCGGATTTGCGCCGCCTTTTCGAAATTCTCCGATTTCACCACCGTTTCCAGCTCGCGCTTCAGCCGCACCAGTTCGGATTCCTTGCGCACCACGCTCTCGACCGTTCGCGGCGTTTTCCCGACGTGCTGGGTCGACTGATGGACTTTTTCGAGCAGCGGGAGCAGGCCCGCCTTGAACACTTCGTAATCGTTCGCGCAGCCCAGCCGCGTCTTGGCCTTGAACTCCGAATACGTGATGCCGCATTCCGGACACCGCAGCGATCCCGTTTCGCCTTTCCCCGCCTTGGGAACCTCCATGAGGTTGCCCAGGATGTCGGAGATGGAAAAAGTGAACTTCATGCCGATGCCGGCGGAGCGGGCGCATTCCTCGCACAGGTGAGCTTCCTTCTTGGTTCCGTTGACCACTTCGGTCACATGAACCGTCGCTTGATTCTTGGAACACTTTCCGCAGATCATGGGGAACTCACTTTTATTATAGCGCCCGATCGCTGTTTTTCGCTTCTTTTGCGAGCGGCGTCGCTCCTCCCTCTTCCACGATCCGCTTTTCCCAGCGGATCAGTTCGGACACGCTCGCGAGCGTTCCTCCGGCGCGGATCTCCCCACGCAACCGATTCTCCTTTTCTAGAACGTCCATGGCGCGGTTGGCGATCTCCACCGCGCGCGCGCCCGGCACCCGGACGACGCCGCTGTCGTCCCCGATGATCCAGTCGCCCGGACTCACGGTCACGCCTCCGAGGCGCACCGGCACGTTGATCTCGCCGAACCCCTTGGGCTCTCCGGCGGTCGGGGTCAAGATGCGCGCCCACGCCGGGAATCCCAGGGCGCGGATGGCGTCGACGTCCCGGATGGCGCCGTCGATGACCACGCCGGCGATTTTCCGCTGAAGGCAGGACTCGCTCGCCAGCTCGCCCCACACCGCGGGGCCGCGCGAGCCCGCGTCGATCACGAGGACTTCGCCGGGCTTGGCCACGTCGATCGCTTCGACCGGTTTGGCCCAGTCCCCGGGATAGGTTCGCACGGTGACGCACGGCCCCGCCATCTTGCGGCCGGTCTGGAGCGGTATGAGTTCCGCCAGTTCCCCCGAGCGGTGCATCGCGTCGGAGATGTTGGGCGTGGAGACGGTTTCGAACAGGCGCCGGATTTCCTCTTCGGAACGCGCGCGCTTGTACAGATCGGTCGCCACGCCGACACCGTCCCGCATGGCCTTCAAGATGAGACGGACGGCGTTCTCCGCGTCGGCGCTCTTGGTCACCGCGCCTCCGACGATGACGATGTCGGCGCCCGCTCGGACCACCTCGGCGGCCGTTTCGCTGTTGATGCCTCCTGCGACCGCGATGCGGATGTCCACGTGGGGTCGCAACCGGAGCAGTTCGGTGGTCGGATCGCCGCCGCGCATCTGGTCGTCGATCGGCAGATGCAATCCGACATGGTGCGCCCCCCATTCCTGGCACTTGCGCGCGAGTTCCACCTGGGCGTCCCCGTGAACGCCCAGAAGGTCGATGGCGACATCGATCCCATAATTCCGTCCGGCGTCGATGCATTCCAGGATCGTGGCGTCGGAGCCGGTGCTGCACACTGTCGCGCAATTAGCGCCCGCCTTGGCCGCCGCTTCGAATTCCGCCCGGCCCGCGTCCAGCGTCTTGAGATCCGCGATGAGATAGGCGCGGGGGAACTCGCGGCGCAGCGCCCGGATGGCTTCCAGTCCTTCGCTCTTGATGAGCGGAGTGCCCGCCTCGATCCACTCGGCGCCGCCGCGGACCGCTTCCCGGGCGACCTTCAAGGCCCGGGTCAGTTCCAGGAAATCCAGCGCGACTTGCAGGGTGGGTCCCATGGCGGACATCATAATAGCATAGGGCCGTCGCGCGCGCCGGAGGATCAGATCCATCCTCGCTGGTAGAAAATCCATTCGGCGGCGAGCATCAGCAAACCCAGTGCGCCGACGACGGCGGGGTACGGCAGGTCTTTCCACCAGGGCGGCGGCTCCGGAAGGCCCGGGCCGGGGGTGTCCGGAACGCGCCCGGCATCGAGGGGCTCCGTTCCTTCGACCGCGACCCATTCCGTCCGTCCGCCGCACTCGATCTTGACGAGTCCCGATCGAGGCAGAAGAACGCGGGCTTCCCCACGATGCGGTTCGATCGAACGACTGTCGGTGCGGTCCTGCCGCACTTCCGTGATCCGCACGTCGGCCCCTGGTTCCGCCAGCGGGGCGACGTTCCTCAGCACGCCGCCCGCGCGCGCGGTTCGGGGAAACGCGCGGCGCCCCTCGTCGGACAGCCACGCCAGCGCGTTGCGCAGGAAAATCGGGAACGACGCCTTCAAGGCGAAGTCGCCCTCCTCCACGCGGAACGAGAATCCGAACTGGATCCACGCCAGGCCTTGGCGCCTCCCCCAGGTAGCGATCGCGCCGCGATCGGACAGGACCAGCGGATTGCCCTCGAGGAGCCGCGCCCGGCGGCACAGGACGTCGCCGTACTCCACCCATCGATGGATCGGATGATCGCGGTCCCAGTCCACGATCTTCGGCACGGACGCTTCGCCCGCGGCGGCCGCCGGGGCATGCGGTCCCTCCGATCCCAATAGCAGGTAGCCTCCGTCCGGAAGCGGCGCGGAGGGCGCCGTCCGGTCGAATATGACGACCGCGCCCTCCGTGAGGGGATCGGAAGGGCGTCCGACCGAGAGGGTCACCGTCTTTTCCTGCTCGAGGAGCTGGAGCGCCGACCATAGATGGGGATCCGGATGCTCCGGATCCGACACTAGCAAAACGGGGACCGGCGCTGTCGGCGGAACCACGAAGGCCGCGACATCGTCCTCAGGATGCGCGTCGCCGGTCGCGAGGCGCAGCTCGATGAAGGCACCGCGCTCGAAGCGCTCCGCGGGCCATGCCTGCGGATCCAAGGGCACCTCCACGGCTTTGCGCTCCCGCGGCTGGAGCGAAACGGCGAACGTCGCGAAGACGCGTCCGCGATTGCGCGCCTCCAGCGCTCCTTGCGCTGGGGCATCCGAAGCGTTCACGGCCGTGACCTGCGCGGAGAGACGTCCTTCTTCCCGCAGGAGCCGCGGTTGGGTCAGGCCGGTGTTCGCCTGCGGCGTTCCCACGGGGAGGATCCCGAGGTTCCGATCCTCCATGGCGGGCCACGGGCGGCTCGTGAGAACGTAGAGAGTCGCCTCGGGATTTGCGCACGCCGCCAGTCGGGCGGGATCCTCGGCGATCGGGTCGCGCGAGATCCGCTCCAGCGCCTCCGTCCGGCGATGGCGATCGGACGTTTCCGGTTCGACCACTCCGGTCGCGTCGATGATCGCCGCCGTATCGACCCGTCCGAGGCGCGCCAAAAGTTCGCGCGCGCGATCCAAAGCGAGATCGAAGCGTAGGCGGCCGTCCGGCTCGCGGACGAAAAGCTCGGGGGACGTATCGATCACCAAAGCATAGCGTCGGGGCTCGGGCGTGAGCCCGCGGACCGTCGGATCGGCGAGGGCCGACGTCAGCAGCGCCAGCGCGGCCAGGGCCCAGATCAGGCCGAGGAGGCGGCGCAGCTTGCGGAACGCCGACTTTCGCTCTTCCGGCAGCAGCACCTGATCCCAGAATAGGAGGCTGGGAACTGGCAGCCGCCGGATTCGGCCGCGGTAGAAGTGTGCGGCGACGATCGGCGCCGCCAGCACCAGAAGCCACAAGGCCCGAGGGTTTCCGAACTCCATGAGGGGGGAACGATCACCTCTGGTCCAGGATGCCGCTGCGGCGGAAGATGTCCCGCACTCGCTTTTCCAGCGGCTCGTCGCTGCGCACGCGCACGTAGTACAGTTCGTGCTCGGTGGCGAAGCGCTCCAGCTCGGCACAGAAGGCGCGGAAGCGGGCGCGATACTGATCGAGGGTCGCCTCGGTGATCGGCACGTCGCGCTTGCGCCCGGTTTCCAGATCGATCAGAAAATAGCGGCCGCGTTCGGCGGGCTCGATCTCCTCGCGCGCGACGAGGTGGATGAGATGGACCTCGTGGCGCTGGGCGAGCAGGCGCCGGAGTCCTTCGCCGTAACCGGTCGGGTCATAGAAATCGCTCAACAACAGGATGAGGGACTTCCCCCGGTTCCCGGGCCAGGGCGCCGCCAGAGCCCCGAAGTCCGTGGAACCCGAAGGCTGAAGGGTTTCGATGGCCGCCAGTAGGGCGAAGGCGGACGCCTTCCCGCGCAGGTTCTTGGCGATCGGCGCCAGCGCCGTCGTCAGCGAGTAGAGGCTCACGCTGTCGAAGTGGGCCAGGCCGATGTATCCCAGCGCCGCGGCCAGTTCGCCGGCGGCCTCGAACTTGGGAGGGCGGCCGAAGGTCATCGAAGCGGAGAGATCCATCACGAGCGACACGTGGACGTTCTCTTCCGCGCTGAATTCCTTGACGAACAACGATCCATGGCGGGCATAGACGTTCCAGTCGATGTAGCGGATCTCGTCGCCGGGCGCGTAGCGCCGGTAGTCCGCGAACTCGAGGGAGGCTCCCCGGCGGGGCGTGCGGCGGTCGGCGCGCTCGTCCGAGGACAGCAGCCGGCGCGCCATCAGGTTGAGCGCGTCCAGGGTCCGTATGAAATCCGATCCGAACTTCATCAGGAAAGTGTATCAACCGCCGTGCCGTCCCGCCACGCAGGAGATGGGGAGAGGCGGGGGATCGGGGGATGGGGACTGATGCAGCAATGCGTAGTCGGATGTCGTCTCCTCATCTGGACGTATCTCCCTATCTCCAAGGGGATGGTGAGATGCGGGGGGATCGGGGGATGGGATTGGGAGATGACGGTGCTCCGAGGTTCCGCTCTCCACAGCTCCCATCGATCTCCCGATCCCCCACGCCCCCTCGTAACACTTCTTCGGCCCGATCGTCGTGTATACTGGAAGCAGATGCCCGTACCTGCGTGGATCGAGACGTTCCTGCTGGTCGGCGTACTCTTCGTCGTCGTCGCCGTCCCGGTCAAGATCCTCTGGGAAGCCACGCGGCGGACGCGCGAGCGCCGGCAGCGGGCGGCTCAGCTCGCGGATCGACTTCGGGAACACTTCAGCGAGGTGCGCCTTCATCGTCCGTGGCTCGGCGAGGACGAAATTCACTTCACGCACGAGGGCTTTGATGTCACGTTGCGAATCCCTCGACCGAACCGCATCGATGTGGCGATGGAAGCGCATCCCTCGACGCCGGCGGCGCTGGTCGTCCGAACCCGGCGCGCGCTGCGGCTGCTTCCGGCGATGCACGGGATGCAGATGTTGGAGCGCGTGACGACGGGCGATCCGCTGATCGACGATGAACTTGAGCTATACGCCAATCCCGTCCTTGCCGGGTTCCTCAGAGATCGATTCATGGACGCCCTGGCGGCCGCCGGCGATCCGCCGGCGTGGACCGAAAGCCTGGTCGTGTTGAAGCGGGCGCCGGGCGTGAAGCGGTTCGTCCTGCGGTTCGCGCCCGACCGCGCCATCACGCTGAACCTCAAGCTCCGGACGGAGGATCTTTGGTATCGAGCGACCGAGCTGGAGGGGATCCTGCACCATGTTCGGCGCATGAACGACCTCCTGGTCCATTACGACCGCCCTCCTTCCCGCGTCACCGGACCCGGCGAAAGCTCTGAGCGAACCCCCCGCCCGCGCCCTGGGCCGGATCGCAACGCGACGCCTCCTCCGCGGAAAACTCCGGATGGCGCGTGAGGAACGCCGCGCAGCGCTCCTCGTTTTCCTCCGGCTCCAGAGAACAGGTGCTGTACACGAGGCGTCCCCCCGGCTTGACCAGGAGCACGGCCGCGTGGAGCAGGGCGTCTTGAAGCGGAAGCAGCTTCGGGATGTCGTCGGGTCTCAACCGCCACCGCGCGTCCGCGCGCCGGCCCAGGACGCCCGTGTTGGAACAGGGCACGTCCGCGAGCACGCCGTCCATTCCGCCGCGCAGCGGGACGCGCCGCGCATCCGCAACGACGGGATGCACAACGCCTGGAAACGCCGCCGCAGAGGCGCGGATGAGCCGCACTTTTTCGGGCGTCCGATCGATGGAGACGATCAGGCCGCTTCCTCCCAGCAACGAAGCCAGGTGGGCGGTCTTTCCGCCGGGGGCGGCGCACAGATCCGCGAGGATCGCGCCGGAACGGGGCGCCAGGAGCGGCGCGGCCCGTGCCGCCGCTTCATCCTGCACCCGAAGGAGACCGCGGCGGAACGCCTCCAGTCTCGTGAGGTCGCCGCCCGCGATCAGCGCCACGAGGCCCGTGGGCCGCGCCTCGGTCCGGATGCCTTCTTTCGCCAGATAAGAGGCCGGATCGATGGAGACATTGGGAGCCACGGTGATGACGGGAGCTTCGTTGTTTGCGGCGCACAACGCTTCGATCCGGTCCCAGCGCCACCCGTGGCTCACCCATCGCCGGAGCAGCCATGGGGGATGAGAATAGGCGATCGACAAACGCTCCACGGGATCGTCGCCCCACAGCGCTCGCCGGAGGCCCAGCGGCGGAAGACCTGGCCTGGGAAGAAGATGCGGGCCGTGCCGCAGGCGCAGCGTTCCCCGCAGGACCGCGTTGACGAACCGGCCCGCCCCGGGCGAACGGCGCTTGGCGAGCGAGACCGCTTCGTCCACCGCGGCGTAGGAAGGAACGCGCGTCAGGTAGATGAGTTGGTAGGCGGCCACACGCAGGATCGATCGAACGCGTTCATCGATGTGGCGCTTTCCCGAGGCGGCTTCCAGGAGGGCGTCCAACGTCAAGCGATGGCGCACGGAACCGAACACGAGCGCCGTCAAGAACGCCCGATCCCTTCGCGCCGGCCAGCGCTCCCGTACCGGCGCCAGCGCGTCGTCGATGAACAGCCGCTCCTGTTCGGCGCGCTCCAGGACCTCCACCGCCGCGCCGCGCAGGTTCATGTCCGCCATGCGGAGTCGCGTTCGCGAAGAGTGTGCGGGCTGAAGATCCAGAATCGGCGCCAGCGCTCATGCTTTTGCAGAAAGGCGCGGTCGGCGCCGGTCAGCAGGTGCGGGAAGTTGCGCGCCTTGAATTTCAGCAGACCGCTGCGATCCACGTCCTGGAGCCGTCGGGCCAGGCCGCGCCAGGGGGAAGCGGCGTCGACGCGCACGGCGTTGGCAAAGTCGATCAAATAGGGACGTCCGTCCGCTTCGGAGATGAGGATGTTTTTTTTCTGGCGCAAATCCAGATGCAGGACGCCGCGGCGATGCACGCTCCGGAGGGTCTCCTCGAGCGCATGGTAGACGCGGTCGGGAAGCTCGCCGGGCCTGAATTTGCCGATCGTCCGGCCGGCGATGTATTCGGTCATCAGGGCGTGTCGGCCGATGATCGCGTAGGCCCGCGGGATTCCGGGAATTCCTTCCAGGCGGCGCAAGAGGCAGAATTCGCGCCGCACGAGGATCGGAGCGAGGAGGTTTCGGGTGAGGGGATTCTTGGACCCGAAGTCCTTGAGCACCGCCCGGCCGCCCGCGCGTGGGACCACGCGGATCACGGGCGAAAGAAAGCCGCCCTTGTCGCGAAGAATCGAGGGATCGCTCATCGCGCCAGCGGGACCACGCGGGTCACGAAGGAGATCAGGTCGTTGTTGAAAAGGATCGCGATCGTGCCCGCCGCGATCGCGAGGGGAGTCCATTGTTCGCTGTTGGCGCAGGCGGCCTGCCAGCTCCAGCGCTGCCGGCCCGCGCGTTCATATCGAACCAGGCGGGGAAAGTAATCCGGAACGGACCGGTCGTAGTGATCCCAATCCGGACCGAAGTGCGCGCGCAGCCGATCTCCTTCGCGCTTTTTCTTGTACGGTGCGTAATAGAGGATGAACCCCAGGATGCCGACGCCCAGGAGCATCCAGTTCATGTGGGCCTGCCACCACACGGCGCCGAGGTCTCCGCGGGCCATGACCGCGAATCCCGCCATGCAGAAGAACGTGCCGATATAGAGGGGGTTCTTGACGTACGCATAAGGGCCCGTCACCGTCAGGACCTTGTTCTTGACCAGATGGCCGGCCGCCCAGAGGCGGATCCACTCGCCGCCGGCGACGAGCGCCACGCCCGTCCAGAACCACCAGGTCAAATGTTTGTTCGACTGCCGGTCGGCGAAGACGACGAGGGTCACGACCAGAAGATAGACGGCCAGGAGGCGCCAGCTCAATTTTCGGAGGCGCGTCGCTTTCACGGTCGGAGTTGTATCAGGAAGCCCGGCCCAGGGCAATTGTTACAATTAATTTTCAAAATTAATCGTAACAAGGTCCGTCGGGACCAAACGTAACTCCTGACGGAGCAGGGGTCGCACGAGGAGCTTGTTACAATTAATTCTCAAAATATATTGTAGCGCTTTATAAATTATAAATTATGACTTGACAGGGGCTTGGCCCGACGTATATTCAGAGCATCGGATTCTCATGCGCGTGCTGGGGTTGGAGTCGGCCGGGCCGCGGGGCGGCGTCGCGCTCCACGAGGAGTCGCGCGTCCGGAGCGAGATCTTGTTCGAAAAGGGCATGGTCCACGGCCGCGACATCGCCCCCGCCGTGGATCGGATGCTGCGGGACGTGGGATGGCGTCCCGCGGATCTGGATCTGGTGACGGTGGATATCGGGCCGGGGTCGTACACCGGCGTCCGCGTGGGACTGGCCGCCGCGAAAGGGCTCGCCGTCGCGTTGGGCCGGCCGATTCTCGGCGTGCCTTCGCTGGATGCGATCGCTCACGTCCTGGCCCGCCGGCCGGAAAGGATCCTGGCCCCGGCGCTCGACGCCAAGTGGGACCAGATCTACGGGGCGCTCTACGAGGCGCGCGAAGGAGCCGCGCGGCGCACGACCGAAATGTTCGCGGAGCCGCCGGAGGCGTTCGCGGCCCGAGTGCCCGAAGGAGCCCTTGTCGCGGGCGACGCGCTGGAACGCCACGCCGCGCTCTTCGCGGCCCGAGGAGCGGCGCTCGCGCCGAAGGAGGAATGGGCGCCCCGCCCGTCGGTCATCGCCGAGCTCGGCCGGCGGAGATACGAAAACGGCGAACGGGACGACGTCGCCAAGCTGGCGCCGCTTTATCTGAGACCGACGGAAGCGGAAGTCAAATTCGGCAAGAAATCGAAACCATAGAGAGGGACCGAAACAGGGGGATGCGAATCCTGCGCGCGGCGATCCGGCCATAAGGGCCGCCCGCGCCTGGATCGGGGATGCCCGCGGCCGCGCCGGGGGAACCATCGACTTGCCGCCGGCAAGTTCGGGGAAATGCGTCATGGAGAGAGGCACGGGCATCCCCCCGCCTCTCCGAGCCGTCACGCCATGAGAGGACACCGCGTCTGGGCCGAAATCGACCTGACCGCGCTGCGGCGGAACATCGCGGTGGTCCGCTCGGAAGTCGGGCGCCGCACGCGCATCATGGCCGTCGTCAAGGCCGACGCCTACGGGCACGGCGCCGTGCAGATTTCCAATCACGCCCTCGCGGCCGGTTGTGACGCCCTCGGGGTGGGTGATTCGGCCGAGGCCTTGGAACTGCGGGACAGCGGCATCACGCGGCCCATCCTCATCCTCGGCGCCATCATCGAGGAGGAAATTCCCCAGGTTGTCGAGTACGACGTCGCCGTCAGCGTCCACTCCTCGGACCTGCTCGATCTCCTGGACCGTGAAGCCCGTCGGCAGCACCGCCTCCTGCGGGTCCATTTGAAAATCGATACCGGCATGGGACGCCTGGGCGCGTCGCCCGCGCGCGCCGCGGAGATCGCCCGGGAAATCGTGTCGCGACGGAATCTCGAATTGGAGGGCCTCTGCACCCATCTCTCGAGCGTCGCCTCGGCGAACGGCGCCTACACCCGGCAGCAGTTGGATCGCTTTCAGGAAGCGGTCGCGGAGCTGGATCGGCTCGGGCTCCGCCCGCCGATCATCCACGTCGCCAACAGCGTCGGCCTGTTCACGTTTCGTGAAGCGCACTTCGACATGGTTCGAACCGGAATCACCCTCTACGGCCTCGGCCCCGGTCTGTTCGCCAGACTGAACCTGTCGTTGCATCCCATCCTTTCCCTCAAGACGCGCATCGCGTTCCTCAAGAACGTGCCTGAGGAGTCGGCCATCGGCTACGATCAATCCTACGTGACCCCCAAGGCGACCCGGATCGCCACGTGCCCCGTCGGGTACAACGACGGCTATCCGCGCCTCCTCACCAATCGCGCGTTCGCCCTCGTGCGCGGGCGCCGCGTGCCCGTCGTCGGCACCGTCACCATGGACTACATCATGCTCGATGTCGGAGACCTCGAAGAGGCCGGCGTCGGCGACGAAGTGACCCTCGTCGGTCGGGACGGACTGGAAGAGATCCGGCTGGAGGAGCTGGCCCGGACGATTGGAACGATCCCTTACGAGTTGACCTGCGGATTCGGGCGGCGTGTCAGGCGGGTGTATCTGGAGACGCCAGATCTGCCGGCCGTCGCGCGGAAACCTATCGAAACTCCACTTTCACTTCGAGCTTGCGGCTCTTGATCCGCACCGTGCCGATCTTCTCCTCTTCTTCCACCATTTCATTCGGCCGGTAGATCTTCTTGGTGACGTCCTTCGCGGCCTCCACGCTTCCCGTCACGCTCAACGAAACCGGCCGGCCGGAGGACGTGTCGAACACCATGCGCCCTTGGTTGACGGCCAGGGTCGAGGCATAGCCCTTCGGCGTGCGGCCCTCCAGGGATCCTGAAAAGAGAAGCGTCGCGCGGCCCTCGGTCAAGCTCTCGACCTGGACGTTGAATCGGCCGCGCGCTTGGGGCAGGTCGGGAACCGAGATCAACCCCATGAGCTCCCCGCCGTCGACGCTCCACGCCGCCCCTTCCTTCACCTCCACGCCGTCCGGCGGGAGGAGGCGGACAACCTCTTCCCACGCGCCGACGCCCGCCGCTTCCGGCGAGGGAGGAGATCCGTCCTCCGCTTGAATCGTCCGGCCCACCGCGGTTCGGGTCACCAGGTATGTTTGCCCCTGCATGTCCAATTCTTTCGACTCCGGGGAGCGGTTCGTGCCGGATTGCTGCACCTTGGCCGAGACGCAGGTGATTCGCAGGATGTCGCCCGGCGCGCTCTCCTGCATGTAGGAATCGCTTCTGGCCACCGCGAGCTGGCGGGTGATCGTCCCTTTATCGTCTTCGGTAATGATCTCCAGTTCCAGGGCCGATTCGACGCGGACGTCGATCTTCTTTCCGAGAGGCAGTTTCTGGGGGACCAAAGAAGGGTTCCCCGAAGCGTCCTGGTTCTCGCTCGTGAAGCCGGAACCAAAAGAAGCCGCGATGTAAAGCGCGAACATCCCGGCGGAAATCCGCGTCACGATTCCTCCCCCGGAGGGCATTCGATGCGTTGGTCGGAGTTTCCACCGGATTCTATAATGCCTCCAACCGGCGTCAAATGAAATTAAGGGACTTCGATTACTTCCTTCCGGCCGAGCTGGTCGCGCAGACTCCGGCGCCCCGCCGCGACGGCGCGCGCCTGATGGTGGCTGGCCCTCAAGGCATCGAACATCGGCGCTTCTCGGATCTCGGGACGTATCTGCGCGCGGGCGACCTCCTGGTGCTGAACGACACGAAAGTCCTGCCCGCGCGATTGTCGCTGCGCCGCGAGACGGGAGGTCGCGTGGAAGCTCTGCTCGTTCGCCAAGTCGAAGCGCGCCGCTGGGAAGCGCTCCTGAAGACATCGCGGCGCCTGGGCGTCGGCGAACGCCTGCGGGTGGAGGAGCGCTTCTGGAGTCGGATCATTGATCGAAGGCCGACGGGAAGGTGGATGCTGGAATTCGATCGTCCCCTGGACGGCGACCTGGATCGGTTGGGCCGCGCTCCGTTGCCGCCGTACATTCGGCGCGCGCCGACGACCCTCGATCGGGAGCGCTATCAGACGGTCTACGCGGAACGCCCCGGATCCATCGCTGCGCCGACGGCGGGGTTGCATTTCACGGAAGATCTGCTGAAGCGCGTCCGCCGAGCCGGCGTATCGATCGCTCGACTGACCTTGCACGTCGGAACGGGCACGTTTCTTCCTGTCTACGTGGAAGACGTCGAAGACCACCGTATGGAAGCCGAATGGTACGACATTCCGGAAGAGACGGCGGTGGCGGTGCGCCGCGCCCACGAGGAAGGCGGTCGCGTGGTGGCCGTGGGAACCACCTCCTGCCGGACTCTGGAGACCTGGGCGCGGACGAAAGCGACCCGCGGATGGACGGATCTGTTCATCCGTCCGCCGTTCCAATTCCGGGAAGTAGACGCGCTCATCACGAATTTCCATCTCCCGAAGAGCACGCTTCTCATGCTGGTGTGCGCCTTCGCCGGGCGCGAATGCGTGCTCCGCGCCTACGCCGAGGCCGTTCAAAGGCGGTATCGCTTCTTCAGCTACGGCGACGCCATGCTGTTACAATAAATTTTGAGAATTATTTGTAACGTTACGATAAGTTTTGAGAATATAGTGTAACTGAGAGAATATTTTGTAACAGCTACTTGGGGGGGCCGGAGCGACGGGACGGGGGGCGAAGGCGCCGCGTGGAGGCCCCACCGTCGATCGACGCCGGGCCCCGCGAGGGCCCGCGCAGCTGCTTCAGGATGCCCGACGCTTCGTCCCGCTCCGGCCGGTACTCCAGCGAGCGCAAACCCTCGATCTGCGCGTTGATGTCGTCGATCAACTCCCGCGTATCGGCGTACCGCAGGGTCTTGTCCTTCGACATCATCCGCTCGATGAAGTAATGCATGTGCCTGGAAATCCGGCGGTTCTTGATCTCGGTGGAATTGAGCGCCTCCATGACCTGCTTGGCCATGACGTCCAAACTATCCGTGCCGGAGAACGGCACCTCGCCCATCACCATGTGATACAGCGTCGCGCCCAGCGAATAGATGTCCGCGCGCGCGTCCAGATCCGCCGATCCTTGGGCCTGCTCGGGCGACATGTACTGCACCGTTCCGCTCGTCGTCCACTCCTCTCGATCCGACGCGCGGCCCACCGGCTGCGAAAACCCCAAGTCGCACAGCTTGATGCGCTTCGATGAGGTGATCATGACGTTGCCGGGCTTGATGTCGCGATGAACGATGCCTTGCCGGTGCACGTACTCCAGAACCTCGGCCGTCTTCAGTATGATCTCCAGCGCCCGCGCTTCCGAAACGCCCTTCTCGCGCTCCAAGACGTCCTGCACCGTCTCCCCATCCAGATATTCCATCGCCAAGTAGACGAGCGGTCCCGCCCGGCCGTGCTCATATCCCTTCACCAGATTCGGATGGCTCATCTGAACCAACAGCCGCGACTCGCGATGAAAACGGTCGAGCGACTTGGGATCCTTCGCCTTGGAAGGATGGAGGATCTTCAACGCCACCTTGCGCCCTTGATGTTTCACGTCCTCCGCCAGAAACACGGTCGACGTGCCGCCGGATCCCACCTTTCCCAGGATCTTGTAGCCGGGGACCGGATCCCCGGGAGTGGGCGCCGGTCTGGGCGCCCCTTTCGCGGGCGCGACGTCGATGCGCTGGGTCTCCTGCGCGGTGAGAATCTTGCGGGCGGCCGATTCCAGCGCCGCCGCCTGTTCGGGAGTCACCAAACCGCGTCGCAAGACGAGCTGGACGATGGATAGAGCTGGACCCTCGGAAGGCTGAGCGCCGAACTCTTTCAGACACGCGCCGGCCGCCTCGCGGGTCATCAGCTTGTGGCGCACGGCCAGAGACAGAAGGATCTGCTCGAACGTGCCGCGGCTCATAGACTCCCTTCCAGGATGCTATCCCCCGGCGGGGAGAGCGTCAACCCGCCTTCGCCCCGCCCATTCTGGATTTCTCGAAAAACGGGCGGGGGATTCGGTTGGCGCGCCCGCGCCGGAGCCGGTATAATTTCGCCATCGCGCATTCCGGGGGTTGCCGTGGTCAACATGGAGCTCAACAAGATCGTCATCTCCGAAACCAACGATGACCAAGTCATCGTCCTCAAGGAAGTGGGAGGCAACCGCGCTTTTCCCATCGTCATCGGGATCTGGGAGGCGGTGGCGATCGACCGCAATCTGAAACAAAAGCGGACGCCTCGCCCCATGACCCACGACCTGATCGAGAACGTCATCAAGAGCCTCAACGCCCGCCTGGAACGGATCATCGTCCATGACCTCCGCGAGCGCACCTTCTACGCCAAGCTGGTCCTGAGATCGAACGGACAAGTCGTCGAAGTGGATTCCCGGCCGAGCGATGCCATCGCCCTGGCCGTACAGATGAAGGTGCCCATCTTCGTCGAAGACTCCGTGCTTGAAGAAGTCGCGGCGAACAGCATGCCCGAGCCGCCGGGGTTCTCTCCGGACGACGACGACGACGAGGAAACCGTTTAGATCCGACTGAGCAAGACCGTTTGCCCCCCCGCATAGTTCAGCAGGATGTCCTGCCGCCCGTCCAGGTCCAGGTCGATGAACGTCATATACTTGGGATCGCGCTCGGCCTGGTAAGAACCCGCAAGGTCCTTTTCGAAGTCGATGTTTTTCGTCCGGCCTCCCGCCGCCCACGCGTCCCGGCCCCGGTAGACTTCGACCGCGGACGTTTTGGGGTCGTACACGACGGCATCCGGACGCCCGTCTCCCGACAAGTCGCCGGGAACAAAGAAAAGCGGCCGGGACGCCGCCCCTTTTTTCTGGATGTCCTCGATCCGCACGCGGACGTCCCGCGCGTACACCGGAGTCGTCACATAGGCGTTTCGACGGGCGTCGAACTGAAATACTTCGTAGGTGATCGTTATGTCCCCCAGCACGAATCCTTCCACCGCCTTGCCGAGAATGTCGGTGCGCAGCCGGGACGTCAGGCAGTCCAGCCTGCCGTCGCCGTTCATGTCGATGAATTCCGGATTGAGGCTCACCCCGTCGATATGGATGTTCGCGTCGGCCTGAAAATTCCCCAGGCCGGTCCCGATATGCGTGTAGATGTTCGTCTTGATGCTCTCGAACAGGCCGAGCTGGCCCTCGATGCGGGTCACGACCAGATCCATGATGCCGTTGCCGTCCAAGTCGCGGAATCGGACATCGGAAACGTTCACCGTGTCCTTGCGCCGTTCCTCGCTGAGCGCCGGAATCCGATACGAGCTCGGCCGAGAACGAAATACCCCCGGAGCCTGCTGAAAGTAGATGATCAAGACATTTCCCTGGATGCTCACCAGCTCGCTCAAACCGTCCCCGTTCAGATCCACCGCCAGGAGATGAGGAAGTTCCTCGTAGACGTCGAACAGCGCGGAGGTGGGTGGAAACCCGCGGGCGAGTCCGCGCTCCCAATCCACGGCGAAGCGGCGCGGCCCCAGCGAAGGAACGCGATTCGCCGCCGGCTCGGCTTCCAACCGCGCCACGCGTCCGAATCGGCCGGGCTCGGTCTGAAAGTACACCTTGTAGCCTCCGGGAACCGGCAGGATCAGGTCGTCGCGCCGGTCGCCGGACAGGTCCTGTTGGAGCGACCAGATGGGCAGCGACTGCGGCGAAGGCGAGTCGAAGAACGTCGCCGTGTGCAGCAGCTTGCGCGGTTCTTCCGCCATGGAGCCGTTCTGGAAGGCGTGGAAGTAGACGCCATCGGGGGCGAGGAGGCAGATGTCCACGCCGCCTTCGGGCACCACGTCGGCCACGGCGAGGGCGGCCGCGAACTCCGCGACGGCCCATATCTGGGTTGGGTTTTCCGGAAGGATCGGCCTTTTCGCGGCTCCCGCATGCAGCGCCAGCCACCGCACCGGAGGATCGACGTCGTAGTCGATCGACACGGCCAGCGCGTCCATGATCCCGTCGCCCGTGAAATCATAGAACAACGTATCGAGACGGCGGCCATGAGCGGTCAGATGCAATACCTCGAACGCATCCCGGCGCTCCGGCGGCGCCCCGCCCACGAGGACCGACATTCCCGCGACGGCGATCCAGACGGCGACGCGTCGTTGAATCCCTTTCATGAACCTGTTGTTATGATAATGGACTCCGTACCATGCAGGAATCTCTTTCCTTCTCGGGCTCCAAGGAAGACATGCGCCGATCCTTGGAGGCGGCGGCGCGCGAGCTCGACGCCTCGGTGCGCGAGGACGGCGCCGAGGGATGGATCGTGGCGGGGGGGACGTGGCTGAGCACCCATCCGAACACGGTGCGCTGGCTCGTCCACGTCGCGCCGGCCGGAGAAGGCACCTGGCGACTGGCCGGACGGCCGTCCCGGCTTCCCTGGACCCGCCGCCGCATGGAATTCCTGACCGCCTTCCGAAGCCGGCAAGTCGCGGACCTCGTGCGCCGTCCGCGTTCTTTGGCGCCCCATGAGCGATCTCCGTTCTCTTCCTCTGCGGGCCCGCCGCAGGTCGCCTTCCGAATATCTCGCGAGGTGGCCGCCGCGGCGCTGTCCATGGCGCTGCTCCTCACCGCCGTCCTCCTGGCCGCCATCCCGATCGTGGAGGGTGAAATCGACCGCATGCAGGGACGCGTCGAGGTATTCCAGCGAGTCGGCATGATTCCGCTTCCGACCGCGGGAGAAC
Organism: Planctomycetota bacterium; assembly: GCA_016209705.1. GTDB lineage: Bacteria > Planctomycetota > MHYJ01 > MHYJ01 > JACPRB01 > JACQVR01. Next base: position 80,532 of record JACQVR010000021.1, read on the forward strand.
TGTCGGCCTTGCGCTTCGCGGATCGGCTCGCCGCCGCCTTTCTGCTCGCGGCCCCAGTGGCCTTCTTTTTGGGCGCCGTTCACGCGCTGGTCCATGGGCTGGGTTCGCGCTTCGAAATCGTCGCCCGCTTCGCGCCCTGGAGTTCCGCCTTCCTGCTGGGCGCCTGCACGATGGCCTATTGGCCGCGGATGAATCCCCTCCTGGCCGTTGTCTTGGCGATCATGGCCCCCGCCGCCGCCCAACTGGGCACGGGCCTCGTCTGGGGACGGGGACGCGACGAGGTCCGTGACGGGCGCGCGCCGCGACGCCTGTCCTGGGCGGTGAAAATCGGCGGAGCCGCGGCCGTCCTGGCGATCCTCGCGGTATTGATCCCCTTCCCGCGCGGCACGTCCGAACGGACGGATGCCACGAGCGTCTTTCGCGACCGCTATCTTCTGACCAACGCGCTCGGGCGGGCGTTCGGGCGCTTCTACTACCGATACACGCTCTACGCGGCGGAACCGCTCAAGCCGGCCTACGGGAAAAATCCGGACGCTCCCGACGCGGCCGTGTATGATCGGGATCAACGAACTGTCCTGGTCATCGGGAAAATAGATGGCGAGGAGCGTCATCTGAAAGACATGGAGTTCCTGATCGAGCGGGTTCCCGACAGCCAGACGGCGGCGCCGTTGATCGAAAAGAAGCAGCATGATCTGTACGTTTTGGCGCAGGACGTCAGTCGCCCCGTGTCCTGGCTTCAGGAGCGCGGCCTTCTCGGCCGAACGATCTGTCTTCAAGGTCCCAGCCAGGACCGTCCCGCCGGCTTGCGGGTCGTGCCCATCCTTTCGGACGATGCGACGTGGCGGCGCGCGGTTTTCGACGCCTGCCGCTTCTCGTGGCTTCAAGGAACGCTCGTCGAACTGTCGTGGGAAGGCTGGACGGCGCTCTTTTATGCGGGACCCGCCTTCCTGCTCCTCCTGGTGATCGGCGCCATCGCCGCTCCGGTAGGATACCTGTATGCGCGCTTTTCGATCGCCGCGGGGCACGCGGCGATCGCGGGAGTATTTCTGCTGTCCGCGGCGGGGCTGGCCGCCTTCCTCGCCTCGCGATCCGGCGAGATCGCGCGCATCGTCGACATCCGCGAGGAGCGAACGGACGATCTCAAGACGCTGGAGATCCTCGAAAAGGGACTCCAGGACGCCGACGCCGACGTGCGCTACGAGGCCGCCCATCGAGCTTATCAGCTTCTGCGGCGACCCTCGTTCCCGCGCGGCCGCCTCGTGGACCCCCTGCTCCGAGGCGTGAACGATCCGGAAATCCGCGTTCGGCTGTGGTGCGCCGCCGCCCTGGGATGGACTCGCGACGAACGGGCGCGCCCGGCGCTGCACGCGGTGACGCGCGACCCGGAAATCTTCGTCCGGTATCGCGCCGCCGAGGGGTTGGGCGCGCTGGATCAAGCGTCATGGCGCACCTCCCGCGCCGCTCCTCCTGAATCGATCGAGACGCTGCGCGCGATGATGGCTACAGGATGGTGGTACGAAGGCCTCTACGCGCTGAACGCGCTGCGGAAAATCGAGCCGGGCAAGCATTGACAATGGTAGTTCGAAGTCTGAAGCAGGAAGTTGGAAGTCCGAAGCGAACGCCTCAAGGGCGCGAGCGTGATTACGCTTCTTCGTCTTTCATCGCGGCGGAAGGCTTCACCGGAAGCGTGAACGTGAACGTGGCTCCTCGGCCCGCCTCCGATTTCACGCCGATGCGACCGCCGTGCCGCTCCACGATTTTTCGGGCCGTGGCCAGGCCCACCCCCGTTCCCTCGGCGCCGTCGCCTCCGTGCAGCCGCTGGAAAATGCGGAAGAGTCGGCTGTGATACTGAGGATCGATGACGATGCCGTTGTCCTGAACGGCCACCTCCCAATGATCGACCCTTCGGTAGGCTGAAATATGGATCCGCGGCGGCGCCGCGCTGCGGTACTTCATGGCGTTGTCGAGCAGGTTTTGAAACAGATCCACCAGCAGCGATCGAAAGCCTGTCACGACGGGAAGCTTGTCCCACGTCACCTGGGCGGCGGAGGTTTCCAGTTCGCTCCGGAGATTCTTGAGCGCGGCGTGGACCACGTCCGTCAGGTCGACGCGCTCCTGAGGTTGCGACCACCGGTGGACCCGCGAATAGGACAAGAGATCGACGATCAACGCCTTGAGACGGTGCGCGCCGCTCACGGCGTACCGAATATACTCCTCGCCCTCGGGATCCAGCTTGTCCTGGCATTTCTTTTGTAGAAGCTGGAGGAAGCTGGTGATGCTGCGAAGGGGCTCCTGAAGATCGTGAGACGCGACGGCCGTGAACTGCTCCAGTTCCGCGTTGGAGCGGATCAGATCCCGGGCGCGATGCTTCAGGCGCGCCTCGGATCGCATCCGCTCGAGGACCGGTCCCAGGTGGGCGCCGACGAGGCCCATGATTTCCAGCATCGGGTCTTTGGGCGCCTCGCTTTGGGGAGAGAAGAACTCGAGCACCGCCTGCACTTCCAAGCGGACCAGGACGGGGAATCCGAACCCGCTGCGCAGGCCGACCTCGGCGGCGATCTTGGCTCGAGGGAAATCGCCTTCTTCGGCCACATTCGGAATCCACGCCGGTTTGCCGCTTTCCCAAACCATTCCGGGAAGGCCGATGCCCCGGGGGATTCGGGCGCGCTCGGACAACAAACGAAACAACTTGAAGCGTTCCGGAGCATCCAGGTGCCAGAGGCCCATGGACGCCAGTTCGGATTGGGTCCCTTCGTTCAGGAGATAGGCGTGTCCGACCGGCCATCCGGTGTGCGCGCAGATCTGATCCAGGGCCACCTGGAAGGGTCCTCCGAGGGTTCGGGCCTCGTGGGCCGCTCGCGCCACGGAGTGGAGGAGCTTCAGGTTGGCGTTCCGCTGGCGCAGTTCTTCACGGACTTCGTACAGGTCGTGGAGGGCCTGTTCCGCGACCATTTCCACTTCTTTGCGCGCCGCGCGCTCGCGCAGATAGCGGTTTTGAAGCTGCTCTAAGTTGAAAGAAAGGGCCCGTTCCGTATCCGCCATGCCTAGATTCTTTATCGGCTATCGAGGGTGGCATGGCACACTTTCTAATTTGCTCCTTCCCGGCGGCGAGCCGCCGGCAAGGAACAAATCAAAACACGACCTTCTTCCGGCCGCATTGGGGGCATTCGTACCAGTCCGGTTTCAGGAGAATGAAGTATCCCATCGGATACAAGAGAAGCGTGCACTTGAGAATCCGGGCGAACACGCGTTTCCATGGGAAATTCGTGGGATTCATCGTCGAATGCCCGCAGGACGGACATTTGAGGGGAACGGCTGATGGAGGTCGCGGGTTCACATCAGAATGATAGGAGATTTGCAGATGCGGGGAGATGTGGAGATCTTTTTTTCATCCCCCTATCTCCCCACATCTCCCTATCTCCTACGGCGCCGACGCTTTCGCCGGGCGCTGACCCAACCCGGAGATGTCGGGAACCGTTTCGTACGAACGCAACCATTTCGCGTATCGTTCCGCCCGGCCGCGCACGGCGTCGAAATAAAGGGATTGGAACTTGTGCGTGATGGGCCCCATCCCCCCCCGACCGATCGGCCGGCCGTCGATCTCGCGAATCGGCGTCACTTCCGAGGCCGTGCCGCAGAAAAATGCCTCGTCCGCGATGTACGCTTCATCGCGCGTGAACCGCTGTTCGACGACGGTCAGGCCGAGGTCCCGCGCCAGTTCGATGATCGTGTCGCGCGTGATTCCGGGCAGGATGCACGTGAGGGGCGTGGTTTTCATCACGCCTTTCCGGACGATGAAGATGTTCTCCCCGCTCCCTTCGGCCACGTAGCCGTCGGGATCCAGCATCAGCGCCTCGTCGTAGCCGAGCGCCTTGGCTTCCTTCTTGGCCAGGACTCCCGTGACATAATGGCCCGTCACCTTGGCGCGCGTCATCGCGGAATTTGGCGCGTAACGCGAGTACGTACTGACCTTGACGCGGATGCCCCGCTTGAGCCCTTCCTCTCCCAGGTACGCTCCCCACTTCCAGGCCGCGATCACCAGACGAATCGGGTTGTCCGCCGGAAAGACGCCCATGACTCCGTCGCCGATGTACGCGATGGGTCGCACGTAGCCTTCCGCCAAGCCGTTGGCGATCAGCGTCTCGACGCACGCGTCGCTGACCGCGTCGAAATCATAGGGGATCTTGAAGCCGAGAATCTTGGCGGAATCGAAGAGGCGCTGAATGTGCTCCCGCAGGCGGAACACGGCGGAGCGCCCGTCGTCCAGGCGGTAGGAGCGGATGCCTTCGAACGCGGCGGCTCCGTAATGGAATGAATGGGTCAGGACGTGGATCTTGGCCTCGTCCCAAGGCACCAGCGCCCCGTCCATCCAGATCGACCGCAACTTGTCAACCACTCCGAGGCCCTTAAATCGTGAGGTTCCGGTGAGGTCGCGGAAGGTGTGCGGGTCAGGACGGCATTCCGACCCGCCGGAGGAATTCATCCTCCCCAATCGTCTTTATACCCAACTGGCGCGCCTTGTCAAGCTTGCGTCCCGCCCCCGGGCCCGCCACCACCAGCGTGGCGCTCTGGGACACGCTGTCGGTCGTCCGGCCCCCGTGTTCGGCGACCACCCGCCTGGCGTCGTCGCGCGTCAACCGCTCCAGCCCTCCGGTAAAGACGACGACCTCGCCTTCCAGGGCGCGGCTTTTCAGGCGCGGCTTCGCCAGCGACACGCCCGAAGCCAGCAGCTTCTCGATGACCGTCCGGTTTTCGCGGCGCGCGAAGAAATCGTGGATGGACCGGGCGACCACCGGTCCGACGTCGGCGACTCCTTGAAGCTCCTCTTCCGACGCGTCCATGAGCGCTTCCAGCGACCCGAAATGCTCCGCCAGCGCCGCCGCCGTCGCTTCACCGACGTGCAGGATTCCCAAGGCGTTGATGAACCGGGACAGGGTCGTGCGCTTGGAGGCCTCGATGGCCGTCAGGAGGTTGGAGGCCAGCTTGTCGCCCATCCGGTCCAGTTCCAGCAGCCGTTTCTTGTCGAGCCGATAGAGGTCCGCGGCGTTCGCGATCAGTCCGCCGTCCACGAGCACGTCGATCCATTCGGGACCCAGCCCTTCGATGTTCATGGCGGCGCGCGACTTGAAATGTTCGATCGCCCCCTTGATCTGGGCCGGGCACGAAATGCGAGCGCTGCAAAAGAGGTCGCTCTCCGTGACTTCGACGGGAGCGCCGTCCACGGGGCATCGCGAGGGCGGCTCGATCGGCCGTTCCTTGCCCGTCCGCCGTGCCGTGATGACCTGAACCACGTAGGGAATGACGTCGCCGGAGCGGGTGACCAGGACCCAATCCCCCACCCGGACGTCGAGTTTTTGGATCTGGGCGGGATTGTGTAAGGTCGCGTTGGACACGGTGACGCCGCCGATGGGGACCGGCCGCAGGCGGGCGACGGGCGTCAGCTTGCCGGTCCGGCCGACTTGCCAGTCCACGGCGAGGACCTGGGTCGTCTCTTCCCGGGCGGGAAACTTGTACGCGATCGCCCAGCGCGGGCTCTTGGAACGGGCGCCGAGCGCGTCGCGCAAGAAAAGATCGTCCACCTTGGCGACGATGCCGTCGATCTCGTACGGTCTCCGATCGCGCGATGCCAGAAGGCGTTGATAGTAGGCTTCGATCTCGTCCATCGTCCGAACCGCCTGGAGGTCGTCCACGATCGGCATTCCGGCGTCGGCCAGAAACTGCATCGCGTCCATATGGCGCCGGAACTTCCGCCCGACGACCGATCCCAGGCCGTGCGCCATGAAACGCAGCGGGCGCGACGCCGTGATTCGTGGATCGAGCTGCTTGATGCTCCCGCTGGTGAGGTTGCGCGGGTTCGCGAACGGCGGCGCGCCTTTCTCGACCAGGGCGCGATTCAGAGCGCGAAAATCCGCGATGCGGATGTAGGCTTCACCGCGCACTTCCAGGCGTTCCGGAGCGTTCTTCAGCCGCCGCGGGATGCCGCGGACCGTGCGCACCGTATGGGTCACGTTCTCGCCGATGCGCCCGTCGCCCCGCGTGGAGGCCAAGACCAGGACCCCGCGTTCATAGACCAGTTCCAGCGAGTCGCCGTCGACTTTGGGCTCCAGCACCAGCGTGTTGTCCGCGTCGCGGTCCAGATCCGCCTTGATCCGCTCGGTCCACGCGCGGAATTCCTCTTTCGTGTAGACTTTCTCCAGGCTCAGCATGGGGATCCGGTGCTCGACCTTCTCGAACCGCTCGATCGGCGCTCCGCCGACCCGTTGCGTGGGCGAATCGGGCGTGCGCAGCTCCGGGTAGTCGTGTTCCAGGCGTTCCAGATCCCGGTACAGGCGGTCGTAGTGGGCGTCGGAGATTTCGGGTGCCGACAGGATGAAATAGAGGGTGTCGTGGCGCTCCACCTCGGCGCGCAGTTTTTCGTACTTTTTCCGAATCGTTTCTGAAACCATGGCGCTTCCAGATTCCTGGGAGAGCCCGGAGGAGTCGGAGCGCACGGAGAAGAAAAACCCACCACGGAGGCACGGAGACACGGAGAAGATTTTTTAAGGAGATCTGGAGATGGGGGGAGATAAGGAGATATTTTTTGGGGAGCGTTGGCTCCGTCGAACCCTCCTTTCGGTCTCCATATCTCCAGCAATCTCCACATCCCCCAGATTTTTCTCGGTGCCTCCGTGCCTCCGTGGTTATCTTTCTCCGTGAACTCCGCCCCCTCGGTGTCCTCCAGTTCGGATTGGAGGTTTCCAACGCCTCCGCGGCGAATAAAAAAAATCAGGAATACAGCCGCCGTCGCAAGCCTTCGAGACGTCCGGCGTCGACTCCCGACGCGGCGGAGTGGCTTTCAAACAGCGAACGGCGCACGAAGATCATGCAGGGATCCTCGAGTCCGCGCACCATGTCCAGCAGCAGCATCTGATCCAGGCCTCCGAGTTGATGGGCTCTGGCCAGCATCTTGAAGCGGCGCCGGAAGAGGCGGGCGCGGCGCGTCTCCGCCGAAAACTGCCATCGAATCCAGAAAACGACCAACACCAGCAGCAAGAGCACGCCGGCCGCCTCGATCGCCAGCGCCTGGGTGCGCCCGCCGACCAGGTCGATGAAGTACTCCTGAAAACCTTGAAGCTGAGTCATCGTCTAGGACCACCGCTCCAGGACTTCATGGATCACCGCTCGGGCGGCGTGACTGGCTTCCGCCGCCATCCGGGCTTTGAGCATTTCCCGTCCCCCCTCGATCCGGGTCATGCCGATCGCCTGCACCGCCGCCGATCGGATCCGTTCGTCTCGGGATCCCAGCATGCGTCCCAGATGAAGCTTGGCTTCCGCCTGCCCGAACGCGGCGATCACCTGTCCGGCGGCGGCCGCGACCTCGGGATTGGAATCCAGGACGAAGGGAAGGAAAAGCGCTCCGAAGCGCATGTCGTGCAGGTCCTGCAGCGTCTCCAGGACCTGCGAGCGAACCGTCGCCTGCTCGGGAGCCATCAGTTCGAGAAGCAGCCGCAGGCCCGCGCGGCGCCCCGTGAACGCCAGCACCTGGACAAGCAGGGGACGAACCGTCAAGTCGTGCTCCGTCAGGATGCTTTCGATCGCCGGTTTGAGCTCGCGCTGGACGTCGGTGGCCTCCACCAGATGGAGGATCCTCAGGCGCGCGTCCGGCTTGAGGCGGACGATTTCCTCCACCACCTGTTCCACGGAGACTTCGTCGATCCGTTCGGCGACGGATTCGGCGAGCATCCGGACGGGCGGAGGTTGATCGGAGAATGCGGCGCCGTAGCGGAACGCCCGGAGATCCATCGTGTGCTGGAGGGCCAGCCGGCACAGATCTTCGCGAGAGGAGTTCAGAAGGGGCTGTAGCAGCCTGGCCTTCTGCGGCGACTGGAGCTGGGCGACCATTCGCGCCGCGACCAGTTTGACGTCGTCCGAAGGGTCGGACAGCGCCACCCGGGCGAGATCGGCGATGTGGGGATAATTCAGGCGGCGGAATGTCCGGAGCGTGTACGCGCGCACGGCGGGCGTCCGGCTGCGCAGAAAAGATTTGAGGGCCGTGTCCCGTTCCTTGACGCTGATCGAGGCGCCGGAGATGAAGTCGATGAGAATCACCGCCGCCGAGGCCGGCAGGTCGGGATTCGCTTCGATCATGGGAAGAAAAGGAAGCTCCTTCATTCCGGCCAGCGCTTCCGCCCGCTCCGGCGTCAACTGCCAGAGGTACTGCGCGATCGCCGTCCCGAACTCGGGGTCTTTTCGAAGCAGCATGATCGTGACCGCGACGTCCCGATATTTGCTGAGCCCTTCGAGATAGAGGCGGAAAAGGATGTCCACCATCGCCTCGGAGTGCGCCGCCTGCATCCGCTGGACGAACGCCTTCCACAAAAGGCTGTCGACGTGGTTCAGGACGACGGACGTGATCAGGCGGTACGCGTCGGCTCCGCTTTCGATGGCGATGTCCAGGACGATGTTCTTGCGATGAAAGTGCCACGTGCGCAGGAGGACTTCCAGCGCCTGAAGCATCGCGGCGCGGTTCCGGTCGAGATACGCGCGGCTGTCCGCGTCCTTGCGCGCCTGCCAGTTCATCAGGTGGTAGTGGTACGTCATCGTGATCTTTTCCAGGAAGTGGGTGACGTTGTCGCGGATCAGCTTGGAGGCGTCGTCCAGTCCCACGGCGAGGTCGCGAAGGATCTCGGGCCCTCCCATGTCCCGCAGCATCGTGAAGGCGGCGCGGCGGGTGAATTCCGAGCCGGACCGGATCAGCTTGCGGGCGGCTTCGACGAACACGGTCCCTTCCGCCAGGATCCGTTCCCGAATCTCGGGCAGCAGCGTCTCGTAGTGGTGCACGACAACGTCGGGACGGTTGAGGCGGGACCGATCGGCCAGCATCTCGAACGCGGCCGTCTGGATCTCCAGGTAATGTTCGGTCAGCGCCGCCTCGACATAAGGGAGCGCCACCTCCGGCTCCAGCGATGCGAGCGCATCGAACGTATCGCGCGCGGACATGGGTGAATGGATTCTATGCGGCGCCGGACCGGAAGTCCAAAGTCCGAAGCCGAGAACGCGGAGAAACGTGGTGGGTGAGGAACCGTCAAGAAATGCTCGGCCATTTCTTGCGGGAACCGCCAAAACGCTGAAACACCATCGGACGTCCTTTTTCGAGTTCCCTTGGCGATTCAGCGCTTTGTCGGTTCAAGTGGTTCACAAAGGAATCGCAGCCGTCATTTCTGGGCGAGCCCGTATGTCTCCACCCGCGACTCACAACGTGCGACCCGGCTCCGTGCTCTGGACGAGCTCCTTGAAGCGGCGCCCCCGCTCGGCGAAGTTGCGGAACATGTCGAAGCTGGCGCAGGCCGGCGAGAGCAGCACGGTGTCTCCTTTCCGGGCGGCCTGGACGGCCAGCGCGACCGCTTCGTCGAAGCTCCGGCCCCTCAGAATCTGCGTCGCGCCCGGCCCGATCGCCGCGGCGATCGCGTCCGCGGTCTGTCCCAGCAGCACCGCCGCGCGCACCTTCTCCGCGATCCTCCGGCCCAACGCCTCGAACGGCAGCTTCTTGTCGTATCCACCCGCGATCAGGACGAACGGACCGGGCAACGTGTCGAGCGCCGCCAGCGTCGAGTCGGGATTGGTCGCGATCGAGTCGTTGTAATACTTCACCCCGCCTCGCTCGACGACGAACTCGAGGCGATGCTCGACGCCCGGAAAGGCGATCAGCGCGTCGCGGACCGCGGCTTCCCATCCTTCCCATTCCGGAAAGGCCAAGCGGCTGGCCGCCGTCGCCGCCGCCATGTTCTGGAGGTTGAACGTCCCCGGCAGACGGCGCGTGGAGACGTCGAGGGCGCCCGACCCGCCCGGCAGGCGCCATTCGATCCGTTCGCCCGCCGCGCGGACGTCGGCGTCCCCCCGAAGGCTGAACGTGGCTGTCCGGGAAGGCGCGCGGAATCCGGAGACCACGGGATCGTCCGCGTTGAGCACCTTCCAATCGTCAGGGCCCTGGTGCGCGACGATGGCGCGCTTCGCCGCCGCGTAGCGTTCCATCGTTCCATGCCGATCGAGGTGATTCGGCGTGAGATTCATGACCACCGCCACCCGCGGGCTTCGCTCGATCGCGTCCGCGTGCTCGAGTTGAAAGCTGGACAGCTCCAGCACGACCAGATCGTCGGAGCCGATCTCGTCGACCCGCTCCAGAAGCGAGCCGCCGATGTTTCCACCGACCCACGTCCGCCGCGGCCCCCGCCGGAGCACCTCGCCGATGAGCGCGGTGGTGGTGGTTTTTCCGTTCGAGCCGGTGATCCCGACCACGGCGCGGGCGCGGCAGAGCTTGAGAAAAAGGTTCATTTCCGTATCGATGGCGCGCGCCCGCTTCAGCCAAGGGCTGTCCGGAGGAACGGCGGGATTGACGAGGACCCAGTCGGCGCCGGAGAAATATTCGTTCTGATGGCCGCCCAGGCGCAGCTCTACGTGATAAGGGTTCAGGGACTCGATGGATTCGCGAAGCGCTTCCTCGGGGCGCAGGTCGGTCACGAGCACGCGCGCCCCTCGCGCGGCGAGAAAACGGGCGGCTCCGACGCCTCCGCCGAACATTCCCAGGCCCATCACGGTGACGCGAGCGCCTTTCAGGGGAGGCACGTCGCGCGCCAGCGACCACGGGGTCATCGGGGTTGATCCTGGAGGGGCGCGGCGCCCTCGCGCTCGAATGCCTCGGCACGGGCTCTCACGCGTTCGAGGTCTTCCCCCTTCGGCGGCTCGGGATCCAGCGCCACGACCAGTTCGGTTCGATCCGTGAGGGGAATGGGCAGGAGGACGTCGGTGATCAGGTCGAAGGGGAAAATCTGCCACCAGGGGGCGCTCAAGACAATGTGATGCCTCAACGATCGATAGCCCGGTTTGACGAGCAGCAGCGCCCGGCCGCCGTACCACGCGTACGGGATGTCCACGGGCGTTATCCCGGCGGGCTCGCCGTCCAGGAAGACCTCGGCCCCGGCGGGCTCGCTGCGGATGGAGATCCATCGCTCCACGCAGCCGGTCATCGACACGAGAAGCGCGAGAGCGAACGGAACCCATCGTTTCACGGGGAAAAGCATAAGACAATCCGCGGCCCTGAGTCCAGAGCCAGAAGCCGCTCGCTCCCTGAACGGCGAGATCTGATCGGTTTGCGTTTTTCACCGCGGAGATCGCAAAGAACGCAGAGAGGCCGCTGCAGAAGGCAATAAAGAAGCCTTTTCCGCGTTTCTCGGCGGTGAGATTCCGACTTCTTTCCGACACATGCGGACCTGCCAGCGGCTGGAATGTTACCAATGAAATCCGAGGCTCAGCGAAAAGCGCACGCCGCCGGCATCCACGGAATCTTCCAGGTCGAACAGCTTTACCCTCATCGAGGAAAGTCCGATAAGGAATCCCACACTGAACTGAGGGGCCGGGTGGAAGTCCACACCTCCGTGAAACCAGAAACCCAGCGCGCCGTCATCATCCGAATCGGATACGCCCAGGTCCTGAAAGTCGATATCGGCGGACACGCTTCCCACGAGCAAGCCGCCCCCCAAGAAAGGCCGCACCACGTCCGATGCATGCCAGGTGTGTCGCACACCTAACTGCACCTCAAGAGTCGCAACTTCCGCCTTGAACGAACCAACCGATGGGTCGAAATCTTTTCCATCGCCTGCGCTGAATAGGATGGCGCTGACCAGATCGACATCCCAATCGTGGGGGCGGAAGACGCCCATGATACCCATCTCGCCGTGGTCCTCGGCGGGAGTCCAATCGAGGCCACTCAGCGACTTTCCGCCGATGACGAGGCTGATGCTGTTCAGGTGGACCGGCTGTTGGGAGATATTTTCCGGCTCTGTCCGCAGCAACGAGGGCAAAGGCTCCCCGAGAACTGGTGAGTTCACGTCCTGAGCAAAAACGCTGCTTCGTATGGCGAATGCCATGAGCGTCATGGCCACCGCTTGCGTGTACCGCCTCATGATTTCTCTCTTTATTAAATGAAAAACCCCCGGCCCTTGGAAGAGCCGGGGGTTCGGTTGACTTCCATGATTAGAACTTTGCGCTCGCGCCGAGCGTGAACATGAAGGTGCTGTCTTCTGCGTCGATCGTGACCAGCTCGAGGACGTCCGAGCCGAAGAGGAAGCCCGCCTGAAGTTCGAGGGCCACCTGCTTCGAGTACCACCACGTCGCGTAGACGTCCAGTTCCGTGCCGAGCGTGTCGGTCTGATTGGGGGCGACTCCCACATCTTCCGTCGTGGTGACGAAGCCCAGGATCGCCTTCAGGTTGACGTTGTTCTTGAGCGCGCCGCCTCCGGCCGTCAGCGACAGGCCGCCGCTGATCTTGACGGCGGTCATGTTGGTGTTCCAGTTGAACCCGAAGTACGGGTTCTCGATGATCAGGAGGTCGTTGACGTTCTCATAGCTCAAGAAGTTGTCCACGTCCCCATCGGCGAAGTCGTCGTCGCCGCTCAGAAGCGTGAAGCTGCCTTCGACCCAGGGGATGTTGTCCGCCTGGAAGTCGAAGTGCGCGCCGACGTTGACCGCGAAGCCGCCGGCGTCCAGCGTCTCGCCGGTGCCCGCCGGATCCATGCCTGCGTCGCCCGTCTGGAAGTAGAACTCGCCGAAGAGCTCCAGGCCCTGCGTGCCGATGTCCTTCAGGCTGGCGCCGGCGCCGATCGTGATGACGCCCGAATGGCCTTCCTTCCCCGCTACGTCGCCGGGGAAATGGTTGACCGCCACGATCACGCCGATGCGGCTGCCCTTGCTGACCTGCGCGCTGAGATCGTAGTACAGCATCGCGACGTAGGCGGACTCGTCGGCCGACGGATTACCGCCTTCGGAGATGGCCGGCAAGAGGCCGATGCCCAGGTGGATCGATTCCCGGTGATACCAGACCGAAGCGCCCGCGACCTGCTGCCAATCGGAATTCCCCACCGTGTCGATGCCGGCGATGCCGGGGAACATGTTGTCCTGGAACGAGGGGCTGTGATGAGGATCGAAGAACAACGCGCCGCCCCGCCCGCGGACGTCGAAGACGAAATCGTTTTGCGTGCCGACCTGAACCGTGATGTCGGGATTAAAGAACTCCGAGAACTTCACCGCCGCGTCCCACAGCCTTACTTCCTGACTGTCGGCGCCCAAGAAGCCGACGGGGATGCCGCCGTCCAACCTCGTCGTCGCGAGGTTGAGCAGAACGCTCACCTTCTCGGTGAGCTCGACGTCCAGTTGGACATTGGCGTCATATTCGATGGTGGTGACGGACAGCGGGGGGCCGCCGAGAGCCTGGACGATTTCTCTCGAGCGCCACACCCAGTCCAAGTCGACGCCGCCGCTGACCTGGATCCGCAACGTTTCCGTGCGGTCCTTGCTCTTTTCCACGCCCTGCGCGTAGGCCGACAGGGCCAGCGCGAGGACAAGGAATGGAGCCACACACGCAGACTTCTTCATGCTGAAAACCCTCCCTTAGCTAACCTGTCTCCCTGTGCCGAACGTTCCCTGGAACTGAACTTGGCGTGTTCGAGTACCGGCCCTTCGGATTCCGCAGACGTTTCCATTTCCGGGCGACGACGGTGGGCACCCCTAGGCCATGCCCGCCTTGCCGAAGCAGCCGGAAACGGGGCCGGATTCCTCCGTACGGTGAACCTGCCCCCTCTCTCCATCCTCCGAATTCGGAGCAAATCTACTCCTCCTACGGGGCATGTCAAGAAAAACATATGCCCGACGGCGCATATGGACGCTCGCCGCGCCAGGGGGATCACGCCGGTTCAGTCCGTTTGTCAACGAGAAGCCCCCCGGCCACTTTTCCGCCCATGCGCGGGAAGGACACGGGAGCGTCTCCGCTTCTGGAGAAGATACTCGGCATATTCCAAGTCCGAACTTGAGGTGATTTTGAAATTTCTCGAATCTCCGTCCACCGCCACCACGGTTTTCCCCGCCCGCTCGACGATCTGCGCGTCGTCCGTCGCGTCGCGCTCGGCGCATCCCCGACCATACGCCTCCAGCAGGAGGTCGCGCCGAAATCCTTGCGGCGTCTGAACGCAACGGACGTTCGATCGATCGTGCGTTTCCTCGACGCGCCCGTCCGGACCGACGCGCTTGAGCGTGTCGCGCGGCGGGATCGCCGGTACGGCCGCTCCGTGCCGGCGGGCGGCGCGCAGGACCCGGCGCGCGAGCGCCACCGTGACGAACGGACGCGCGGCGTCGTGGATCAACACGAAATCCGAGCGGGGATCCGTGGCTCGAAGGCCCTGGAGGACGGAATCCTGGCGGCGGCGGCCGCCGGGGACGCCGCCCGCGAAGGGGGTTTTCGGCGGCGTGACCAGCACGATTTGCGCGACCTCGGGCATCCGGCGAAACACCTCCAGCGAATGAAGGTACAAAGGCCGGCCGGCCAGCGGCAGCAAGGCCTTCGGGGTGCGCCGCTTCATGCGTCGCCCCGCGCCGGCGGCGAGAAGGATCACCGAAACGCACATGGGGAAAGAAGCCAGGAGCCAGCAGCCAGAAGCCAGGAGTCAGAATAAATGAGGAACGCGCTTCGCGCACCTCTATATTTCGCCACGGGCATCACGAGATGCGATCCGTGCGAGCGCGAGATGCGTCAATCTAACTTCGGTGTTCTCTTCGGTCTTCGGGCTTCTGGCTCCTGACTTCTGGCCTCTGGTATCGGGCCTCGCTTGACAGCTTCGGACGGTTCTGGCACGCTTTGCACGCCTTGGCTGCCACCGGATCGAGAAAATTGAAAGTCAAGTTCTGGGGCGTTCGAGGGTCCATTCCCTGCCCCGGCCCGAAGACGGCCCGATACGGCGGCAACACCTCCTGCATCCAGCTCCTCGGCGGAACCGACGTCATCATCTTGGACGGCGGCACGGGAATCCGCGAACTGGGGCTGAGCCTCACGGCGTCGCGTCCGCCGTTGCGCATCCATCTCCTGCTGACCCACACGCACTGGGATCATATCCAGGGATTCCCGTTTTTCACGCCGATTTATGATCCCGGCGTCGAGGTGACCGTCTACGGTCCTCGGGCTCTGGACCGATCGCTCGAAGAAGCGCTCATGTTCCAGATGCAGTACGCTTTCTTCCCCGTGCGGGGCGTGGAGCTGGCCGCCCGCATGAAGTTCGTCGAGCTGAACGAGCAGTCGTTTGAGATCGGGCCCGTCGAGTTCCGGACGAAGTTCATGAACCACCCCATCCGGGTGCTGGCGTACAAATTTCGCCTCGGGGATCGCAGCGGAGCGTATACCGGGGACAACGAGCCGTATTACGACGTGCTCGTGGAGCGATCCGGTCCCTCCGATCGGGACGCTTCCCAGCGGGCGGATTTCATACGGGAATGCAACGCGAGCGTCGTGGAGTTTTTCCGCGGAAGCCGCCTGCTGATCGCAGACGCCCAGTACACGGACGAAGAATACGTCCACAAGCGGGGATGGGGCCACAGCTCCGTATCCCACGTCATCGACCTCGCCGCCGCCGCCGGAGTTCGCCGCGTGGCGCTATTTCACCACGAGCCGACGCACCCCGACAACGTGCTGGATCGCATGGCGCGCGACGTCCGGCGGATGGCGCGAAGCAAGTCGCGAACGCTGAAGCCCTTCATGGCGCGGGAGGGGATGGTGGTGGACGTATGAGAGTGTCCACTGTCCTTGGTCCAGAGTCCATAGTCAGTCCGGAGAGTCCGGAGTTCAAGGCCGACTATGGACTGTGGACTATGGACTTTCTTCGGGCGGCGGCATGCGCTGGAAATCGTATTCCCGCAGGGAGGCCAGGATCGCCGGAGCGGCGGAGGCGCCGGACGGACGGGAGACGACGAAGAGCTGCTTGCGCTCCACTTGACCGACCCGCGAGGTGACGCGGATCTCGAAGATCGAGCTCTTGAACACCAGGTTTGCCGAAATGCGCTGAAGGATCTCTCTGGTCATGCCTCTGATGCTCTGAAGGTCCTGCGCCTTGGTGAACCGCGCGGCGTGGCCATCATTGCCGACCGTGGTTCGGTACTCCACGATGGCGTAGGCGAGCGACGGAACGATCTCCGGATCCAGGGCCTGCAAGAGTACGGGGGAGGCCGTGTTGGGATTGATCTGAAACGGCGTCCGGGCCCCTTCGACCCGCGGCCAGAGGGTGATGTAGGAGAGGAGCGGTCCGCGCTGATCGTCGCCGAAGAGGAGCTCGGGGGTCAATCCTTCGATGCGCTGAAGTTCCCCCAAGTTCATCAGCGGACCGTTCTTCGCGCCGGCCTCATAGATTCCCTTCGTGTCGGCGTCGATGTAATCCAGGATCCGATCCGGGGGTTCCATGATCTCATGCCCCAGAACCTGGAGGAGGCGGCGAAAAGCGCTGACCACCAGCGGATCGCCCTCGCCCTTCTCGTTGAGCAGAGCCGACAAATCGAACCGGCGTTCCGCGTCGGTGATCTGGACATCCACCGTCGCGGCGCCCAGGGTAAAGGAGATCGGCGGGCACCACAGCTCGTCCAGCGCGTCGGTATCCGGAGACTGCTCGGTATCCGCCTGAAGGCGCAGGACGGCCTCGTGGTATCCGGCGGTGATCCCGTATTCGTTCTGAAGCTCGCCCATCGCGTTGCGCGCGATGGTCCGGTCGTGCGTGGTGGTCACGCTGAGCTGGCCGATGAGCAAGACCAGGATGATCAGGACCAGCAAAGCCAGGATCAACGCGATTCCTCGCTGCCGGCGGCGGCCCTTCATTGGATTTCAACGCGCGGCGCTCTGGAGGGTTGGCTTTTATCCGAAGTCGTTGCCGCTAGAAATTGCGACACCCCAAGAATGGAGCAATTTCTAATTGACAGTGAAACGGCTTGTGTTAGAGTCCTGAAACCGACCGCAACCAGTGGGGGAAGATCTATGGATCGCAGGATGGCGTCGATGCTCTTGGCGGTGTCGGCCGCGGGCCTGGCCGTCGGATGTGTCGGAAAGGTGCGGCCGGAAGGACTGGAGCGCCGGGACTATACCGTCGACCCGGCGTACCGATTCAAGAAGGTCTCCTTGGAGAACCTTGTCCATCATCCCATGGTGGATTTCGAGGCGGAGTTCGACGCCCTCTTCTGCCGGGAAGACGAAACGATCTGGCAGCCTCACTTCACGCTCTTTCGTTCCGAGGAATACAAGTCGTTCTCCGCGTGGCTGCCCGACGCGCGGCTCTGGGAGCCGTCGGGATATGCCGCTTCCGTGCCGACCTTGTTCATCCATCGGGAATCGCGGCTAGTCAGTGTCTTGGGAACGCTGTCGCGGTACACCCCCGTCCGCGTCCAGGGGGTCGTCCGCAGCATCTTCGGCCAGCGTGCCTGGATCGAGGTGTTTTCGCTAACGCCGTTGGGATCTCCCCGGTTCACGGACGATTCCTTGGCGCGGCTCAGTTCGGGGCTCGAAGAGTTGAAGAACCGGCAGGCCCATGCGCGGCAGAATTTACAGGAGGCGCTTGAAGGGACGCTCGGTCCGGCGGGAAAAGCGGCGGCCCACAACGGGCTGGGATGGATCGCCCTGGATCGCAGGGACTACGAGGCGGCGGAGGAGCACTACGCCGAAGCGCTCTATTACAGTCCCATGAATGAAGAGGCCCAGGAAGGCCTGAAGCGCGCGCGAAACAAGATGGCGCCCGCCGCCCTCCCCGAACGTCCGCCGTCCGATGCGCAGCAGCCACCGCCGCTCCCGGATGCCGATGAAGGGGATCGGCCCCAGCGGGAGCTCGAGGCGCTGCGGCAGAACCTGGACAACACGACGCGCGCGCTCGCGACGGAGCAGGAAGTGCGTCAAAAATCGGAGGCCGCCACGGAGGCGCTTCAGAAACAGGTTGAAGCCAGAGACGCGGAAATCCGATCGCTGACGGAACAGATCGCCGAAAGAGATCGGCAAATCCAGCAGCTTCGCGAGCAGATCCAGAAGCTGGAGGAAGAGAAGCCGAAGGACGACTAGCCGGATCGAGGTCGATGTTCGCCGCCGAAGGATTCGCGTTTCTATTCTTCCTGGCCATCCTTCCCTTGACCGCCGCCGGAATTCTCGGCGTCGCGGCCTGGCGCCGGATGCTCCGCGCGTTTCGCCGATCGCCGGGTCGACTCGGGGCCGTCGCGGAAGTTCGCTTCATCCGGCTCAGCGCCGCCGGAATCGCCGCCCTCTACCTGATCGCCGCAGGGTACGGTTTTTTCATCGAGCCCGAATGGCCGGAGGTGGAACGGACTTCCTTGCGCGTCCCTTCGCCCGTGCTGGGGCTCGGCGCGTTCAAGATCGTCCATCTGAGCGATCTTCATCTGGAACGACTCGGAGCTCGGGAGCGGCGCATCTTGCGCCGCGTTCGTGACGAACGCCCAGACGCGGTCGTGTTGACCGGGGATTATGCCAACCGCCGCGAGGCCATCCCAGCGCTCGTGGAATTCCTGCGCAGCCTCAAGGCGCGCCACGGCGTGTACGGCGTGGAAGGTCACGTCGACCATAAATTCGAGATCCGGGAGGCGTTCCGCGCCGCGGGGGCCGTCTTGTTGCGCGATGAGTTCGTGTTTCGGACGGACGGGTCGTCCCGGCCGTTGCTGATCGCGGGAATGTCGATGTATCCCTCGCGGCCGTTGCCCGAAATCCTGGAAGCGGCGCCGGAAGAAGGATTCCGCGTCCTCTTGCATCACGCGCCCCAGGGGCCGGCGGTGCTGGGATCCGCGCGCGTCGACCTTTTCCTTTGCGGGCATACGCACGGCGGCCAGGTCCGCCTGCCGGGGACGGGTTCCCGGAACCCGTTTCGTCCGGAGTCTCCCCTTCCGGATGGAGTGAGCGTGTGGGACGGCGTCACGTGCGTCGTCAATCGGGGCCTGGGAACGTGGGGCGGTCCGCTGCCGGCGATCCGGTTTCTGGCGCGTCCGGAAGTGCGCGTCATCGAGCTGCGCCCCGCGGCCCCTGATTAATAGCTTTCGATCAGGGCCTTCTTTCGCAGTTCAAGGCGCAGCTCTGTTCGCAGGTGGGTCAGCGCGCCGGCGGACAGGATGTCGGGCTCCGCTTCGAGCTCGCGGATGAGCCGGCGCAGCGCGTCGATGCGGGCTTCCCCCTCCAGCTTCAAGTGGTCGAGCAGGGCGGGATCAGCCGAGTTCAGGACGGACGCCCGCCACGCGTTCAACTCGTGGTCTTCGGGTTCCACGTCGTGCGTGCGGGAGGTCAAGCGCGTGGCGAGCTCCAGGCGCTGAAGCTCGAACGCCGCCGCGTCGCGTTTCTCCAGTTCATCCACCATCTCCGCGGTGTCGTACGGGTTCGTGTCCCAGGAGTTGCAGCCGGCGGTGAGCGCGAGCGCCGCTCCCAGCGCGAGAACCAAATGACAACGGTCAAGGCCACGCAAGCGGCGGGGTGCTTCCTTATCCCGGCGGGCGGAGTCTAGAGACCCGCCCGTCCCATGGAATTCCGACTCGGCGGATGGCCGCGTTGGGACTCCAAAAGCGAGCGCCGTCAAGGCGCGAACGCTATTTTCCTTCTTGAAGGTAGAGTTCATTGGCTTTGGTATAGGAATCGATGTCGCCGATATCGTACCAGGATCCCGGAATCGCGTACGCGTAGAGATCGATCTTTTGATGGAGCCACTGCACGAAATACCCGGGCTGATCCTTGCTCTGGCCCTCCTCGATATATTGACGGAACAGGGCAAGGCACTTACGGCCGAAAAAGTAAACGCCGACGGCGACCAGCGTGGCGCGTGGAACGGGAGGTTTCTCCTCGAAGTCGAGGATGCGGTGATTCGCGTCGACTTTGACGACCCCGTACAGCGATGCCAGTTCCTTGCTTTCCACGTCCTTGACGCAGACCGCGGCGCCTTTCGATTGGCCGAACGCGACGAATTCTGTCAGCGAGAAATCGAAAAGGTTGTCGCCGGCGATGACGAGGAGATCGTCGTCCACCTTGGCGTGGCGGAGCACGAAGTCGATGTCCCCGATGGCGCCCAACCGGTCGTCGTTGGAAGTGGTCAGGTCGTCGAAGATCTCGATCGGAACGGCGGGCTTGCGGCTTTCCTGGAAGTCACGCAACCAGGTGTAATAGTGGCTGACGAAGCGGTGGTTGGTCACGAGGTAGATGCGATCGACGGTGGGAATCCGCAGGATCTGGTCGCAGATCCGTTGCAGGATCGTGACGCCTCCGATGGGCAAGAGCGGCTTGGGGCGCGTGCGCGTCAGCGGGTACAGGCGCGTCGCGTATCCCGCGCCCAGCAACAACGCCTTCATGATCCCCGATTATGCCACCCCCCGCGGAACGTGGCAATTCTTACCCATTCGCCCGTTACAATAAATTCTCAAAACTTATCGTAACGTTACAGATAATTTTCAAAATATATCGTAACAGTTACGGAATATTCTCAAAATTATTTGTAACAAATTACCAGGCGAGGGCCAGGCCCGCCGAGACGCCCCACGCCCGCCGTGAACGGCTCGGGCTCACCGCTTCCAGAACGTCGGAGCCCGTCAACGCCGCCACGCGAACCGAACCCGCCATGGCCGAGGTCACGGCCACGCGGAGGGAGGCGTCCACCTCGACTCCCAAGCCGCGCGCGCCCGTCAAAGGAACGCCCGTTCCGTCGAGGATCCGCTCGGGCGCGCGAAACCATCCCGCATCCAGCCGCGCCTCCCCATCCTCCGCCAGGCCGTGCGCCAGTACGCCCCGAACGACTTGAAGATTCGTGTCCCAATCCCACCCGAACTCGGCGCTCTCGGCGATGAGAAATCGATTCTGATTCTCGTAGGACTGGAAGGCGCCGTCCCTCCCGTCCGACGGATCCCGATCGCCGGACCGATGGGCGAACGCCAACTCCGCCCACGGGCCCCCACCGTACCATCGGAGACCCCCTTGCGCGGCCCAGGCCCGCTTCGAGACGTCCGCGCTCAGCGTTCCGTACTGGAGGTAGATCTCGCCGAACGCTTCCACGTCGCGCGCGCGACCGAAATATCCGTTTCCTCCCAGAGCGATCGTGACGACGTCGGCCTTCGAACCCGGGCCCGCCACCCAGGCCGCGCCCAAAAAAAACGCCGTGCGCTCGCTCGCCGGCACGTTGGCCAACACCATGTAAAGCGCTTCATCTTCGGAGGGAGGCCCTCCCTCGCGCACCAGGATCGCCCCCGCCTCGATTTGAACGAAGTCCAGAGGGCGCCATTCCGCGCGTATCCCCGCCGGCCGATTCAGGTCGCGATCCGCCGTCGCCCGCGTGAACGCCGAGGAGGCGGTCCGGACCGTGCCTGAATAGAAGGATTCCGACCGCGCCACATCCAGAAAGAAAGGTTCGTCATGAGGCCGTATCCGCCACGCGTACTCGAAGGCGCCGATACGAAACGAAAGGCTTTCCAGGAAGATCCCCTCCAGATCGACGTAAAGCTGCCGCACGACGACCCTCGGACCGCGCTCTCCCAAAGGCAGATTGCGTCCGTCCAAGAAGGGAAGGTTGCCGATCTCCGCCACCAATCCGGCGCGGTCGAGCGCGTCGACGTCGACGCGCAGCGATACTTCGAGCGGGAGAAGCGATTCCGTCGCTTGAGGAAGGGAGGTTCCGTTGAGGGCCGCGCGCCATTCTTCGACCGCCCGATCGCGAAAGAAGAATTCCCCGCGGGCGGATCCGGACAGCGCAATCCGCACGGGATCCGCAGCGCGCTGCAACGGGGGAGCGTTCTGTGCCACGACAGACGTCGGAAGGCCCAGCGCCAGCAGCGCTCCGACGGCGACCCCGATCCGCATGTTTCCCCACGCTCTCTGCGACCGACCTCCCAAGGACCCGCGCGGAACCTAGGGTAGCTTCCGCCGACGCCCTTGTCACGAAGCCGGTCCGCCGCCCGCGGTTCGGGAAAGCAGGCGCCTGGATTCCAACCCTGCAGCGCGCCTGCCGACGCTCTCGCTCCCCCGTTTTTCAAACATCGATGCCACATCCTGTTCCGGCGCCCCGCACGGCGCGGCGTTCCCGGAACCGACCCTCTAATCAGGGCGCGGCCGGACACGCGTCCCCAGGGGACAGACCTCCCGGAGATGGCGACTCCTAGGCGGAGCCGCCGTGTCCCGACAGAAGGATTTATCGGTGGAGTCGCTCTCGAGCTTGAGTCCTATTTAATTTTCGAAAAAAACGCTGTTTCGGCTTGATTTCTTAAAGTCCGGCCTGAGACACGCCGAATAATTCTATGCACAACCCATTACCCCTCTCCTATCGGTGGGCTCCCCCAAAAGGGAGCCCACTTTTTTTTCGAATTTGTGCGGCGTTTCGCGGCTCCCGCGCACACCGAGGTGGGAGGTGCGACATGGTCCTGATTTCTCTTGCGCTGGCCGCGGCGGTTCTTCTTCAGGATGAATGGGCGGAATTCCATTCGCTCGCCCGAGACCCCGACCCGGACAAGCGCTGCCAGGCGATCGAAAAAATCAAAGCCCATGCCAACCTGCGCATGGTCCGGGCGTTGCTTCCCCTCCTGGCCGACCCGCATGCCCGCGTCCGGCGTCGGGCCGCGCGCGCGATGGAAAAGGTCCGGGAGACCGAAGGGATCGATTATCTCGATCGCGCGGGACTCGCCCATTCTCATCCGCGCGTCCGGGCCCTCTGCGCGAAAATTCTGGGCGAGATTCCCAGCCCTTCGAGCGTTCCCCGGCTCGTCTCGCTCCTTTTGGACGCCCATGCCGGCGTCCGAACCGCCGCGTGCGAAGCCCTGGGACGACTCGACGCGCGCGGGGTCGTGGAAAAGCTGGAGCAACGCTGTTCGGCCGACGCTTCCTGGAGCGCGCGGGCCGCGGCGCTCGAGGCGCTCTCGAAGCTTGATCCCTCGCGGGCGGCCGCCGCCGCGCGCAAGGCCGTCCCCGATCGAGCCTATCAGGTGCGACTCATGGCGGCGCGGGTGGCCCCCGTTCTGGATTATCGTCCCGTCGCCGTGTCTGTCCTTCAGTCCGGCTTGCGCGATTCGGATTGGCGCGTGCGGGTCCAGGCGGTCGAATCCGCGGTGGAGATCCGCGACCGAGAAACCATCGAACCGCTGGTCGACCTCCTGACGACGGAAAAGGGGAGATTGCGTTGGGACGCCTACCTCGCTCTGCGCGACCTGACCGGCAAGGAACTGGGATCGGACGGCCGAACCTGGAAGGCGTGGTGGGAGGCGAATCGCGACACGTTTCAAGTCCCCGCTCGCGGCGGCCCGGCCGGCGAGTCCGTTCGCGGGGATTCCGGCGTCGCCTTCTTCAACGTCCCCATCTTCTCGAGCCGGATC
Organism: Planctomycetota bacterium; assembly: GCA_016209705.1. GTDB lineage: Bacteria > Planctomycetota > MHYJ01 > MHYJ01 > JACPRB01 > JACQVR01. The sequence continues at coordinate 103,689 of JACQVR010000021.1, forward strand.
GTTTTCGTGCTGGATCTGTCCGGCTCCATGCGCGATCCCGCGCCGGCGGAGAAAGGCTCCGCCGCGCAGAGCAAACTCGACGTGGCCAAGCAGGAGATGGCGCGGACGATCCGATCGCTTCCGGAGACCACGGGGTTCAATCTCGTGCTGCTGGGATGCGAGCGGGACGGCCGTTATCCGAAAGACGAGAAACGCTGGCAACGATCGCTGGTGGCGGCCACGCCGAAGGTCCGCACCGAGGCTGTCTCCTTCCTCCAGCGCCAGGAAGCGCGAGGCTGGACCAATATCTGGGACGGTTTGGAGCTGGCGTTCGAGGACGGAGCGGTCGACACCGTCTACCTCTACACGGACGGAGGGGCCTCGCGCGGGACGTTCGTGGCCTCGACCGAGATCCTGGAGGAGCTGCGAATCATGAACACGTTCCGCAAGATCATGATTCATACGATCGAGGTGCCTTCCCGCAAGCCCAATCCGGCGGACAACGTGCGGCTGCTGAAGAACATCGCGGAGGCGACGAAGGGGATGTATCAGATGGCGAAGTAGATGTTGGAGATCCCGGAGGAGTCGGAGGGAACGGAGAAGAAAAAAAACATAAACCACGGAGACACGGAGCCACAGAGATGCTTATTCATGAGAAAATAACCGAAGCCATTATCGGGGCAGCTATTGAGGTTCACAAAACCATCGGTCCGGGTCTTTTGGAGTCCATCTATGAAGAGTGTTTATGTTACGAACTCTCCCTCCGCAACATTCCATTCCGGCGACAAGTGGACATCCCTTTGATCTACAAAGGCGTGAAACTGGAGTGTAGACATCGGATCGACATCTTGGTCGATGAAAAGGTCATCGTTGAACTCAAGAGCGTGGACATTCTCCCGCCCGTTCATGAAGCCAAACTCCTCGCCTATCTGAAGCTGACCGGCCATCGCGTGGGCCTTCTTATCAACTTCAACGTTCCCACTCTGAAAGACGGCGTGATGAGAAGGATTCTATGAAAATTCTTCTCCGTGTCTCCGTGTCTCCGTGGTTTAAAAATCTTCTCCGCGCCCTCCGGCTCCTCGGTGTTCTCTTCCTCCTTGTCACCTGCTCCAAGCCGCCGCCTCCCGCCTCCACCTCGGAAGTACGCGTCGTGATCTTCCACACGGCGGACCTCCACGGGCGCGTCCATCGCCTGCCGGCGCTGGCCGGGTACCTCAAAGGCGAACGGGCAAAGGAGCGGCGGCGCGGCGCGCGCGTCGTGACGGTGGACGGCGGCGATTTTTTTCAAGGGACGCCCGAAGGCGATCTCACCCGCGGCCGGCTTGTCATCCAAGCCATGAATGAAATCGGGTATGACGCGGCATGCCTGGGCAATCACGACTTCGACTTCGGCCCGGCGGGCGTGCGGGACCTAGCGGCGCGGGCGCGCTTTCCTCTTCTCTGCTCCAATGTCTTCGAATCGTCCACCGGCGCGCCTCCGCCCTACGTGAAGGATGCCGTGACGCTGCCCGAAGCGTGTCTCGAGCTGCGCGGCCTGACGGTCGCCGCTCCGCGAGCCGGCGAAGAACTCGCTTTCCTCGATGCCTCGTCCGCGCTCGCCCGCCGATCCTGGACGCCAGGCATGGCGCGCGTGCTGCTGAGCCATCTGGGAATCGAGCGCGACCGGCGGCTGCCCGGGATCGATCTGGCGGCCGTTCTCGGGGGTCACAGTCATACCCGGGCGATCGAAGAACGGGCGGGAGGCTTCCCCATCGTCCACCCCGGCTCGCACGGCCTCTCGGTGGGCCGCCTCGAGCTCGTCCTGAACGTCGCCACGGGCGACGTGCGCTCCTTCAAGGCGAATCTGATCGATTTGAGGACCTGGCGGGGGCCCGAGGACGCGCGCGTCCGCGCCCTCGTGCGCCGCGGCGCCCGCCGGATCGCCAAGCTGATGGAGGAACCGATCGGAACCCTGAGCGTCGGGCTTTCTCGGGAACACGCCGCGGACGAAGGTGCTTCCAGCCCGCTCGGAAACTGGGCGTGTGACGCGCTGAAAGCGGCCCTGAACGCGGACATCGCGCTGCTGCCGCGCTCTTCCCTGCGCGCTTCCCTTTTCGCCGGCCCCGTGACCCGCGGCGATGTGTACGAAGCCTTTCCCTTTCCGGACACGGCGCAGTGGGTGGACATGGGCGGCCGGGATCTCCGCGGCGTTCTGGAGCGGGCGATCGGAGACGGCGGCCGGCCGCTTCTGGATGTCGCGGGCCTCGAAGTGCATTATTCCCCGTCGGCGCGAGCGAGCCGCCGGATCCTTGAAATCCGCGCCGGGACGGAAACCCTCCGCAACGATCGCCGCTATCGCGTCGCCACAACGTCCTTCCTGATCGAGACGTGGCTCGGCGCGCCACCGGGCGAAGGAACGCGGATTCTGCGGGACGTTCTGGCGGAACATCTCGGACGGAACTCGCCCCTTCGGGTCGAATATCGGAACCGAATCTTTCGGAAGGTCGAATGAGGGTGGGAGGGCAAGAAAGAGACGGAGCACCCCGAGACAAGAATCACGGAGCCACGGAGATCACGGAGAAGATTTTTTAGGAGATCTGGAGATGTTCCCCCCTTTTCTGAATCAGCCCATCTCCAAAATCTCCGCATCTCCACAAAATTTTTTCCGTGCCTCCGTGTCTCCAGTGGTTATTTTCTTTCTTCTCTGTACTGCCAACGTGCAAAATCTTCGCGTGACGCAAAGATTTTCATGCGATACGGTGAAGTTCACAGTCCATAGTCCACGGTCCAGAGGCGCCGCGAATCGAGGATCTGACTCTGGACTCTGGACGTCGGACTCTGGACTCCAGCGCGGCGGGAGACAGCTTAGGAAAATTCGGATTGCGGCTTCGCCGCGCTGGGCGCTCCGACTCCTCCGGGGACTTGTGTCCAGGGCCCCGCGCGGATGATTTGCGCGATCGGATTCTGGCCTCCCGCCGCTCGCTTCTGCTATAACCCCACCCCATGCCGATCGTCGCGTATTCCGTCTCGATGCCGCAGCCGACGTCCCATCTGCTCCAAGTGACCGTGGACATTCGAGGGATCGCCGGAACGTCGGTGGAACTCGTCCTGCCCGTGTGGACGCCGGGCTCGTACAAGATTCGCGACTATGCGCGGCACGTGCAGGATTTCTCGGCCGGCGGACTCCCGGTGAGCAAAGTGGCGAAGAACCGCTGGAGGATCCGCACGGGCGGCCGGGATCGGGTGGCCGCGACCTACCGCGTCTACGCCTTCGACCAGGACCGCCGCGGCGCGCACTTGGACGAAGAGCACGTCTACCTCAACGGCGCGGCCGCCTTCATGTACCTGGAGGGTCACAAGGAACGGCCGGTCACGCTGGAGCTGCGCACGCCGCGCGGATGGCGCATCGCGACCGGGCTGCGTCCGGCGGGGCCCCATCGATACGCGGCCTCCGACTACGACGAGCTGGTCGATTGTCCCATCGAAGCGGGCACCTTCAAGGTAAAAGCCTTCCGGGTTCGCGGAGTCGAGCACCGCCTGGTGCTGCACGGCCCGGTGAACCGCCCCCTGGATCGCATCACGCGCGACCTCTCCCGTATCGTGTCGGTTGAGGCCGAGATGTTCGGAGGGCTGCCCTACTCCGCCTACACGTTCGTGCTGCACACGGTGCCGGGCACCTACGGGGGCCTGGAGCACCGCAACTCGTGCAGCCTCATGTATTCTCCGTTCGGATTCCGCAAGCGGGAGGAATACGAGAATTTCCTGGAACTGGCGGCGCATGAATTCTTCCATCTGTGGAACGTCAAGCGGATCCGGCCGGCGATGCTGGGGCCCTTCGACTACGAGAGGGAAGTCCACACGACCGTGTTATGGGCGCTCGAAGGGCTGACGTCGTACTATGACGGCCTCTTCCTGACGCGCGCCAAGCTGACGGCGCCCAAGCGCTACCTCCGCAAGCTCGCCCGCCGCTGGCAGGCCTTTGTCGAGAAACCCGGCCGCCGGCATCAGACTTTGAGCGAATCGAGCTTCGACGCGTGGATCAAGTACTATCAACCGGACGAGCACTCCCCGAACGCGACCATCTCCTACTACGAGAAAGGCGAGTTCATCGGACTGTGCCTGGATATGGAGATCCGGCGCCGGACGAACAATCATCGATCGCTCGACGACGTCCTGCGGAAATTGTACGACGCGTGCCGCGAGGCCGGCTCGGGCCTGCCCGAGTCGGAATGGCGCCGGGCGGCGGAAGACGTCGCCGGCGGATCCCTGGCGTCTTTTTGGCGCGACTACATCGACGGAACGCGCGAGCTCGATCTGGAGCATTTCCTCCGGATGGCGGGCCTGAGATTCCGGGGCGAGCCCAAGAAGGACAACGGCGAAAAGAAACCGCCGAGGAAGGCCTGGATCGGCGCCATGATTCAGACGTCCGGCAACCGCCTGACCGTGAGCACCGTCCGTGCCGGCTCGCCCGCCGAGCGCGCCGGGCTGTGCGCGCGCGACGAGATTCTCTCTCTTGCTGGAAGTCGCGTGGACAAGGAGACATGGGAAAAGCGCCTTGAAGATCTTCGCCCCGGGCAGGCGATCACGCTGGAGGTCTTTCGAGGCAACTTCCTCAAGAGGCTCCGGATCGTCACCCGGGCTTGGGACGACCTGACGCTGTCCATCGTCCCGCTCTCCAAGGCGACGGCGCTTCAGAAGGCGATCTACCGGACGTGGATGGGAGAGCCTTGGCGCGCGGCGAAGTAATTGGGAGGAGCGTCGCTTTTTCGCCCACCCGTCACATGACGCAACTGATCATCATCGTCATCGCGGCCGGAATCTTGGCCCAGATGTTCTCGGTCATGTTGCGGTTGCCCAGCATCATCTTCCTGCTCCTTTTCGGCGTGGCGCTGGGCCCGGATGGCCTGGGGGCGATCGACCCGAAGCTGCTCGGCCAAGGCGTCGAAGTCATCGTCACCCTGTCGGTGGCCGTGATCCTGTTCGAAGGCGGGATGACGCTGAAGCTGCGCCATCTTCGCGAGGTGCACCGCAGCGTCCGGCGACTCGTCACGGTCGGCGCGCTGTGCACGTTGGCGGGAGCGGCGCTCGCCGCCCATCATATCGCCGGCCTGGATCCCATTCTGTCGCTCCTCTTCGGCGCCCTGGTCTCCGTCACGGGCCCCACGGTGATCCGTCCTTTGATGCGGCGCATCCATGTTCGCCGCGAAGTGGCGACGATCCTCGAAGGCGAGGGCATCCTGATCGATCCGGTGGGAGCCGTCCTGGCGGTGGTGTTTCTGGAAGTCGCTCTGGGCACCAGCACCCACTGGGTGGAGGCCTTGGAGTTTCTTGGAACGCGGTTGGGGGCGGGAGCCGCGATCGGCGTGGCCTGCGGAGGGTTCTTCAGCCTCATCGTGCGGTACTACCGGGGAGGACGGGAAGGAGAGCTCAAGAACTTGATCGTGCTGGCGTGCGCGCTGGGTTGCTACGGAGCCGCCGAGAGTTTCTACAAGGAATCGGGACTGATGGCGGTGGTCGCCGCCGGCATGGTCACGCAGCTCGGTTTGAAGCCCCACGAGCGCGAGTTGCGGCAGTTCAAGGAACAGCTCACGACGCTGCTCATCTCGGTGCTGTTCGTGCTGCTGGCGGCGAATCTGCGCATCGACGCCATGCGCCGGGAAGGATGGGAGGGGCTCGCAACGGTGCTGATCGTGATGGTACTGATCCGCCCCCTCAACGTGTGGCTCTGCACGCGACGGGCTCCCGTGACGCCGCGTGAAAAGCTGTTCCTGTCCTGGACGGCGCCCCGCGGAATCGTCGCGGCGTCGGTCGCGTCTCTGGCCGCCTTCAAACTCGGCGCGGCGGGCATCCAGGAAGGTAGCCGGGTCGAAGCGCTCGTTTTCCTCACCGTCTTTCTGACGGTAATCGTCCAGGGCTCGACGGCCGGCTTCGTGGCCCGGATCCTGGGGATCCTGGCCAAGGAGACCGGCCGGGTGATCATCGTCGGGGCCAATCCGCTGGCTCGCGCCATCGGCCTTCGGTACAAGGAAACGGGCCGCGACGTCGTTCTGGTCGACACGAACACGGAAAATTGCGCCCGGGCGCAGGCGGCCGGCCTGGAGGCGGTGAACGGCAGCGCGCTGGACCGGGAAACCTTGTCCCAAGCGCGCCCCCAGGAAGCCGATACGTTCCTCGCCTGCACCGAGAACGTTCAAGTGAACGAGTGGACGGCGCAGGTGGCGCGCTCCGAGGTGGAGGCGCGCCAGGTCTACGTGGCGCTGGACGCTCCCGACCGCCAGCGGCTCGATCCGCTCCTGGAGCGCCAGCACGTTCGCTTGGCGTTCGGGAAACCCGTTCCGCTGGCCTCATGGGCCTACGATCTGGAAACCGGAGAGGCGCGCATCGAGTCGGTGGTGCTCACCAAGGAAACGGCGTTCAATCGCCCTGTGGGCGCGACGACGTTGCCCGACACGCTGGTTCCGGTGGCGATCCTGAAGGAAGGACATCTGTCGCTCTGCACTCCCGACAGCAAGCCCTCCGCCGGAGACACGCTGCTCTTCCTGGTGCGCGACACGGCCAGCGAGAGCCTGGAGGCCGCCCTGGTCGAGCTCAAACGAGATCCCCACGCGTGACGCCGGCCCGCCCGAGACCGCGCTCGCTTCACCCTCAATTCGGCATTGACTGTAAGAATCTGTATATGTAGATTTACATATATGAAATTGGATGCCGATCTGTTCCGGCTCTTGGGCGACGAAGGCCGACTGCGGATCCTGCGGCTGGTGGACCGGGAACGCCTCAACGTGAGCGAGCTGGTCTCCATCCTGGGAATCGCCCAGTCGGGCGTCTCCCGCCACCTGCGGCTGCTTCGCGACGCGGGGCTGGTCCGGGAGGATCGGTTCGCGGGATGGAGCTTTTATCAGACCCGACCCGAGGCTTTCAGCAACGGACTGGCCGCCGCGATTCTGCGCGAGATCCGCGAGGGGGACGGCCATCCGGAAGACGCGGCGAGGTTGCAGGAAGTCCTGCGGAGACGGCCCGAAGGCCGGCCCGCCCCTTCGGGGGAGCGGTTGGTCGTGCCCGGTCGATCCTGGGCCGCATGGGCGCGGGCGCTGGGGCTTCTGCTGCCCCGGCTTCGCGTCGCGGATCTGGGGTGTGGCGAGGGGAATCTGTCGCTGGAGATCGCCTCGTGGGCCCGGTGGGTCGTCGGCATTGACCGTTCCCCGGAAGCGCTCAAGAAGGCCCGGATTCGGTCGCGGCGCCGGGGCATTCGCAACGTCCGCTGGCGCGAAGGCGAACTCGAGGGTGTGCCGCTTATGGACGGTGCCGTCGATCTGGCGCTCCTGGCTCAAAGCTTGCATTGCGCCGCCGACCCATCCCGGGCGCTCGCGGAGGCGTTCCGGATCCTCGCCCCGGGCGGCAAGATCCTGATCCTGGATTTGAAAACGCATTCGGAAACCTGGGTCCGCGAACGGCTCGGCCATCTTCGATTGGGCTTCGGCACGAAAGAGTTGAAAGATCAGCTGGCGTCCGCCGGCTTCGAGCGCGTCCGCGTGCGGCTCGGGGACGGCCGCCGCGGGGACCCGTTCCGGGTTCTCATCGCCGACGGGCGCAAGCCCAAGGAATCCAAGCCGCCCCGCCGGCCGGCGCGGGTTCACGATCCGGAGACGACGGAGGAAGAATAGCTGGTCGCCAGTAGCTGGCAGCTCGTAGCGTCTCCTGGCTACGAGCGGCCGGCTCCCAACGTGCCCATGAACGATCGAAGCAAGCGTCTGCGGGAGCTGTTCGCCGAGCGGATTCTCTGCCTCGACGGCGCCATGGGGACGATGATCCAGAGCCGCCGCCTGACGGCCGAGGACTTCGGCGGACCCGAGTATGATGGATGCAACGAACATCTCGTCCTGACGCGGCCGGACGTAATCCGTTCGATCCATGAAGCGTATCTGGAGGCCGGCGCGGACATCGTCGAGACCGACACGTTCGGCGCCACGCCGCTGGTGCTGGCCGAATACGGTTTGACGGACCGCGCGATCGAGATCAACCGCGCCGCCGCCGAGCTGGCCCGCGCCGCGTGCGCGAAATTCGGACCGGATCGTTTCGCGGCGGGTTCCATGGGCCCCACGACACGAACGATCACCGTGACCGGCGGCGTCACGTTCGAGCAGCTCATCGAATCCTACCGCCGGCAGGCGCTCGGCCTCTTGCAAGGAGGCATCGATTTTCTGCTGCTGGAAACCGCGCAGGATACGCGCAACCTTAAGGCCGGGATTCTCGGCATCCGCAAGGGGTTCGCCGAGGCCGGAATCGAGGTTCCCGTCAGCGTCTCCGCGACCATCGAGCCGATGGGCACGATGCTGGCGGGCCAGGGCGTCGAGGCGCTCGTCGTCTCCCTGGAACGCGCCGGGTTGCTCTCGATCGGGCTCAACTGCGCCACCGGCCCCGCCTTCATGACCGACCACGTGCGATCGCTCTCGCGCCTGGCCAAATGTTGCGTCACCTGCTACCCGAACGCCGGTCTTCCCGACGAGGAAGGGCGCTACAACGAAACGCCGCGGATGATGGCGCAGGAGCTGGCGCGGTTCATCGAGCACGGATGGATCAACGCGATCGGCGGCTGCTGCGGCACGACGCCCGAGTACATCCGTGAATTCGCGAAGCTCGCCCGCGGCGGCAAGCCGCGCGTGCCACCCGCGTACCACAAGACGCATTTCAGCGGCATCGACTATGTCTCGGTGGACGAAGACAACCGGCCTCTGATCGTCGGCGAGCGCACGAACGTTCTGGGCAGCCGCAAGTTCAAGGAGCTGATCGCGCGGGGCGAGCACGAGAAGGCGGCGGAGATCGGGCGCCGGCAGGTTCTCGCGGGCGCGCAGATCCTCGACGTGTGCTTGCAAGATCCCGACCGCGACGAGATCGCCGACATAGAGCGGTTTCTCGAACGGCTGATCCGCCGCGTGAAGGCGCCGCTCATGATCGACTCGACCGACGCGCGCGTGATCGAGCGGGCGCTGGCGTATTGCCAGGGCAAATCGATCATCAACTCGGTCAATCTGGAAGACGGCGAGGAGCGGTTCCGCAAGGTCGTGCCGCTGGCGCGGGCGTTCGGCGCGGCGCTGGTGGTCGGCTGCATCGACGAGAAGGGACAGGCCATCACGACCGCGCGCAAGCTCGAGGTCGCCGAGCGCAGCTACGCGCTGCTCACCGGGAAGTACGGAGTCCCGCCGGAGGACATCCTGTGGGACCCGCTCGTCTTTCCCTGCGCGTCGGGCGACAAGAATTATGTCGGCTCCGCGAAGCACACGCTGGACGCGGTGCACGAGTTGAAACACCGCTGGCCTCTTGCCCGCACGATCCTGGGCGTTTCGAACGTCTCGTTCGGCGTGCCGCCTGCGGGCCGGGAGGTCCTCAACTCCGTTTACCTCTATCACGCCAGCAAGGCGGGGCTGGACCTGGCGATCGTCAGCTCCGAGAAATTGGTGCGCTACGCGTCGATCCCCGAGGAGGAGAAGAAGCTCTGCGACAACCTGCTGTTCGAGGGGAGCGACGGCGCCTTGGCCGCGTTCACGGAGCATTTTCGAGGAAAGAAGAAAGCGGCCGGGCCGACCAAGGCCGACCTGCCGCTGGATGAACGGCTGGCGCGCTATATCGTCGAGGGCACGAAAGAAGGCCTCGTCGACGACTTGAAGGAGAAGCTGAACACGACCGCGCCGCTGGACATCATCAACGGGCCGCTCATGAAGGGCATGAACGAGGTCGGACGGCTCTTCAACAACAACGAGCTCATCGTCGCGGAGGTGCTCCAGAGCGCGGAAGCGATGAAGGCGGCGGTGTCGTTCCTCGAGTCGTTCATGGAAAAGACGGAGACCTCGGCGCGCGGCACGGTACTCCTGGCGACCGTGAAGGGCGACGTGCACGACATCGGAAAGAACCTGGTGGAGATCATCCTTTCGAACAATGGATATCGGGTGATCAATCTTGGCATCAAGGTCCCGCCCGAAACGCTGATCTCCGAATACCGGAAGCATCGTCCCGACCTCATCGGATTGTCCGGGCTGCTGGTGAAATCGGCGCAGCAGATGGTAGTCACGGCGGAGGATTTTCGCGACGCGGGCGTCGACATTCCCGTGTTGGTCGGCGGGGCGGCGCTGACGCGCAAATTCACGTACACCAAGATCCGTCCGGCGTATGGACGAACGGTCGTGTACGCGAAGGACGCGATGCAGGGACTGGATCTCGCCAATCGGCTCATGGAGCCGGACCGCCGCGCGCGGCTCGAGGCGGCGCTCGACGACGAAGCCCGCACGTTGGCCGCCGCGGTGGGAACCGCCGTGCCGAAGACGACGGTGAGTACGCGCCGATCTTCGCGGATCTCAGCCGAGGAACCCATCCGGCGTCCGCCCGATTTGCGGCGGCATGTCGTCGAGATCCCGGATCTCTCGGAGCTGTGGCCGTATCTGAACCGGCAGATGCTGTATTCGAAGCATCTCGGATTGAAAGGTTCCGTCGAGCGTTTGGAGGCTGAGAGGGACGCCAAGCTTGGGGAGCTCGAACGCCTCGTGAAGGAGGTCCAGAGACGCGCGATGGAGGAGAGATGGATCGTCGCCCGCGGCGTCTATCAATTTTTTCCCGCCGCCTCCGACGGCAACGACCTTATTCTCTACGACGAGTTCGGCCTACAGGAGGTCGAGCGGTTCACGTTCCCGCGCCAGCCGGCGCCGGATGGGTTGTGCCTGGCCGACTTCGTGCGCCCGGAGGGCCCGGAACGGGACTACGTGGCGCTCTTCGTGACGACCTGCGGGCCGGGGATCCGCGAGCGCGCGGAGGCGTTGAAGCACGCCGGCAAGTATCTGCTGTCCCACACGCTTCAGGCGCTGGCGATCGAGACGGCGGAGGCGTTCGCGGAGTGGTTGCACTGGAAGCTGCGCGACGCGTGGGGCATCGCCGATCCGCCCGAACTCTCGATGACGGACCGGTTCAAGGCGAAGTACCAGGGGATCCGCGTGAGCTTCGGCTATCCGGCATGTCCGGACCTGGGGGACCAGGAGAAACTGTTCCGCCTCATCCGGCCGGAGGAGGTCGGCGTGCGCCTCACGGAGGGGCACATGATGGATCCGGAGGCGAGCGTGAGCGCGCTGGTGTTTCACCATTCGCAGGCGCGGTACTTCAACGTAGAGTCGCCGACACCTGCGTGCGGTCCTTCAAATCGTTGACCGTTGACCGTCCACCGTTGACCGCGCCGTCCTGCGGTCGGCGGTAAACGATCAACGGTCTACGGTTTACGGTCAACGAACCATGCGCATCGTCATTGTCGGAACCGGCGCCGTGGGGGGATACTTCGGCGCCAGGTTCGCCCACGCGGGGGAAGACGTCTTTTTCCTCGCGCGAGGGCCGCATCTGGAGGCGATGCAGGCACGCGGCCTGCGCATCGAATCGGTCAATGGCCCCTTCACCGTCGCCGTGAAAGCCTCGAGCGATCCGAAGGACGCGGGGAAAGCGGATCTGCTCGTCGTATGCGTCAAGACGTACGACACGCGCTCCGCCTGCGAACCGTGCCGGGCGATCGTGAGAACCGACACGACCGTGCTCACGATTCAGAACGGGCTGGGCAATGCGGAGCGGCTGGCGGAGATTTTCCCGGGCTCGCTGATCGTCCCGGGCGTCGCCTACGTCGCGACCGAAGTCGTCGCCCCCGGCGTGATCCGCCACGATGCCGCGGGACGCCTCGTCATCGGTTCTTCCCCGCGCTCGGAAGCCATCAAAGCGGCGTTCGACCGGGCGGGCGCTGCGTGCGAGATCGCGGAGACCATCGAGCAGGCGGTCTGGGAGAAGCTGCTCGGAAATGCCGTCATGAACGTGTTCGCGGCGGCGGACGGCTGCGAGCTGGGCGATCTGCTGGTCGAGCCGCGCCGTGAAACGGCCGAACAAGCCATCGACGAACTGACGGCGGTCGCGGCCGCGCAAGGCATCGTGGTGCGCCCTTCCGCGCGCGAGCGCGCATGGCGGTTCTGCGAACAGTATCCGCGATTCAAGACCTCCACGCAGCAGGACGTGCTCCGCGGGCGCCCGACCGAGGTGGAGGCGTTCAACGGCGAAATCATCCGGCTGGGCCGAAAGCTCGGCGTCCCGACGCCGACCCATGAAATGTTGTATGCCAAGCTCAGAGATCGTTGACCGTTGACCGTCCACCGTTGACCGCGCCGTCCTGCGGTGAACGGTCAACGGTTTACGGTCAACGGCGAGCGTGATAGCTTTCCCTCATGAAGATCTACACCAAAAAAGGAGACGCGGGCCAGACGTCGCTCTTTGATGGCACGAAGGTGACCAAAGGCGATGCCCGCGTGGACGCCTATGGCGATGTCGATGAGCTGAACGCCGCGATCGGCGCGGCGCGCGCGTTCCTGGAGGACCAGGAAGTGGACTCCACGTTGGCGGGCATCCAGGCGGATCTCTTCTCGATCGGCGCCCAGCTCGCGGATCCAAAGTACGATCCCTCAAAGCGCAAGCCGAAGACGCTCATCACCGAAGAGAAGATCGTCGCGTTTGAGAAGTTGATCGACGGCTGGGAGACGCAACTCAAGCCCCTCCGAAACTTCATTCTGCCTGCGGGATCCAAGGGAGGTTCGATGCTGCACCTGGCGCGCTGCGTCTGCCGCCGCGCGGAGCGGAAGATCGTCGCCCTCGCGCAGCACGTCGCGGTGCCGCCGCTGGTGATCAAGTACATGAATCGCCTGAGCGACCTCTTGTTCGTCATGGCGCGGGTGGAAAACAAGAAGCACGGCGAGCAGGAGGTGGATTGGTAGGGCGAAGTACGAATCACGAATCACGAAGGCCGCGCGAGCTATCGCTCAGATGCCCAGCGTTCTAAAACTTCCGCCGCTTTCTTGGAACATTCCAGCGGCGCATAATCTTCGGAGATTTTCCGCAGGAAGGCCTTGGTTTCCTCGACCTCGACGCCCGCCTCAAGTTTGGCCTGAGCGTAATCCACATCCCGTTCTCCCTTGGCGTTCAGCCGCTTGAGCGGTGCCGCGGCGAACGGGCGAACTTTTGAGTTCTTGTGCGCCGCAAGTTGGTTCAATATCTCGACGCCTCGGCCTCCTCGATGAACTTGATGCCGATGTCGAAATCGGCCTTGCCGACGCGAGGGCCGGGCATCTTGGAGAGCGCGCTGGTGGCGTACGGTCCGTTCCCGGAGCCGCTTTTGACCCAGAATGCACGGCGGGTCAACCTCTGGCGGTTTCAGCTAACCACCTCCCGGAGCGATGCCCGAACTGCGCCCAGCGGCTCGAAGTCCGTAGAGCGGTGTTTCTTTTGCTGGGGCGCAATGGCGACAAATCCATTTTCAACAGCGACTGTCGGTTTTGCCGCGGTTGCCACGTCGTGGTTCTGGATGCCGATTACATCCGAGAGGTGGCGCCGTATGGGCTCTCCACGGCTCGATCTTACACGGTTGGAGGGTTTGTAGATTTGGATGCCGTCCCGGCGAACCAGAGGAATATGCCTTTGGGCCGAAAAGACAATCCCATATCAGCGCCTGATCAATCTCTATCTGAGAGAATGCGCCCACGCCAAACGCCGGCCCGTGATCCGCTGGATCGAGGCTTCGTAGGGCTCCTCCGGCTCCGAGCTCCCAGCTTCAAGCTCCAAGCTCCTCACCCCCCGCTCACCGGCTTCTTTCCCTTCGCCTCGAAAACGTCGTTCACGCGACAGTAAAAATCGTCGCCCAGCCGACCCACGAACGTGAGGCGATGAGGATCCACCCGGCCGTCCGCCCAGAGCGCGTCGTCGATGTGCGCGTGCACGATCCGTCCCAGGATCAGCGCGGTGCCCCCGTCGACCTCGACGATCTTGTAGAGCGCGCATTCCATCCGGATCGGCGATTCATGCACCCCGGGCGTTTTGATTTTCACCGACGGCGCGGGCGTCAGGCGCGCCAGCTCCAGCTCGCTCACTTCCGGCGGATGGTCGGTCGCGCTGACGAGGACCCCTTCCATCAGCTCCGGCACGACGACGTTCACCACGAACTCGCTCGCGCGCTTGATGTTCGATCGCGTGTCCTTGTGGCCGGCGCGTTTGGGACCGACGGAGATCGACACGATCGGCGGCGTGCTCGACACGCCGTTGAAGTAGCTGAACGGCGCCAGATTGATGTTTCCCGCCGGGCCGATCGTGCTCACGAACGCGATCGGGCGCGGGATGATCATGCTGATCATGGCGCGATAAGCGGACCGGCGATCCAAAGCGGCCAAGTCGATATCCATAGGCTCGATTTCCTGTAATGGGGCGGCGAAAGGTATAGTCTTATACTGGAAACGCCGCCTTCCTTGAACCGATTATGCCCTCCATCCGACGGGCAGGAGGACGAACGATGCTTCTGATCAAAACGGCCATCGGCGCGATCCTGAGCGGGGCTTTCTTCGCCATCACCGGCCCTTCGATCTGCTTCCAGGACGCCGGTCCCGGCAAACCCGACGACGTGGCGGAACTCTTTCCATCCGACGCCTTCGCGTTTTTCGAATTCGTCCAAGGTCCCCGCCTGCTGAAAGACTGGAAGGAATATGTCGCCGCGTTTACCACGCCGGAAGGAAAGGCCAAAGTCTGCGAAAACATCGAGGAGGCGGTCGGCAAGGCGCTCGATCGGGTCCCGGAAAAGCTCTTGAAGGATTTCAAGGAAGGGCTCCCTTCCCTTCAACGCCTGGCCGTGGTGATTCGCGACCCCGCCGAAAGCGATTTCGGTTGGGCGTTGATCGTCACATCCTCGGATCCCGCGTTCTTCGGCCGCATCCTGGACGATCTGAAAGTGTTCGCCGCCGAGGAATGGATCGACCAGGGCGCGCGCGCCCTCGCCATCCGCAAGCTTGGCGAAAGCCGCTTCGATCCGCCGCTCTACGTGGCCGCTTCGGGAGCGCGACTGGCGCTCACGACCGACCGGAACACGCTTCAGGGCATCCTCGACCGAGCCACGGGGCGGCTCAAAGGCGACGATCTGCGCCAGAACGCTCTGTATCGCGAACTGCCTGCGCAGCCGTCCGAAGAGGCGACGTTTCGAGGTTTCGCCGGCGCGCCGTGGGCGGCGCTCCAGCGACCCGTCCCGTACGGGTACGGCTCGGCGCGCCAGATGGCGTACTCGATGGATCAAGCGGACGCGGTTTTCGAATTTCAGAAGATCCGCGGCATGACGATGCAGGCGACCCTGCGTCCCGGACGCGTGGCGTCGAAGGCCCGACTGCACATCGATGTTCCGTGCCGCCTGTATGACGCCGTCCGGCAGCCCGCCGGCCCCAAAGACGCGTTGCGTTTCATTCCTCCCGAGGCGCTCCTGGCGGCTCACCTGAACCTGAAAGGCGGCCGCCAGGTGTGGTCGGACATCGAGGCGCTCTTCAAGCGGTGGGACGCGATCCAGAAAAAGGCCGCTCCGGAGCGCGCCGGAAGGCCGGGCGCGCTCGAACGCGTGGAGCAGGAGATGGAACGCGAGCTCGGAATTCGGCCACGAGACCTGGCCGACGCGGTGGGAAACGAAGTCGCCTTCGCAATGGTCGGAAAAGACATTCTCTCCTCCGAGGAGCACGCCTTGAGTTCGCTGTTCTTCGTAGTCAAAGCCGCCGACCCGCCGAAGGCGAAGGAACGGATCGAGAAAATCCTGGAGCGCGCCGGCGCGTACCGCTCCAGCAAGGAAGGCGACGCCACATTGTGGCTGGCGAAGGAAGCGGCGGAAGGGCCGCAGCCGTGCGTCGCGATGCGGGGCGACGTCTGCCTCGTGGCGATGAAGCCGGAGCACCTGCGGGCCGGGCTGAAGGCGTCGGACGACCCGAAGGGCTTCGCGAGCCGACTTCCGGCTGAAGCGTCTTCCTGTCCGCTGATCTTCAGCGTCAATCTCAAACTCATCTCGCAGCTCCTCACGATGATGGGCCTGGGCCTTCCCGATCTCTCCGGGGAATTGCAGTTGGACCAATGGTCGACGACGTTGTGCGCCATGGAAAAGGATCATATTCAATTATCTTCCACCGATGCGGGGTTCATGATGGTGGGCCAGGCGGGCCTGTTCGCGGCGACGATGCGGCCCCTGTTCTTTCGCAGCATGATGTTTCCCGCCCCGCCGGCCGCGGAACCTCCCCAGGCCGCGCCGCCGGAGCCTCCGGCGCTGCCGGAGGATGAGCTGGCCCGACGGGTCGAGGCGCTGACGCGCCGGCTTCGATCCGACGATCCGGCGGCCCGCGAATCGGCGTCGCGGGAATTGAGGTCCCTCGGACGCCAGGCGGCGCCGCGAGTGGCCGAAGCCGCCGGGAAAGAAACGGATGGAGAGACGCGCGAGCGAATGTTGAATCTGCTCATGCACTGGAAGGCGTACGACGCCCTCCCCGAACTCATGGACCGAAAGATCCAGGGCTTCCTCGCCGAGTTCGGCGAGGCGATCGTCACGGACGACAACAATCCGTGGGCCGGCGCGGGCGTCGCGCAGTGGATGCGACAGGACGTGGGAGAATCCTGGGAGCACGTGCTGGAACCGATGTACGTCAACGCTTCTCTCGTCGACACGCTTTCTCATCGCGATCTTCTGGAGCACCCGGCGGGACTCAAGAAACTGGTTGAGAAGCTTCCCTCCGTGCCCGCGACGGTCAAGCCGCAGCTCGCCGCCCTCTTCGCCTTCACGAACTCCGCGTCCGCCGCCAGCGCGCTGCTTCAAGCCCATGCGGCCGAATCGGACGCGGAAACGAAGACGTATCTTCAGGTCGCGCTCGGCTGGTCGGCGGAACCCAAAGCGAAGGCGATCGTCCTCGAGGGATTCAAGTCCGCCGACCCGTGGATCCGCCGCGCGTCGTTCCTGGCCGCGGAGCGTTCCCAAGCGCCCGAAATCGTGGCGAAGCTCTTGGAGCTGGTCAAGGATCGGGACCCGGAAACGCGATGGAACGCCGCTTATACCTTGCGCGTGGTGACGGAGGATCGAATCCATCTGAACGTCCTCTGGCCGGACGAGGAGTTCGCGTCCAAGCATGCGTCGGCGCTGGAGTGGTGGGAGAAGAACAAGCGGTAAGGGGCTACGAGGACGCGAGGCACGAGCGAAGACCGTCGCGGAGTTCCGCTTCGGACAGGTTCCGGCCGATGAAGACGATTCGATTCGCGCGGTCCTCGCCGTCGGCCCACGGCCGGTCCGGACGGCCGTCGAACATCATGTGCACGCCTTGAAAGACCACGCGGCGCGCTTCGCCGCGCACGTGCACGATCCCTTTCATGCGGTAGATGTCCGTCCCGCGCGTCTTCAGGAGATTTCCCAGCCACGCGTTCAGTTTTCCGCCTTCCAAGGGCCCCGGCTCTTGAATCGAGATCGAGCGGATCGAGGGATCGTGATGGCCCCCATTGGAGGCGAGGAAGTCGGGCGCGACGTCCAGTTTTCGCGACAGGTCGAACGCCCCCACGCCGAACACCTTGTCGAGATCGATTTCCGCGCGGCGGGTGCGGTAGATCTTGGCCAGCGCGTTCATGCCGCGCGCTTTCCGCTCGAGAAGATCCAATTCCTGCGGCGAAACGAGATCCGTCTTGTTCAGCAAGATCACGTCGCCGAACGCGATCTGGAGTCGGGCTTCGCCGTCCGTGTCGAGGTGGCGGCCGATGTGCTTGGCGTCCACCACGGTCACGACGGCGTCCAGCGCGAGGCGATGCTTCAGTTCCTCGTCCACGAAGAAGGATTGCGCGACGGGCGCGGGATCCGCCACGCCGGTCGTTTCGATGAGGATCGCGTCGAAAAGGTCCTGCCGGCGGAGCAGATCGTGAAGGGTGCGGATCAGATCCCCGCGGATCTTGCAGCAGACGCACCCGTTGTTCAGGACGAGCAGCTCCTCGTCGACGCCCATCACCAGGGCGCCGTCGACATCGATTTCGCCGAACTCGTTTTCGATGACGGCGATGCGCCGCCCGTGCCGGCGGGTGAGGATGTGGTTCAGGAGCGTGGTCTTGCCGGCGCCGAGGTAGCCGGTCAGGACGGTCACGGGAAGGGGGGACGGTCGATCGCTCATGCCCACACGCTTCCCGCGGAGCGACCGAGTTGATCGATGTCGATGCGAGGTCCGTGTCCGTCGGGGTTGGGACGCATGTGCGGGATGTCCTCCTTGGCGACTTCGCGCAGGGGGCGGGACATCTTGAACTGTCGGCGTCCGCCGGGTTCCAGGACGGCCACGAGCGTCTCGATCGGCGCGCACCCCGGCTGGTCGCAGTAGATTTCCGTCACGAGGACGGGAACCTCTTCGGGCAGACGGAAATGAGCTCTCACCCACTCTTTGACGCGCCCCTGAAGGGACGTGTCCTTCTTGCCTTCCCCGAAGAGATCGAACTCGAAATCCATGCCCGCCATAGTAGCCGCCCCGGCGGGCCCGAGCTACCGTTACAATTAATTCTCAAAACTTATCGTAACGTTACAAATAATTTTCAAAATATATCGTAACA
>JACQVR010000024.1 GCA_016209705.1 Planctomycetota bacterium
CACAGGAATTCTAGAGCGAAGCAATGTCCCCAGATCCGGACGTCGTACCGCCGCTTGGTGAGGGGCGCCATCTTGGGATGGTCGAGGGCCTTGAGCACGAACTCAAGCCCGCGCTGCACCGCGGCGTGAACCTCTTTGTCGTCGGGCGCTACGAAGATCAGCGCAGTACCGACGATCGAGGTGCCGCCGACCTGGAAGCCGTAGGGCAGTCTTCCGGGTTCTCCGGGATCTTGATGATACGCTTCGTAGGACCACCGGCCGCTGTCCTCTTGCATCTTGAGCAACTGCTGCACGGCGGTACGCAAAGCATCTCGCTTGGCCTCTTCCATTGCGCCGACATCCCTTTTCGCTTCAGATGGAGCCGGCTCGTCCTGCGGCACGGTGACTTCCGGACGCAGGCAACGGCCTATCCCACAGGTTCGTGCGGGGCTGATCGACGCGGGCTTCCAGAGAAGGCTCGGCTCGAAGAAGAAAGAGCCGAGCGCGAGGGCCAGGATCATCCAGGGGAACATGAAAGAGACCTCCTGACGCAATGTGCGGATCTTACGGCCGCGCCACATGCGAGCATGGGAATGTCCAGGCGCATCCTCAAGTTTCGACGGCGTTCTCAAGCAGATACGAAGACGGACCACCGCCGTTGGCGACCCAACGGAGTCTCAAGATGTGCTTTGCCCATGCACGATGGTCTTGCTCTCCCCGCGCCTCGTTGCCGTCATGTGGCGACGAGGAGGCTCGCATGGACATCGAAACCGACGTGGACACGTTCCTGGCGGGGGAGGCGGATCGGGTGCGCGTGATCGCGTTCGCGCTGCGGGGAATGGCAACCGACAGCGGTGGAGGCGGCAGCGAATCAAAGGTCCTCCACGCCTCAGCGGGCGAGCTGGAAGCCGTTGCGCGGGAACTCGATACCACCCGCCGACACCTGTGCCAGACGTGCAAGGTGCTCGAAGTCGAGGAGAGCTTGCATGTCGGCGGGGAGTAGGTAGAGACGGCGTCGCAAGGCGGCTGAATGCGGCGCGGCTCACTTTTTCGGGAGTCTCTCCTTGATCTGCATCAGGTGGTTGAGGTCATGTCCCGCCAGCATCTCCACCACCCGCGTAACGGTCTCCTTTCCCCGCTCGGAGTGCATTCCGTAGGAATCCCACCTTCCCCGGGGCAGCCTCTTCAGCAGGTGCACGAGCCGTTCACGACCGGTGCGAATGGCCTCCAGGGAGAGCAGGGGGTCCTGCTTTGCATAGTCGGAAAACTTGGCCCACTCATCCGGGTCGGTTGCCTGGATGGGTGCGCCGCTGGACTGGAGGATGAAGCGGATGCGGAATCCGTAGACGATCTCGCTATCGGCCAAGTGAGCCAGGATTTCTGTGACAGACCACTTGTCCGAGGCGGGGCGTTGCGACAGCTTGTTCTTCGAGACGCCCTTCACCTGTCGGGCAATCTGCCGCGGGGAAGCGGTCAGGACTTCCATCGGCTTCTTTCCGTCGAGGTAGCCGAGAATTCGCTGGGTGTATTGTTGGGGCGTTTCCTGCAAGGTGAATCTCCTTCTTTTTCAGCACAAGTTCAGGCTAAGGATACCAAAGGATCTGCTCCTTCTGCTACTTCCGACGCTTCTGTACGTCGTATGCGGAATGTCCGCCGCTCCTCGCCTGATTCGGTTGCTCTCCCCGCCCGCCGTTGCTGTCATGTGGCGGCATGGGAGGGCGCATGGACATCGAAACGGATGTGGATACGTTCCTGGCGGAGCAGGCGGATCGGCTGTGGTTCGCGGCGTTCGCGCTTCGAGGATTGGCGCACGACACCGGCGTCGCGATCGAGCCGAGGGTTCTCCACGCCTCCGCGGGCGAGCTGGAAGCCGTTGCGCGGCGACTCGATACCGCCCGGCGGCACCTGTGCCGGACGTGCAAGGTGCTTGAGGTCGAGGAGAGTGTGCGGATCGGCGGGAAGTAGCGGAGGCGGCTGGAATGTCCGACGGCAGGCCGGTCGTGGTCGTGGGGCGGCTGATGAACGATCCGAAGCTGCGGCGGAGCGGTACTGAAGGAACGCCGTTTCTCAAGATGAGGCTGGCCATCTGGCGGTGCGGCGAGGGAGAACGAACCGCCACCGTCGGCGTGGGCGTCAGGGGCCAACTTGCAGAGATTTGCGCTCAAAACCTGCGAAGGGGCAGGACAGTGGCGATGGCCGGATTGTCTCGGGTCCAGCCCTCAAATGAGGCGAATGGAACGGTCTGCGCTCGCTTTGAAGTGCTGGAGTCGGCTCGGGGAACGCAGGTCGGCAAGATGATTTTAATTAGCAAGACGTCGGATTGAAGATCCTTTACAACACCGTCGGAAAGTCGTGCGAATTCGCGATACTTTGGGAAACGATGCGGGAGGCGTCCGTGCCGGCGAGAAAGCTTCTTGTCGTGGGCCGGGAATGAAAAAATGGACAGCAACTTCGATCGCCTCCGGTTGGTTATTATGATAGGAGCATATTCAGTCGACTTTCGGCCGCTCTTCTTGGGACGACGGCGTTGTGTGATGAAGAACTGCATTCCTCCTCCGGAGGAAGGATGGATCCTCCGTCGAGGACTTCCGAACCTCGGCCGCGATTGCGATGTTGAAGGAATGTAGCCGCGGGCGCACCGGTTTCGAAGCACCGACGATTCCGGATTGAAGCGGAGGACTTATGGCCAAGCAGTGGCTCATCCTGGCCGCCCTTTCATTTCTTTTTCAGGACGGGAAGCGGGATCCGGCTCAGGGGCATCCCAAAGTCGATCAGAAACGTGTCGATCAGGCGATCGAGAAGGGCATTCGAAACCTCAAGGAGCGGGTCTCTTCGTTGCAATCTTGGAAACATTTCCGCTACGACATGCGGCATGACGAGTTGGTCCTTTGGTCCTTTGTGCATGCCGGCGTGCCGGAGGAGGATCCCGAATTCCAAAGGTTGTTGACCAAGACGCTCGATTCCCCGATCGAGCGGACCTACCTGGCGGCGTTGCGCGCGATGGTGCTGGAAGAGGTCGATCGGCTGAGATACCAGATGCAGATCGCCCGCTGCGCGCAGTTTCTCATCGACAATCAATGTTCGAACGGCCAGTGGTTCTACGGCGAGCCGTCCGAATATGTCGACGACATTCCGACTGGAGGAGCGAAGCGGGACGTGGCGACCAAGGGGGAGGCCGCGAACAGAGGGGACGGTCGGCGCGAGAAGCCGCGGGTCGTCCGGAAGATCACCCTTGAACAGAAGCGGAAGGGGCCATGGCAAGGGGACAATTCGAACACGCAATACGCGGCGCTGGGACTGCGCGCCTGCCATGACGCGGGCATCGTCCTTCCGAAAGCGGTCGTCGTCCAAGCGGCCCGCTGGTGGGAGGAGAGCGTCAAGAGGGATGGCTCCTGGTGCTACGGGGGTCGCGACCATCACGCCGAAGGCTATGGATCGATGAGCGCGGGCGCGGTGGGGAGCCTGGTGATCCTCAACTATATCCTGGGGCAGAACTGGAAGAACGACCGGACGGTCGTTAGAGGGCTGGAGTGGCTCCGGGACAACTTCACGGTCAAGGAAAATCCAGGCAAGGTCGAGCACGCGCCGCACAGCTCCGCCTGGCACCACTATTATTATCTTTACGCGCTGGAGCGGGCGGGCGTTCTGTACGGCACCGAAACGCTCGGAAGTCACGAGTGGTATCCGGAGGGCGCGAATTACCTTTTGGACGCGCAGCGCTCGGACGGCTCCTGGGGGTCGGGGGGAGGGCGCGGCGGGGGCCGCGGACCGGGAGGAAGGGGACGGGGGCCGGGAAGATTTCCGGGATTCGGCGGCGACGCCTCGGTGGCGGACACCTGCTTTGCGATCTTGTTCCTGCGCCGCGCGACGCGGCCGCTCCAGGATGTGCCGACTGTGGACGATAAACGGCGCCACGAGAAATAACGGCCCCGGCGCCGCACGATGAGGGGGCGTGCACCGTGGGGGAAGGGAGCCGCCCTCTAGCCTGAATGCCCCGCATCCAGCCGCCCTAGCAAGTCCTAACGAAATATGCCCCCAAAATGGCGTGTATTGCCGTTTTCTCCGACTGCAATCACCTCGACTTTGGCGTCCCTTCCGGCGTGGAGGGCTTACCGCGAACCGGTTCCGGGGAAGGCGCGTATGTGCGACTCCTTGACTTTATGTACCGACTATGAATCATGGACTTTTGAACATTCCTGTTACGTCCCTTGCTCTCCCCGCGCCTCGTTGCCGTCATGGCGGCATGGTCATCGAAACCGACGTGGACACGTTCCTGGCGGGGAAGAGGGACCGGCTGCGGGTGATCGCCACCGCGCTACGCGGACTCGCGCATGATGGCGATGGGACGGGCGAATCGCTGGAGCCGAAGGTGCTTCACGCGGCTTCTGGGGAGCTGGTCGAGATCGCGAGGCGGCTCGCTGCGACACTTGGGAAGCTATGCCACCGATGCCGCCTGCTGGAGGTCGAGGAGCGCGTGAGGGTGAGGTAGGGACGGTGAAGCGAGAGGTTGTCAAGACCGTAGGATATAGCGGTGCCCCTTCATCTTGGCGTGCACCATGCCCGCCTCGGCAGCGTCGCGAACAGCAGGCCCATCGTCAACAAAGCCAAGTTTCTGAGCGACACGGACGGAAGCTTTGTTTTCCGGGACGACGTACGCAACAAGTCGCGTCGCCCCCAACTCTACGATCGCGTGGAGTACGATAGCTTTCGCGGCCTCCGTTGCAATACCCCTTCTCTGCTCTGAGGGGATCACGGTGTAGTAAATTTCAAGCCCACCGCCGGAGTCTGGATGAAGTCCGCAGGATCCAAGATACCGGTTGGTGGTCGGGTCAGCGATCGTGAGCGAGAAGATGGGTTCCTTGGAATCGTAGGCGTCAATGACCCATTGGAGCATTTGCTCTGCCCCCTTCGGGGTTTTCTGTTCTTCGGTGAAGGCCATGTAGTGCACCGCAGCCGGGTCGGTCAGGAACGAGGAGAAAGCCTCCAAATCCTCTATTTGGCTACGCCTGAGGAGGAGTCTTTCGGTGCGAATTGCTTTGGGAACCTGCATGGCCGGGTCCATCCGATTCTGAACCTGCGATGAAATTCTTCTGGGCAGCCAGGTATCAATGCCCGCAGGAAGCCGCCGCCATCAGAAAGCGCAATTATTATCCGGCCACCACCGGTTCCATTCAAGCTGTGCGCTTAACCTTGCTCTCCCCGCGCCCGCTTGCCGTCATGTGCGGGCATGGAGGGCGAAATGGAAATCGAAACCGACGTGGATACGTTTCTAGCGGGGGAGGGAGATCGGCTGCGAGTAATCGCGTACGCGCTTCGCGTCAATTCGAGTGGGTCATATGAAAAAAGCCGGCTATACTCCTTTATCGAACTCGGAGAATCCCATGCGAATCAAGGGTGTGAAGGACGGGCAGGGTGGGCTCCTTGTCCGACTGGCTTTTTGGCTCACCCGGCGCAAGTTCGGCAAGGTGATCGAATCCGTGCGCCTGATGGCGCACAACCCGAGGGTGCTCAAAGCGGCCGGGCAATTCCAACTGGGCCTCGAAAAGGCGAATACGCTGTCCGGCCGGCTGAAGCATCTGGTGTGCTTGAGGACAGCCCAGCTAATTGACTGCCCGTTCTGAATCGACATCGGCTCGCATCTCGCTCTCGGTGAGGGCGTGACGACGGACGAAGTGGCCGAGCTGGCCAACTATAAGACCAGCGATCGATTTAGCCCGCTTGAGCGGCATATGATCGCGTACGCTGAAGCGATGACGCAAACGCCCGTGAATGTGCCGGATGAGCTCTTCGAAGCCCTTGCGGCGGAACTTTCACCGGCGCAGCTCGTGGAACTGACGGCCACCATCGCGCTGGAGAACTTCCGGGCGCGCTTCCATCATGCGTTCGGAGTTGAGAGCGCGAACTTCTACAAACCGGAGACCAGCTCCCAATTGAACTCCCCCGCGAAAGGAACACCCGCCAAGTAGCGGTGGATTTTTCATTACAATTCGCTGGAATCGGTTGCTCTCCCCGCCCTTCGTTGCCTCCATGTGTCCGCATGGAGGGACGCATGAATATCGAAACGGATGTGGATACGTTTTTGGCGGGGGAGGCGGATCGGCTGCGGGTGGTTGCGTTCGCGTTGCGGGGACTCGCGCACGACACCGGCGGCGCAGTCGAGCCGAAGGTGCTTCACGCCTCAACGGCAGAGCTGGAAGGCGTGGCGCGGGGGCTCGATACCGTTCGCGAGCACTTGTGCCGGCAATGCAAGGTGCTCGAAGTTGTGGGGGGCTTGAGGGTCAGTGGGAGGTAGGGGCATGTCCCGTCAGGCAAATATGCCTCTTGCGATAATCGAGAGCGCGGATGCGAAGATACGAACCCCTGATCAAGACAAGCAGGATAGAGC